>JBKJKM010000121.1:0-18602 GCA_046597375.1 Acidimicrobiales bacterium | reverse complement strand
CAAGCGGGCCATCCGGGGGCAGCAAGGAGGCCCTCCCCGATTCCGGAAAGGGCCCCTGACCTGCATGTTTGATGGTGGCGGGGGCAGGATTTGAACCTGCGACCTTCGGGTTATGAGCCCGACGAGCTACCAGACTGCTCCACCCCGCGGCGTGGGGACGAAGATAGCAGACGCCTCGGGGCCGGATTCAGGCAGAGGCCGGCGCTTCGGTGGTCGATGTGGAAGTCGGCGGTGTCGATGGGGCGGAGCCGGCGGCCGTCAGGGCCCGTTGCGCCTGGGCGATGAGGTCGGCGCCTTCCTTGTTCTTGGCTTGGTAGGCGGACAGGTCACCACTGCGCAGTGCCGCCTCCCCCGCCTCGAAGGCCGCTTGGGCTCGGGCCAGCAATGCGGCGACGTTCGGAGCCACCGGCGTCGCCCCGGGATCGGTCGGAGTGGTCGGCGAGGCGCCGGCGCCCGGAACCGTTCCCTCGGTGCCCTCCTCCAGGGTCGCCGGTGCCGAGCCGAAGTGGCCGATGAGGGCCTCCTGCAACGTGGTACGCATCACGGCCTTGCCGTTGAACACCACGATCACTCGCTTGACCTCCGGCAGCTGCGTCTGTTCGGACGTCACGTAGAGCGGACGCACGTAGAGGAGCGAGTTGCCGATGGGCACGAGCTGCACCTGCCCGAGGAGCGCCTGCGAGCCCTGCTGATTGAGCTGGGTGAGCTCCCGGGAGATGTCGGGCTCGGACTGGATGGCGTTGTTGACCACTAGCGGTCCGTCGACCTGCTGACCGCGCGGGAGGACGAACGCTTTGAGCTTGCCGTAGTCGGCGCCATCGGACTTGGCCGTCAGGAACGCCGTCAGGTTGATCTGGCGATCGTCGGTCGAGGACTGTACGAACGGCTGGAGGATCGTGAAGCCCACTCGCTCCTCGCCGGGGAGGCGGAGCAGGAGGTAGGTGGGGTCGATGCGCTGCAACTTGTTGGCCGTCAACAGCGCGGTGCCGACGCCATTGCCGGTGCCGCCGGTACCGGACGGCGGGGTGGTGGCCGTGGTGCGGAGCTGCGCCGACACCCGACCGGTGCCTGGGTCCTGGGCGATGTCCCACTCGTCGGTGCCGCTGTAGAAGGAATCGGGATCGACGACGTGGTACCCGCCGAACATGTTGGCCTGGACTCGGAAGAGATCTTCCGGGTAGCGCAGGTGGGACCGCAACTCGTCGGGGAGCTTGTCGCCGTCGGTGAAGAGGTCCGGGAAGGCCTTGGCGTACGCCTGCACGAGCGGATCGGTGTCGTCGAATACGTAGAAGGTCGTCTCACCCGTGTAGGCGTCCACCGTCGCCTTCACCGAGTTGCGCACGTAGTTGAAGCGTCGGTTCAACAGTCCCGAGCCGGCGCGCAATCCGCTCGTCTCGGCATGCTGACCGTAGGGGTAGCGGTTGGTGGTCGTATAGGCGTCGAGCACGTAGGTGACCCGACCGTCGACGACCACGGGGTACGGATCGGAGTCGTAGGCAAGGAAGGGGGCGGCGGCGGCGACCCGAGCTCGGACGTCACGGTTGAAGATGATGCGCGACTTCTCTCCGAGCTGGGAGGAGACCAGCAGGTTCTGGTCGGCGAACCGAAGGGCGAAGGCCGCCTTGCGCACCCGCGAGGTCAGCGGAACACCTCCCTCGCCTTCGTATTTCGACGTCTGGTTCTCGCCGTCCGGCGTCTGGAAATCGATCTCGGCCTGTTTGGAGTTCACGATCGAGTAGCCACCGAGGTTCTCCGAGTAGTAGATCCGCGGCTCCTCGAGTTCGGGCGATCCTGCCGGGCCCTTGGGCGGAAGGTCGCTGAGGAGGAAGTCGGGGCGGCCTTGGGAAGTCACCGCATTGGCCGACGAGAGCACGGCGCCGTAGCCATGGGTGTACTGGAGGTGGTCGTTCACCCACGAGTTGCCGGGTATCTGGCCGGGGTCGAGACCGCGCACCGACAGCACGACTTGGCGGGTCTGGTCGTTGATGTCGTAACGGTCGATGTCGACGTCGGCGAACTGGTAGTAGCTCTTGTTCTCTTGCAGCTTCCGGTAGGTGTTGACGAGCGTGTCGGGGTCCCACAGCCGGATGTTGCGGACCGTGTCGGCGTCGGCTGCGAGGTCAGCCCCGTTGAGTGCCGTGTCGTACTCGAACGGCGTGCTCTCGACGCCACCCAGGTTGAGCGCAGCGCGCGTTGCCTTGATATTGCGCTCGATGAAGGGACGCTCCTTGGAGTTCTCGGCCGGCTTGACCTGGAAGGTCTGCACAACGGCCGGGTAGATGCCGCCGGCGGCGACGGCGACGACGCCCCATACGAGGATGGCGATCACCGGGAGGGCCCATCCCCGGCGCCAGATGTTGATGATGAAGAGAAGGAAAGCCGCCGCCATGATCAGCGTGAGCAGGCGCAGGGCCGGCAGCGAGGCGTTGACGTCGGTGTACGACGCGCCCTCGACGAAGCCACGGTCGGAGAAGGTGAGCTCGAACTGGCGGAAGTAGTAGTCGGCCGCCTTGACGAGGGCCAACAGGCCCAGCAGCACCGACACGTGGGCCTTCACCTGCGGCGTCGTTCGGGAGATCGGTGACTGCAGCCGGATGCCGCCGTTGAGGTAGTGGGCGACCACCGTCATGATCAAGGTCAGCACCAGCGCGACGAAGATCCAGTTGACGACGCCCGCCATGAACGGCAGCCGGAAGACGAAGAAGGAGATGTCGCGCTTGAAGAGCGGATCGTCGGTGCCGAAGGAGACCGAGTTCTGGAACAGGATCCAGTTCTGCCACTGTCCGCTCATGCCGGTGCCGGCGATGAGCGCGAAGAGGGCAGCGACACCGAGACGCACCTTGTTGGCGAACGGCCCGATGACTTCCTGATAGCGGGCGACGATCTCGTCCTCAGGACCGGTCGGGCGGAACTTCGGGGCCACTCGGTCGGCGATGACGAGGTTGGACCACAACAAGACGAAGAACCCGACGGTGAAGACGACGCTCAGCCCGATCTTGGCCCCGAGCACACCCCGCCAGACCGAAGAGAACCCGAGCTCGTCGAACCACAGGTAGTCGGTGAAGAAGCCCGCGACACCGCGCAGCGAGGTCAACAAAAAGAAGAGCAGGGCAATGACTGCGGCCAGTCCGATGCGGTTCCGCTGTGGCCGGCGCGGCGGACGCGTCGGGCGAACATCGATCGGCGGGCGGCGCATAGTGCCCGAGAGACTAGGCCGGAGAGGCGACCAAGAGGCACCGGCAGCCCAGGTGCGCGGGAGGGTGCAGTTGTCCGGTTGGGAACGGTTCGCCTCGTGGCGTCGGGCCGGCGAGGGCGTTGTCCTCGCAGTCGGGGCATGGGCCCTCGTCGTCCACCAGCCACCGAAGCGGCGCGCCTTCCGGCTGGGCGAGAAATCCGCCCCGTTCGTGGGCGGCGATCACATAGTGGGTCGCCAGACGCTCGACCTTCTGGACCTTCCAGTCGCGGTAGACGCCGCTGATCCGCTCGCTCACGGCGCCGAGCTCGACCTCATCGGACGCGGCCGTCGTCAGCACGACCTGGAGTCGAGCGCGGACGGCGCCGGCCAGGTCGTCGGCCAGCTGCGCCGCCAGGTCGTCGGTCGAGACGGCGGTGGCGCCGTGTGGCGATGCCGATGCACTGGCCCGCGCCACTTGGTCGAGGAAGGGCCCCGCGAGGTGGCGGTAGGGCAGGGCCTGGTCGTCCGGACGGGACAGCACCTGGTCGATCGTCGCCACTCCTCGGCTCGTTCGCAACCGATCGAGGCTGGCGTTCTGCTCGTCCTGCAGCGCCCGCTTGAGTCGCTTGGTGAGCTGCCCGATCAGCGGCTCGGTCACGGCGTCACGGCGCTGCATGAGGTCCTCGTCCTCGTCGGACGTCGCGACCGGCCGATCCGCCTCCGCTGGCCTCGCCTCTTTCGCAGCGGCCAACTCGGCTTGGGCTGGCACCAACGCTGGCGGACTCGACACGACTGGCTGTTCCGCAGCCGCCAGCACGTCCCGTGCCGAGGCCGTCGCCGCCTCCCGGTCGGCGCGGATGCGGGCGAAGAGGTCTTCGATGCGGGGGCGGATCTCCTCCTGGGTCAAGGGGGCATCCGGCGCGTCGAACACGGGTTGTTGTTGGTCGGCTGCCGGCGGCTCACGATCAGCCGATGCATCGACGACCGGCTCGACCTCGGCATGCTCCGGTTCTTGCGGGCGTTCGGCTTGGACCTCCGACTCCGACTCCGACGCGGACGCGGGCTCGGGCTCGGGCTCGGACGGGGACTCGGGCTCGATGGCCTCCATGGCCGCCACTTCCGGCTCAGGCTCGGGATGCGGATCCCGGGCGACTTCCGCCGCCGGCCGACCGATGATGCGAACGCCCTCGCTCGAACTGTCCCTTCCGACGAGCGGCGGACGAGGTGCGGCAGCCTCCGGCGCTTTGCCCCGCCGCAAGATCCGCAGGGCCGACGATCGTCGTTCTTCGGAGCGAACCGGTGCTGGTGCCGGCTGGGGAGCCGGCGTCTCTGCGGGGACGGATGCGACGACGGGACCGGGACCGGGATCGGCGTCGGTCGCCGCCTGAGCCAAGGGGGCGGCGATCTGCGGGCGAGCCGCCGAAAGGGGTGCCTCTCCGATGGCGACGGCCCGCGTCCTCACGGGACGGGGTCGCTCGGGGGCCACGCCGGTGTCGCCCGGTGTCGTCGAGACCGAAGCGGCCCGTGGCCGGGCCTCGGTCGAGGTGACACCGGGCGTCGTCGACACCGATCCCGATGGGGTGCCCGACGACGGGGGCGGGGTGCCCCCTTCGTTGGCGTCGAAGCGAGTGGTCATCTCGTCGATCGAGCGACGAGCCACCTTGAGGGTATCGAGCAGACGATCACGTCCGGCCCGGAGCTGGTCGAGTTGCGCCTGGGCGGCCCGCTTGCGCTTGGCCAGATCGGCCAACATGCGCTCTCGGGCGGCCTGGGCTTCGGCGACCATCTCGCGACCGCGATCGCGCGCCGCCTCGATCGTCGCCTCCGACTCTTCCCGCGCCGTGACACGGATGGCTGCCGCTTCCCGCTCCGCCTCGGCGATCTTCCGAACGGCCGTGGCCTCTGCCTCCTCGAAGTGGCCTTTGAGGTCGTCGGTCGCCGTCGCCCGGAGTCGAGCTGCTTCGACCCTTGCCTCGTCGAGCACCCTTGTCGCCTCGGCCGTCGCTGCGGCGCCGAGACGCTCCACTCGCTCACGGGTCTCGCGGACCAGTTGCTCCGCCTCCGCCCGCGCGCGCTCCACGATCTCGCCACCATCGATGGCCGGAACGTCGTCGGCCGTGGGTGGCGCAGGCGCCTCCGGCGTCGCCTCGCCGACCTCGGCCACCTGCCTTCGAAGCTCGGACTCGACGTCTCGCAGGCGCCGGAGCTCGTCGGCCACCGCTCCCAGAAACGCCCGCACCTGCACGGGGTCGAAGCCGCGGAACGCCGTCGGGAACGACCGGGTTGAAACCTCATCCGGTTGGAGGGTCGGCTCGACGTCGATCGGTCTGTCGAAGTGAGCCATCAACGGCGAGGTTAGGGCTCTGCCACCCCGTCAGCGGGTGATCGGGGGGTGCGGATGCGTCGCCGGGTGCGCGCCTGGTCAACGATGGCCGGCAGCACGATCGAGAAGGTCGAGCCCTTTCCCGGTGCTGTCCTGCACACCACGCGTCCGCCTTGGTGCTCGGCGACGCGCTGGACGAGAGCGAGACCGAGGCCGAGGCCACCGAAGGAGCGGGTGTCCGACTCGTCGCCCTGCGCCCACTCCGTGAACGCCGACTCGACCTCGGACTTGGACATCCCGACGCCGCTGTCGCGCACGGCGATTTCGACCATTCCCGGGTCGGCCTCGAGACGCGTCGCGCTCACGACGACACGGCCGCCCTTGGGCGAGAACTTCACGGCATTGTCGACGAGTTCGTCGATCGATCGGCCGAGCCAGCGTCCGTCGGCCAGGACACTGGGCGTGTTCTTGGCCACGCGCTTGGCGAGGATGTGCCCCGAACCGGCCGATGCCAGCGACGGTCCCCGTCGGTAGACCACTCCATCGAGCAGCTGCCGGACGTCGACCGGCTCGGCATTGAGCACCTGACGGCCCGCGTCGAGCGAGGCGAAGAACTCGAGCATCTCCACGATCCGCTCGAGCCGCTTGGCCGAGTCAAGGATCGCGGAGTAGACGGTGCGAGCGCGATCCGGCGGCAGCTCGCGGCCCGCCAGCAGCTGGGAGTAGCCGATGAGGGGCGTCAACGGGGTGCGAAGTTCGTGTCCGACGCGGGAAAGGAAGTGGCGCTTCATGCGCTCGACCTCGCGTTCGCCTCGCAGGTTGCGGAGCACGACCACGCCTCCCGCCACCTCTCCATCCGGGCCGCGAAGTGCACCTGCCGTCAGGGCCACGGGGATCTCCGTGCCGTCGCGCCGGAGGACGTCGCCGAGGGCCGACCAGCGCGCCGGCTCGAGCGCGCGCAGCCGGGCCGTCAGGTCGCCGCCGTCCTCGGCCCGAACGGCCAACACGTCGCCGACGCGCTGACCGTGGGCCGACGACGCAAGGATGCCGAGCAGTTCTTCGGCCGCTGCGTTGAAGTCGGTGACGCGCCCGGCGGCGTCGAGGGCGACGAGCGCCTCGCCCATTCCCGCCACGATCGCCTCGACCCGCTCGGCCGCCTCCTGCAACGCATCGGTCTGCTCCTCGATCGATGCGGCCATCGAGTCAAAGGTGGCGCCGAGCACGCCCACCTCGTCTCCGCTCCGCATGCCCGACCGCACGCCGAGTTCGCCGCGCTGGATGGCCTCGGCCGAGACGGTCAGCCGGCGGATGCCCGACCCGATGCGATCGCCGACGAGGGCGGCCAAGAGAAGCGCCAGCACGGTGCCCCCGAACGCGATGACGAAGAACGTACGGAACAGGTCCTCCCGGACGTCGGCGACCTGATCCGTCGAACGCGAGGCGACCACGGCCAGCACGGAGGGCCCGCCATCGAGCGATCGCACGGCCTGCGCAACCGCAAAGTGGTCGGCGGTGACGACCATGTCCTTGGTGCCCCGCCTCAGTACCGACCCGGCCAATCCTTGCATCGCCTCGGGCGACGGCAACGACCCCGATCGGGCCACGGTGCTGTCGGCCGAGACGAGCGCCAACGTGTCGGAGCCGCTCACCCCCGCCCGCACCTCCAGGTAGGCATCGTCGAGCACGGATACGCCGATCACGGCGCCGATCGGCTGGGCCACGAGGTCGATCGGAGCGACGCCAACCACGACGGCTCGGCCCCCGAGGAGCGCCGTCGTCACGCGCCCGGTCCGTGGCGCGACGGTCAATGCCTGTGACACCACGGGGGCCGAGGCCGCCCGGGCCAGGACCGTGGCGTCCGGTCCGGTCGAGGCCACCACGGCCCGACCTTCGGAGACGTAGATAAACCCGAGATCGTCGAACACGTCGCGACGGATGCGGTCGAGCTCGGCCTGGACGGCATTGCGCTGGCCCACCGTGGCACCAACCGAGTCGATGCGGGAGAGTAGGGCTGCGCTGTTCAGGTCGTCCGGGTTCTCCGGCAGGCGGGCCAGCAGCGAAGCGACGACGGCAGCCGCGTCGATGACGGTGCGGGTTTCGGCCTCGACCGCCCCGGCCTCGGTGACCGCCCGATCATCGAGATCGGCCAGTGCCTGGCCCTCCACGGTCCGGGCCAGAACGGTCGACAGCGCCACGGACAGGACGAGGACGACGAGGAGCAGCGTTGCGGCCGCGCTGGCCGCGACACGGGCGGCGATGGCAACACGACTGGCGCCGATGAGGGCGCCACCGATGAGCAGGCCGCCGACGGCCGAAACCGAAGCGGCGGC
Source organism: Acidimicrobiales bacterium (assembly GCA_046597375.1). Lineage (GTDB taxonomy): Bacteria > Actinomycetota > Acidimicrobiia > Acidimicrobiales > CADCTF01 > DATLED01. The sequence continues at coordinate 10,774 of JBKJKM010000121.1, read as the reverse complement.
GTTGGCTGCCTCTGCGTACTCGAGGGGGACGGCCGCCGCCAGCGCCGTGCATCCGATCCACAGCAACGCCCGGGAAAGCCCGCTCCCCCGCCAGGGCAACCCACCGATTGCGAGTGCCGCAACCCCGGCCAGCCGGAGCCCGAGCAGGAGGGGGTCGTCGCGATCGGCCACCAACAGGGAACCCTGCAGGAAGGCGCCCGTCCCGACGGCGAAGAATCCGGCGCCGAGGGCCAGGCGTGCGCTGGCCCGAGTCGTGAGTGACTCGCGCAAAGCGACCAGCGCAAGTCCGGCCAAGGCCACCAAGAAGACCGTGAAGGCGGCGGCGAACTGGAACTGCGCAGCGAAGGCGGACATGAGAACTCAGTCGTTGCGAAGCAACCGGCGCCTCGGCGAACAGGACCGGCGGATGTTAACCCCCGGCTCCGGCGGCAACCGGGCCCAGCTTGGTGAGGTCGCCCCCGAGTCGCTCGAGCGCATCAAGCGCTTCCTGCAGCGTGGTCACCTTGATCACCGTCAAACCCTTGCCCGCCCGCTGGCGGGCGACCTCGTATTCCCCCGCCGGGACGATGAACACGTCGGCTCCGGCCGCCTTCACGGCCGAGGTCTTCTGGGCGACGCCGCCGACGTCGCCGACCCTCCCGTCGATTTCGATGGTGCCGGTCACCGCGACCCGCCGACCTCCGGTCAGCTCGCCCTCCGTCAGTGCGTCGAGCACGCCCAAGGTGAAGGCAAGCCCGGCGGAGGGGCCGCCGATGTTGCCGCTCTTGATGTCCACGTCGAAGGGCAGATCGAAGTCACGCTTGAAGCTCCGCAACAGCACACCCAGGACCGGCCGGCCGCCCTGGTCGGGATCGGCGGCCACGGGCACCTGGACCTCCCGGGCTTCCGTGCCGTCGGGCTGGGAAACCTGCATCCGCAGGACCTCGCCCGGTCGACGCGACGAGATGGCGGCGATGGCGTCGGCGACCAAGGCGATGGCCTGCCCGTCGATCGAGGTGATGACGTCGCCGGGCTGCAAGCGGCCCTGAGCCGGGAACTGCGGGAGCACCTTCTCCACCAGCGCGCCGCCGCCCTTCTCCTTCACCTCGTATCCCAGCTTGCGCAGGGCGACGACGATGGCGTTCTGCTTCGACTCGTCCATCACCTGGAAGTTGAACTGGCGGTACTCCTGATCGGTCGTCTCCGGTGGCCGAATCTGCTCTTCGGGCAGCACGTCGACATCGCTGCGGATCCAGCCGACGAGGGCCTGGACCGGATGCACCTGCTGGAGGCTGATGGTGGTGAGCAGCACGGCGCCCTCGGCCTCGTACACCTTGGCGTCGGTCGCCACGATGAGCGGACCGACTTCGCGCGCCGACCCGGGGGCGAGCGCGTAGTAGGGCAGCGGCAAGTTGAAGGCCACGGCGACGACACCGAACACCAGCACGAGGGCGATCGTCAACGCCAGGAACCGGTGCCGCGGCGGAGGCTCGACGGGCTGCCAGCCGAGAGGGCTGCGCACTACCATCTCACTCGTTGTGTTCACCTGCGCGTCCCGCCTCGTGGTCACCACCCTGTCCGCCCAGCCTGCCATGACGGCTGCACCTTGCGGTCGCGACCGGCGACCGTGAGCGCCGACGCGGATCGCCGGGACGAGCCCACGGTCGAGTTCGTGCCGACGTGGGACGACGAAGAGCCGACCGGCACCTTCACCCCCACAAGGAACGAGGAGGCGACGGAACCTGCACCCGTCGTCACCGTCCGCGGCACCCCGTCGGAAGACATCCTTCCGGCGCGGGAGCGGCGACCGGGCCCGGCCCGTCGGGAACCGATCCGTCGGGAGCCGGCCCACCGGGCACCGCCCCGCCGGGAACCGGCCCACCGCGCACCGACCCGCCGAGAACCGGCTGGCCGCGCTCTCGCCCGGGCCAGATCCGCCGTCGGACTGCTCATCCTTGTGGTCGTGGGGGGGGTTGGCCTGGCCGGGGCCATCGGTGCGTTCGTTCTGGCCGTTACGTTCGCGCTGCAGCGGGCAGCGGGCGGTTAGCCCTTACCGAAGAGCCCGAACCGTCCGCCGTTGGCGGCGGCCGCAGCCACCGCCGGCTCCGGCTTGACGGCCGCAGGAGCGGCCGATGGCGCCGACGCCGCAGCCGCGACGGGGGCGGGTGCGGGGGTGGCCACCTCGGCCACAGGGGCGACCGGGGCCGGAGCCGAGGGGGCCGGCGGTGCAACCGCGGCCTGGACCGGCGCCACAGGGGCGGGCTTCTCCTCCACGGAGGCAACCTCGACCCGGTAGTACGTCTTGACCTCGATCTTGACCTCCTTCATCGAGAAGATCCGAGCGTCGGCGCCTTGCCCAGCGTTGCGCAGGGTTTCGACGTGCCTCGCGGCGTCCTCCAGGCTCTCCACCTGGTGGAACACCGGCGAACCCTCGACCGACCTATAGATGACCATGTGCGACATGCCTTGCTCCTTTCCGCACCAGAGCATCGGAACGGACGGAGCGCCCCTTGAGCGGGAGTTCGCCTCAGGCGTCGGCCGGCGGCTCGGCGGGAGCCGGCCGCGGGTCGGCCTCGACCGGCTCAAGCGGAGCGGGCGCTTCGGCTTGCGCCAATGCGGCACGCACGACGATGCGGAATTTCGCAGACCCCGGCGGATGACAGGCGAACAGCGTGGCGATCGGCGTCGGCGTCGGATTCACAATGTCAAGACGATCGGGCCTGACGATCTCCTGGCCGGTCACCAGGTACCGGCTACGCACACCCGCGATCGAGAAAAAGATCTCGTCGCCTGGCACCAACTCGTGGATCCGTCGGAATGGGGCCCCGTGGGTCGTGCGGTGCCCGGCGAAGACCGTGTTGCTCTGCTCGCCGGGAAGGGGCGTCCCGGGCCAGTGGCTCGGGCCGTGGTCGATGTTGCGCAGCGTGATGCCGTGCATCACCTTCCAGTTCAGGCCGATCTTCGGGATTTCGATGCGACCGATCTCCTGAATTGGCTCCGGAGCGTAGGAGTTGCGGGGGGGGTTGACCGCGCCCCCGGTCGTCCGGGCGGGTGCCGGCAGCGCAGTGGTGGTCGTCGCCTCCGGCGCCGTTGTCGTCGGGGCCTCGGTCGTCGGAGGTGTGGTGGCGGGGGGAGCCGTGGTCGTCGGCGCCACCTGCAGGATCGGGGATTCGGTGGCGGCCTGCGCCGGCTCGCCCCGCTCGAGGACCGCGACGGAGACGGCGGTCGTCAGCAACAACCCCGCCACGATCGGCAGGAGGTAGCGGCGCGGGTCGTTCATGCTGCTCCCAGTTTCGCATCCCCGCTGGCGATGTTGCGAGCGGGCCTCCACCATGGTCGGCATCATGGACGACGACCCTGAGGCTGCCCGTGCAGTGACCGAGCGTCGACGCCAAGCCGCAATCGCCGGACACCGCCGGGACGCGGAGGCGGCTCGGGCGTTTCTCACCGACCCGGCCCCCACCGTGCGAGCCACGGCGCTCGGCGCCCTCGGTCGGCTGGGCGACCTCGATACCGAGGCCCTGATCTCCGCCCTCGCCGACGCCGATCCCCTCGTTCGCCGCCGCGCCGCCGCCGAGGCACGCCATCGGGCGGACGTCGACCTCATCCCGCTCCTCGCCGATGAGGACCCACTGGTCGTCGAGGCGACGGCATGGGCGCTCGGAGAACGGTCGGCGGCGCCGCCACCGACCGTGCTGCGGCTCAGCCAGGTCGCCGTTGACCACGCCGATCCCCTGGCCCGGGAAGCCGCCGTGGCCGCCCTCGGAGCCTTGGGCGACCCGGCCGGGCTGCCAGCCATCCTCGCCGCCACCACCGACAAGCCGGCGATACGACGGAGGGCCGTCCTCGCCCTCGCCCCTTTCGAGGGCGAGGACGTGGAGACGGCCCTCCGACGTGCCTTGACCGACCGCGACTGGCAGGTGCGCCAAGCCGCAGAAGATCTGCTCGACTAGCTACGCCAGCTCGAACTTCTTGGCGGCATCGGACAAGAAGTTCTTCTTCACGGCCTCGAGACCGCCGGGGACGGTGGCACTGACCTTGTAGACCGTGCTGGCTTTCGGTGGCTGGCGATCGGCCACCTTGCCGTAGCCATAGTCGCCGAAGAGGCCTCCGAACTCGACCGTGCCCAGCTTCTCGCTGGCATCGAGGACCCCTTCACGGCTGAGGTCGCCGAGCTCGACGGCCTTCTCGAGCAGCGCCACGACGGCCTTCATCTGGGCGTAGCCGAAGGTGAAGTAACTGTCCGGCTTCTGGTCGGGGCGGAACTTGGCGACGTCCTCGATCATCTCTTTCATCCCCGGCACCGCCGTGTCGCCCCAGGTGGTGCCCTCGCCCATGACGAGCACGTTCTTCTGCCACAGGGGGCTGGCGGCGAACGCCGACACCCACGTGGGCGACTGGTTGACGTAGAACTGCGGGTCGAAGCCGAGCTGCTGCGCCTTGCCGAGGAAGGTGTTGGTCTGGGTCGGCAGCGACGTCATCGTGACGATGCCGCAATTGGCGTTCTTGAGCTGGGTCACCTGCGCCGTGAAGTCGGTGTCGGTCGTCGTGTAGCGGGTCACGACGCCCTTGGTGAACTTCAGCTCCTTCTCGGCGAAGTCGAGTCCCTGGAGGCCGGCCTCGCCGTACGCGTCGTCGGCGGCGAAGGCGCACACCGTCTTGTCCTTGGCGCCACCCTCGCCGAGGGCATAGGCGAGACCGTTGATGATCTGGGCCTGGTAGGGGCCGCCGACGGGGAGGAGGTTCTCCTCGGCAACCCACGCAGCATCGAGAGAGGCCGGGGACGCCATGATCTTGTCGGTCTTGAGGTCGACGAGGACGGCGCTGGTCGGGGGCGTGCCAAGGATCTGGGCGAACATCACGACCTGATCTTTGATCTGCTTGTACTTCGTCTTCGTGTTGTCGGTGTTGTAGACGTTGTCCTCGGCGAGCAGCTCGAGCTTGTACTTGCCGCCGATGCCGCCGGCGGCGTTGACCTTCTCCAGGTAGACCTTGTTGCCCTCGGTCAACGGGATACCGATGACGGCGGCGACCGGTCCGGTCAGCGGCGTCAGGGCGCCGACCTTGATCGTGGTGAGGTCGAAGCCTGGCCCGGCCGCCAGTTCCTTCTTCGCCGTGCTCTCGGTCGTCTCGTCGTCGGCGGCGGAGTCGTCGCTCTCGCTGTCGTCACGGCCGCCGCAGGCCGCCGCCAGAAGGAGCAAGGTGAGCAGGGCGGCGAGGAAGCGCCGGTTGGATCGGGTGGTGTCGTGCATGCAGGTCCCCCTGTGTCGTTGGAATGGTCAGTACGAGAACGGCCAGGCCCGGAAGTAGGCCTTGATGCGAAACCAGATCCCCGCCAACCCGTGCGGTTCGAGCACGAGGAAGAGGACGATCACGATCCCGAAGAGAATGGCGTTGAACTCGGGCACGCTGATGCCGAGCCGGTCGATGAGCGGGATGGCATCCCCGTAGTTGGAGATGAGACTGGGGACGCTACCGACGAAGATGCCACCGAGGATGGATCCGAAGATGGTGCCAACCCCCCCGACGATCACCATGGCGATGAACTGGATGGAGAGGAACAGGTTCCAGTACTCCGGGTTCACGAAGTTGAAGTACGACCCGTACAGCGCCCCGGCGACGGCGGCATAAGCGCTCGACAACACGAACGCACCGACCTTGTAGCGCGCCAGGTTCACGCCGACGACGGCGGCCGCCACGTCTCGATCGCGGATCGCCTGCATGGCGCGACCCGGTCGGCTGCGCACGATGTTCTTGGCCAGCAGCGCCATAAGCGCGACGACCGCCCAGACCAACCAGAAGTACGACTGGTCGACGGTAAAGGTCTGCCCGCCCAGCTCGAGCTTCTCGAAGTTGAGCGGGCCGAGATAGGCACCGCGATCCTCGCCGCTGAAGCCGATGCCGCCGCCGGTGACCGATTCGAAGTTCTTCCAGATGTGGATGCCGATGAAGACCAGCCCAAGCGAGACGATGGCCAGGTAGTTGCCACGCAACCGCAGGGCGAACGGCCCGACGAGGGCGCCAACGGCGCCGCCGATGACGGCCGCCAGTGGCAACCACACCAGGATCGACATCCCCTGCTCGCCGCCGAAGTGGGCCCACACATAGGCCCCGATGCCCATGAAGAAGGCGTGTCCGAGGCTGACCTGGCCGGTGTAGCCGGTGAGCAGGTTCAGACCGATCGTGCCGATCACGAAGATCCCCGCGACGTTGAGCACCGAGAGCGGGAAGTCGGTCAGGTAGAGGGGCGCGCCGAGGAACACGACAGCGAGGCCCAACATGCCGAGGCGCTTGGCCGGTGTGCCCATGAGCCGCAGCTCGTGGCCGTACTCGGTCGTGAGTGGCGGTCGCCGTAACCGTTGCAGAATCGAGGCCATCAGACCCGCTGCACCTCCTTGGTCCCGAAGAGACCGTAGGGACGGATGAGCAGGATCAACACGAGCACGACGTAGGGCGTGACCCGCTGGAAGTTGGCGCCCAGGAACTCGGGAAGCCGGTCGCTGTACCCCGAGGTCATCACCTCCACGATTCCGATGATGACGCCGCCGATCACGGCGCCGCCCGGCGAATCGAGCCCGCCGAGGATGACAGCGGGAAACGCGACGAGGGCGATGATCCCGAGTGACGGCTCGACGCCTCGCCCTCCCGAAGCCAGCAGCACGCCCGCCATGGTGGCGATGGCGGCTGCCACCGCCCAGGTGACCCCGACGATGCGCCGCACGCTGATGCCTTGGGCCAAGGCCGCCTCCTGGTCGGATGCGGTCGCCCGCATGGCCACGCCGAGGACCGAGAACTTGAAGAAGGCGAAGAAGGCCGCCAGCAGGACGGCGGCCACCACGATGCGGGCCAAGTCGCTCTCGGCGATCGTCACACTGCCGACGTCGAACGTGGACAACTGCCATGGGTCGTCGAGGGCCAGCGTGCCCCCGCCCCAGATCATGATCACGACCTGGTCGATCACGATCGACAACCCGATGGTGATCATGATCACGGCGAACACGGGCTGGCCGACCATGCGCGACAGGATCAGCCGCTCGACGAGTAGGCCGAGCACGCCACACGCCACCACGGCAATGAGAACGGCGACGTAGAACGGCAGGCCCCACGTCTGCGACGCGTTGTAGGTGAGGTACGCGCCCACCAACGCCAGTGCACCCTGTGCGAAGTTGATGATGCCGGTCGCCTTGTAGATGATCACGAACCCCAAGGCGACGAGCGCGTACAGCGTGCCGACGGCCACCCCGGCCACCAGGAACTGTAGGAAGTCGCTCACGTGTACATCGCCTCGATCTCGGCCGAGAACTCGCCGGCGACGGCGGCCCGCTTCACCTTCTGCGTGGCCGTCAGCTCCCCCTCCTCCTGATCCAGCTCCCGTTCCAGGAGCGTGAACCGCTTGATGGTCTCCACTTGGGCCAGATCACGGTTGACCTCGTTGACCGCGGCTTGCACGAGCGCGAAGATCTCGGGCTTGGCCGCAAGGTCGCCGTAAGTGGTGAAGGGCACACCGTTCTTCCCGGCCCAGTTGCCGACGGTGTCGAGCTCGATGCCAATGAGAGCCGACAGATACTTGCGACGGTCTCCGATGACGATGGCCTCCTTGATATAGGGCGAGACCTTGAGCCGGTTCTCGATCTCCGCCGGAGAGATGTTCTTGCCGCCGGCCGTGATGATGATGTCCTTCTTGCGATCGGTGATCGAGAGGTACCCATCGGCATCAAGGGTGCCGACATCGCCGGTGTGGAGCCACCCATCGTCATCGACCGTCTCGCGGGTGGCGTCGTCGTTGTTGAGGTAACCGGCAAAGACGCCGGCCGAACGCAACAGGATCTCGCCGTCCTCGGCGATCCGCAGTTCGGTGCCAGTGAGCGGCCGTCCCACCGTTCCGATGCGCACGTCACCGTGCGGGTTGAGGGTGCCGATGGCCGTGCCCTCGGTCTGGCCGTAGCCCTCACGCACCGGCACCCCAATGGTCCAGAACCACTCGAGCACCTGCGGGGCGATCGGCGCGGCGCCGGAGATCGCCTCGCGCACCCGCCCGAGGCCCAGCTTCCTCCGCACGCTGCGGTAGAGCAGCAACCAGCCGAGGAAGTAGACGATGCCGCCGGAAGAACCACCCCGAAGACGCTTGGCCGACATGGCCCGACCCCGCGTCATCCAGAACCGGTAGTTGGCCCGCTTCAACGCCGACGCGTCCTCCATGCGAATCTCGACGCCGGCGAGGAACTTCTCCCAGACGCGAGGCACCCCGAGGAAGAAGGTCGGCTGGATCTCGGCCAGGTCCTGCGGCACCGTGTTCGGACTCTCCGGAAAGTTGACCGTGTAGCCCAGTGCCACAGCGTTGATCACCGAGACGAGGCGCTCGGCGATGTGGCACAGGGGGAGATAGGAGACCACCTCGTCGCCGGCTTGCACGCCGAAGGCGCGGGCGCTGGCGCGGGCCGCCGCCTGCAGGTTGTCGTGAGTGAGCATGGCGCCCTTGGGTGGACCCGTGGTGCCCGACGTATACACGATGACGGCCACGTCGGACTCGTCGAGAGCGGCGACGCGCCGGCTGAATTCCTCAACCGGCCGTTGCTCGCCGAGCAACTCCAGGTCGGCGAGCGTGACCACCATCGGATCGGTGAACCCCCGCAGTCCGCTGGTGTCGATCAGCACGATCTTCTCGAGTCGCGGGAGCCGCTCGCGCACGGCGAGGGTCTTGTCGAGCTGCTCCTGATCCTCGACGATGACGATGCGCGACTCCGAGTGCGACAGCAGATACTCGACCTCAGCCGCCGGACTCGTCGGGTAGATCCCGACGGTGACGGCCCCGATGCCCTGGATCCCGAGGTCGGCCAGCAGCCACGCCACGCGGTTCTCGCTGTGCACCGCCACCCGATCGCCGGGCTCGATTCCCAGTTCGAGGAGCGCCCGCCCGATGCGACTGGCCCGATCGGCGTACTCCGACCACGTGTAGGTGCGCCACCGTCCGAGCGCCTTCTTCCGCAACGCGACGTCACCGCCCTGCGTACGGCCCCGCTCGAGAAGGATGGCCGGCAGTGTGCGTCCCGACGTCGTCGTGGCATCAGGTGCCGGCAGTGTTGCCGTCACGACGCCTCCCCAAGGTACGCCCGAATGACCTCGGGATCGGCCTGCACCTCGTCGGGGCGGCCGGTGGCGATGACGCGACCGAAGTCGAGCACCATGACCCGATCGGCGATGTCCATCACCATGTGCATGTCGTGCTCGACGAGGATCATGGCGATGCCGAGGCGGGCCTTGATGTCGAGGATGTAGCGGGCCATGTCCTCGGTCTCCTCGAGGTTCATGCCGGCGACCGGCTCGTCGAGCAGCAGCAGCTTCGGTTCCATCGCCAGCGCTCGGCCCAGCTCGATGCGCTTCTGCACGCCGTAGGGCAGCACCCCGACCGGCGACAGGCGGTAGGGCTGCAGCTCGAGGAAGTCGATGATCTCCTCGCACCGCGCCCGGTTGGCGATCTCCTCCCGCCGGGCCGGGCCCCTCCAGAGGGCCCCGAGGGCAAACCCCGTCTTCATCACGTGGTGGCGACCGAGCATGAGGTTGTCGACCACGTCGAGGTTGGAGAACAACGCGACGTTCTGGAACGTGCGGGCGACCCCGAGGTGCGCCGTCTCGGGAGGGCGCTTCCCGATGAGCTCGATGTCGCCGAGACGTATCGAACCGTCCTGCGGTCGGTACACCTGGTTCAGGCAGTTGAAGATCGAGGTCTTGCCGGCGCCATTCGGGCCGATGACGGCGAAGAGCTCACCATCAGCCACGTCGAAGGTGACCCCGTCGAGCGCCGTTACGCCACGAAATCGCAGCGTGATCGCATCTACCCGCAGCAACGGCGCCGTCGTCGTGGTGGGCGAAGTCACGCCGACCATCGCTTCTTGCGACGGTAGCTCTTGACGTCGCGGAACGACGTGCGGCCCTGCTCCCCCATGCCGAGGTAGGACTCGCGGACGTCCTGGTTCTCCATCAGCTCGTTGGCCGGTCCGTCGAGGACAACCTTTCCGTTCTCCATCACGAAGCCGTGACCGGCGATCGACAGCGCCATCATGGCGTTCTGCTCGACGATCAAGACACTCGTCCCCTGGGCGTTGATGTCGAGAATGATCGAGCGGATCTGCTCGACGATCTTGGGGGCCAGCCCAAGCGACGGCTCGTCGAGGAGGAGCAATCGTGGTGAGGCCATGAGCGCGCGGCCGATCGCCAGCATCTGCTGCTCGCCGCCCGAGAGATACCCGGCCGTCGAGCGCCGCCGCTCGCCGAGGATCGGAAACAGTTCCATCACCCGGTCATACGAGGTCTTCAACTCCCCGCGGTCCTTGCGCGAGAACCCGCCAGCTCGCAGGTTGTCGTCGACCGAGAGCTCCGCGAAGATCCGACGGCCCTCCATCACCTGGCTGACGCCGCGACGCACGATCGACGGCGCTTCCAACTCCTGAATCGCTTGGCCATCGAGGTCGATCGATCCCTTGGTGACCTTGCCGCGGTGGGAGGGCAACAGCCCGGACAGGGCTCGGAGCAACGTCGTCTTGCCCGCACCGTTGGCTCCGAGGAGCGCCACGATGCTGCCGGTCGGCACATCGAGGCTGACACCGCGCAGCACCAGGATCACGTCGCTGTAGACAACCTCGAGGTTGGCCACCCGGAGCAGGGGCACCGCCGGCGACGTGACGCCCGTCATGCCCAGAGTTCTACTACCGGTCGGCCTCTGCTGCCCGCCGGTCGGCCTCCCACAACTACCGGTCGGCCTCTGCTGCGCGCTGGTCGGCCTCCCACAACTACCGGT
>JBKJKM010000077.1:0-8378 GCA_046597375.1 Acidimicrobiales bacterium | reverse complement strand
CACCGACGACGACGACAACGCACGCGGCAGAGGAAGCGATGACCGCGCCTGATCGAGGGCAGTGGCGCGGCTCCGTCCGGCCGGGCGCGCGGATGCCCCCGACGACGACTGCTTGATGCCCAGGGGGGCGAAGGCGGCGATGACCAGGACGGCCACCGTCGCCAGGCGTGTCATGAGCCCGGCGTTTCCTTTCGGAGCGGGGCCGGCGGAGCCCCTGAGGGGACCGTGCCGGCACACGCCGCGTACGAGGGTTCGAAGGCGTCCTACCTCCAGGTGAACGCCGCGAAACGGCGAGTAGCTTGACGGTGGCAAGTGTCACAGTGCGACGAGAGGTGCAGGCATGCGTGTTCCGCTGACGGTGGGCGATTTCCTCGAACGGGCGGCGACCGTCTACGGCGATCGGGTGGCCGTCGTCGACGAGCCGGGCCGACCGGGTGACTTGGGCTCGCTGACCTACGCCGAGATCCATCGCCGGGCCCGCAACCTGGCCGCCACGCTCGATCGCATGGGCGTCGGGCACGGTGAGCGCGTCGCCATCGTCAGCCCGAATGCCGCGCGCTTTCTCATCTGCTTCTTCGGCGTCAGCGGGTACGGCCGCGTGCTGGTGCCCATCAACTTCCGGCTCAATGCCGAGGAGGTCGCCTACATCGTCGAGCACTCGGGGGCATCGGTGCTGCTCGTCGACCCGGAGCTCGACGAGAGTCTGGCCGGTGTGTCAGCCAAGGAGCGGATCCTGCTCGACGGCACGGCCGACGCCGAGCTCTTCGCTGACGTAGCGGATGCGTCGCCAGCCCCATGGGAGCCCGACGAGGACGCGACTGCCAGCATCAATTACACGTCCGGTACGACCGCCCGCCCCAAGGGCGTCCAGATCACGCATCGCAACGCCTGGCTCAACGCGACCACCTTCGGCTGGAACGCCGGGGTGAGCGATCGCGACGTCTATCTGCACACCCTGCCCATGTTCCACTGCAACGGTTGGGGGATGCCCTATGCCGTGACGTCGATGGGCGTGAAGCAGGTCGTCCTTCGCAAGGTCGACGGCGAGGACATCTTGGCCCGCATCGCCGAGCACGGCGTCACTCTGCTGTGCGGTGCGCCAGCCGTCGTCGCCGCCGTGCTCGACGCCGCCACCGCTCGGCGCGCGCGAGGGGAGGAGGTGCCGGGTGCCGGCACGGTGCGCATGGTGGTTGCCGGGGCACCGCCTCCCTCCAAGACCATCGAGCGGTTCATCGCCGAGCTCGGCTGGGACTTCATACAGATCTACGGGCTCACCGAGACGTCCCCATTGCTCACGATGAACCGGGAACGCCAGGAATGGGACGCTCTCGATCTTCCCGAACGGGCACGGCTCCTCTCCCGAGCCGGCGCACCGGTGCTCGGTGTCACGGTCGACCTCGATGCTGAAGGCGAGATCTGCGCCCGCAGCAACCACGTGTTCGAGGGCTACTGGGAACAACCGGAGGAGACGGCCAAGGCCATCCGGGACGGGTTCTTCCACACCGGCGACGGCGGCTACCTCGATGGCGCCTACATCGTGATCGCCGACCGCAAGAAGGACGTCATCATTTCCGGCGGGGAGAACGTGTCGTCGATCGAGGTCGAAGATGCTCTCTTCCAACACCCGGCCGTGGCCGAGTGCGCAGTCATCGGCGTGCCGCACGAGAAGTGGGGCGAGACGGTGAAGGCGCTGGTTGTCCTACGCGATGGGCAGTCGGCGACCGAGGCCGATCTCGTGGAGTTCTGTCGCGGTCGCATGGCCCACTACAAGTGCCCGACGTCGATCGAGTTCCGAGAGGCTCTGGCCCGTACGGCCACCGGCAAGTTGCAGAAGTTCAAGCTGCGTTCGCCCTACTGGGAGGGACTCGACCGCCAAGTCAACTGAACCAGTGCCCGCTCGTCAGCTGGCGAGCGGGCGCACGCTGCGACGGCGAGCTTTGCGGTGCTCCGTCGCAACCGGCACCGACGTGCTCTCGGGTGCAGCCGTCGGCCCCGATGCCGAGGCCGGCGCCTCCCGCCGCCACTCGTCCAAGCCGGGCTCGGCCGGTTGTTCCGGCTGGGTCGGTTGGCGGAGATCGACCACGCTCCGGACGCGGGCGGCGATGCGGGCGGCGTCGGCGAGCGCCGACGATCGCAGTGCTGCGGCCTCGGCGGCGGCCGCTTCGATCATCCGATCGACTTCTTTGGCCGTCGAACGGTGATGCAGGCGGGCCTGGCGCAAAATCATGCGGGCTTCGGTCGTGGCGCGATCGAGAAGCCCCTCGTGGTCGGCGCGAGCCGAGCCCTCGAGCGACTGCATCGTCGTGCGGACGTCCCGGAGGAGATCTTTGAGCTCGGTGTCGAGCCGAACGCGCTCTTCGGCCACGAGTTGGCGGGCCCGAGCGACTTCGGCGCCGGCTCCCTCGACGATGATGGTGGCGTCGGCCATGGCTTGCGCCCGGATGGCATCGGCCTCGGTACGGGCCGAGGCCAGCGACTCCTCAATCGAACATCGGGCCTTGTCGATGGCGGCGCGGAGCGACTGCGACTCGGCCTCGCGGTCCGCTTCGACTTTGGCCGGCAAGGCCCGCACCTCGGCCATCACGGCGTCGAGTTCGGCCTCGAACACGTTGGTGGTGCTGGCGCGCGCGGCCGCGGCGGTGTCGAAAGAGTCACGGAGCACGCGGGCCACCGCTCGTCCCAGCCGGTCGAAGTCGTCGATCTCGTCCATCTCGCCTCCTGCCCCACGGGCTGGTCAGACGATACCGACGGGCCGGCGGTCCGGGGGGGATGCCGAAGGGCCAGTCAAGCGCCGGAGAGGTTCTCCCCTTCGTAGGCACCGCCGAAGAACTGGGCCAGACTCTCGAGCAATCCCTCGCTGCGATCGACGCCGTCGGCCTCGACGACCCAGCCGGGCAACGGTTTGCCCCCGGGTTCGTGCACGATCGCTTGCATCCCGTCCTCGTTGAGGGCGAGCGCCATCTCGGCGGCTCCGGATGGCGTGAATCCGTAGAAACGGTACGTCCGCATGGCCTCGGTAGTCTCCCCGATCTGCCCGACGAAATTCCTCCCTCCGTGCGAGGGCACGACCGCGACATCCTGCGTCTGGCCGTCCCCGCCCTCGGGGCTCTGGCGGCCGAGCCGTTGTACATCCTGGTCGACACGGCCGTGGTCGGGCACCTGGGAACACCCCAACTCGGTGGCCTGGCCGTAGCCGGGACCATCCTCACGACTGCCTTTTTCCTCTTCAACTTCCTGGCCTACGGCACGACGGCCGCAGTCTCCCGGCTGATCGGCGCCCGGGACGAACGGGCGGCCGCCCACCTGGCCGTGCAGGGCGTGTGGCTTGCCCTCGCCATCAGCGTGGTGCTGCTCGTGGCTGGTGTGTCGTTGGCGCCGGTCGCCGTTCGCGCCTTCGGAGCCGGAGCCGAAGTGCAGGCCAACGCCATCGTGTACCTCCGGATCAGCGCGCTCGGCGCGCCGGCCGTCCTGGTCGCGCTCGTCGGGGTGGGCTACCTGAGAGGGTTGCAGGACACGAAGCGGACGCTGTTGGTGGCGGTCGGCTCGAACGTCGCGAACCTGGTGCTCGAGCTCGTGCTCATTTACGGACTGGGCATGGGCATCGCCGCATCGGCGGCGGCGACGGTCGTGGCCCAAGTGCTGGCGGCGATTGTCTACAGCGGCATCCTGGTGCGAAACATCCGCGCCGCAGGTGTCCGCATCCTTCCCGAGTGGCGGCGCATCCGCGCCCTGCTCGTCGTCGGGCGTGATCTCTTCATCCGCACCGGCTCGCTCCTCACGGCGTTGGCCGTCGCCACGGCCGTCGCCAGTCGCCTCGGCACGGTTGAACTGGCTGCCCACCAGATCGCCTTCCAACTTTGGAGCTTCCTCGCCCTGGTGCTCGACGCCATCGCCATCGCCGGCCAAGCGCTGATCGGTCGGTACCTCGGCGCCCGTGAGGCGGCCGTCGCCCGCGCGGCCGGCCGCCGCATGGTGCAGTGGGGGCTCGTCGCCGGCGTCACTTTCGCGGCGCTGGTGTTGTCGTTGCGGTCCGTGCTCGTGCCTCTCTTCACCGACGATGCGGCCGTCGAGCGGGCCGCGCTCGATGTTCTGCTCGTGGTAGCCGTGCTCCAACCGATCAATGCGGTGGTGTTCGTGCTCGACGGGATCCTCATCGGCGCCGGCGATCTCCGGTACCTGGCCAAGGGGATGGCCGTGAGCGGCATCGTCGTGTTCCTCCCGGCGGCGATGCTCGTCTTGCTCCTCGACGGCTCCCTCGTCGCCCTGTGGGGTGCACTGGCGCTGTTGATGTTGGCCCGCCTGTTGGGCAACGGTCTCCGTTTCGCCGGATCGGCGTGGCAGGTGGTCGGTGCCGAACGGACGACTGGTTAGCGACTGCGCAGACGATCGAGTTGCCGGCGGTCGCGCTTGGTCGGACGGCCTGTCGCGGCATCGCGGACCGCCGGCGGTGCCGTGAGGTCGCGCGCCGGCGGCGGCGGACTGTGGTCGATGACGGCGGCGGCGGCCAGCGGTGCGCTGACCCGCTTGTCGAGCACCTCCGCCACCTCGAAGATCCGTTGACGATCGTGAGCGTGCGCATCGATACGATCGCCGACCCTCACGGTGGTCGATGGCTTGGCAGGAGCGCCGTTGACCTTGACGTGTCCGCCTCGACAAGCATCAGTGGCCAGGGAGCGGGTTTTGTACAGCCGGATGGCCCAGAGCCAGCGATCCACCCGCGTTTCGTCCACGTCGCAAGATCGTAGGGTGCAGTCGATGAGCGAGGCCACGAGGGCGGACAAGATCGATGTCGAGCGCGACACCGGCCTCACCATCGTCTTCGGCGACGGCCACGTCTGTTTCTTCGCCAACGACGACCTCCGCCGCAACTGCCCCTGCGCGACGTGCCGCGACCTGCGCTCGTCGGGCCAGATCGCCTGGCCGCGGGAAGGCGCACCTCTCGAGGCCAAGGTGCTGAACGCCGAGCTCGTCGGCCACTGGGGTATCAGCTTCGCCTGGAACGACGGCCATGGCACCGGCATCTTCCCCTTCGACTCGCTGCGGACGTGGTGCGAGGAAGCGGTCAGCCCCGAAGCGGGGTGAGACTCCGTTGGCCTACCGCTCGGCCGTTCGCGTCCCGCCAGAATGACGCCATGACCGTGCGCACCGAGATCGATGGCCCCGTCCTCGTCGTCACCATCGACCGTCCCGAGGTGAAGAACGCCGTCGACGGACCGACGGCGGCCGAGTTGGTGGCTGCGTTCCGCCAATTCGACGCCGACGCCGATCTCGCCGTGGCCGTCCTCACCGGCGCCGGTGGAACGTTTTGCGCAGGAGCTGACCTGAAGGCCGTGGCCACGGGCCAGGGCAACAAGGTGCGCCTCGATGGTGATGGACCGATGGGACCGACCCGCCTGGTCCTCGACAAACCGGTGATCGCCGCCGTGGAAGGGCACGCCGTCGCCGGTGGGCTCGAGTTGGCGGTGTGGTGCGATCTCCGGGTCGCCGCTGACGATGCCGTCTTCGGCGTGTACTGCCGCCGCTGGGGTGTGCCGCTCGTCGACGGCGGGACGATCCGACTGCCCCGCCTCATCGGCCACAGCCGGGCGATGGATCTCATCCTCACGGGCCGAGGGGTGTCCGGCGACGAGGCTGTCGTCATGGGCCTCGTGAACCGCCTGAGCGCAAGAGGCGGGGCGCTTGCCGCCGCCGTCGCCATGGCGCACGAGCTGGCGGCGTTGCCGCAGGGCTGCTTACGTCGCGATCGGCGTTCGTCGATCGAACAGTGGGACCTCTCGTTCGACGACGCCCTCGTGCGCGAGACCGAGCTCGGCCTCGAGACGATCCGCTCGGGCGAGACACAAGCGGGCGCCGCCCGCTTTGCCGCCGGCGCCGGGAGGCACGGCCTGCCGGCCTGAGGCCCGACGTCCAACTCGCAGTTGTCCTCGTCAGAGCGAGGTGGAGTCCGAAGTGAAGGCGGGTGGGGTACGGTGCGGGCGTTCACCGGGGAGCCCTGCGTCGGGGCTGAGAGGGGCCGTGCGCCCGACCCGCCGAACCTGATCCGGGTCATGCCGGCGAAGGGAGCTGACGCGATGTCCGTACACGAGGTCGACGAGGTGCCGCGCACCCTCGAAGAGGCGCCACCGCCCCGCCCCCTGGGCTTCCTCGACCAGACCGTGCTGTGGGGCAACCTCGGCATCTCGCTGCTCTTGGTGGTAGCGGGCACCTTCGTGCTGTCGCCCGATCCGTCGTTACCGCCGCTCTCGCTCGCCGCCGCCGTGGCCGCCATCGTCGTGGGTGCGGTGCTCGGAAATCTGCTCCTCGGGCTCGGCGCGCGCGCCGGCGCCGAGACGGGTGCGCCGGCCATGGTGCTTCTTCGCGGGTCGCTGGGGCGCCGAGGGTCGTGGCTCCCGACGGGTGCGAACGTCGCCCAGAATCTCGGGTGGGCCACCGTTGAGATCATGGTGATCGCCATTGCCGCCGGCCGCTTGACCGACCCCAGTTTTCGATGGGTCGCGGTGTTGGTCACCGGGGCGGCGGCCACCTTCATGGCCACGCGGCCGCTCGGCGTCGTTCGTGGCTATCTGAAGCGGGTTGCCGTGTGGGTCGTGCTGGCGTCGACGGTCTACCTCTTCGTGCAGGTGCTTCGCCGACCGTTACCAGCGTTCGGCGAGGGGTCGTGGACGGGATTCTGGAAGGCCACGGACATCGTGATCGCTCTCCCCATCTCGTGGTTGCCGCTGGCCGCCGACTACTCGCGACATTCGAAAAGTACCCGCGCAGCATTCGGCGGCGCCGCGCTCGGTTATGGCGCCGCCACGATCGCTTTCTTCCTCCTCGGCGTCCTGGCGACGGCGGGTGATGTGGCCGGCGATGACGTGATCGCCTCGCTCCTTGCGTTGCCGGCAGGCACCATTGCATTGCTCGTCCTGGTGGTCGATGAGGTCGACGAGGTCTTCGCCAACGTGTATTCCACCGTCGTCTCGGCCCAGAACATCGCCCCCCGACTCGACCGACGAGTCGCCGCCGTGGCGGTCGGTGTCGTGGCGACCGTCCTCGCGCTGATCTTCGACGACTACGTCGCCTACGAGAGCTTCCTCCTGCTCCTCGGCTCGGTGTTCGTGCCTCTCTTCGCGTCCTTCGTCGTCGATTACTACGTGCTGCGACGCGGTTCGTGGGATGTGACCGACAACTCGCCCACGCGATGGCTGATGTTCGTGCCATGGCTCGCCGGCTTCGTCACCTACCAGCTCATCAATCCGGGCTTGGTGTCGTCATGGCGGATCTTCTGGATGGCGCGCCAGGACGACCTCGGCTTTTCTCCGCCCTCATGGACGAGTGCCTCCTTGGCGTCGTTCCTCGTCGCCGCCGCGTTGACGTTGTTGATCGGACGCGTCGGTCGCGTACGTCACTCACGCGACGCGACGCGACGCGACGCGACGCGACGCGAGGTGCGGTCCGCGCAACGCCAACATCTCGCCCTTCGCATCGCCGGACATCACCGGGAAGTTCGATGCGCATCGTCGTTTCGTCGATCGTTTCTGCGTCGACCACCAAGACGTCGTATCGACCTTCGGCCAACTCGCTCATGTCTGAAACCCTTGCAGTGGAAGGGTTTCAGGGCCAGCCACAGCACGGAAGCCTTGCGCCACAAGGGTTTTGGCTTGCGCGCGACAGGGAGAGTGCTTGACCTCAGGGTGCAAAACCTCTTTCATTGCAACAACTTCTTCAACTTCCCCAACACGCAAGGAGGTGGCGGTGAACAAAGGTGAACTCGTCGATTCGATCGCACAACGGTCGGGCCTCGACAAGCGTCAGTCGGAAGGCGCGCTGAGCGCCTTCGTCGATGCGGTGATGGACGCGGTGAAAGGCGGCGACCGCGTCGCCATCCTCGGCTTCGGAAGTTTCACTCCGCGGTCGCGCAGCGCACGCATCGGCCGCAACCCGCAGACCGGCGCACCCGTCAAGATCGCGGCATCGAAGAGCGTCGGTTTCGCTCCCGGTGCCGCCTTCAAGTCCACCCTCAACACCAAGGGCGGCGCGAAGAAGGCAGCACCTTCGAAGAAGTCGGCGACAACAAAAGCACCGGCCTCCAAGAAGGCCGCCACGTCCACCAAGAAGAAGTAGCGAGCGAAAGGCCACACGCCACCCATGAGTCCTGCAGCCAAGAAGGCCGCGCCGTCCGCCCGAAAGGCGACGGCCAAGAAGGCCACGGCAAAGAAGGCAACAACGGCGAGGAAGTCCTCGACCGCCAAGAAGGCGCCGGCCAAGAAGGCGCCGGCCAAGAAGTCCACTGCCGCCAAGAAGGCCCCGGCCCGGAAGTCGACGGCGAGGAAGGCTCCGGCCAAGCGGTCGACGGCGGCGAAGAAGGCTCCGGCCAAGCGCGCCACCACGGCCCG
>JBKJKM010000069.1:0-2589 GCA_046597375.1 Acidimicrobiales bacterium | reverse complement strand
CTGCCCGAAGACGAAGAGCTCCTTGCCGTGGTCCCCGATCGCGTCGCCGACCTCGTCGAGCCCGCCGAGGGCCAGCACCTGGCGCGCCGGGCGGCCCGTGACGACGGCGACGGCTCGCACCACGTCGCTCAGGTCGACCAGTGCCTGCGGGGCGTCGGGGTGGATGTGCGCCTGCGCCGGGTCCTCGACGATCGGCGAGAGCACGCCGTCGAAGTCGAGTCCGACGACGATCTCATCGGCGCGCGCGACGATCGCGTCGTAGCGCTGCCTGGCTGTTGCGGAGGTGAACTCCATGCGGAAAGCCAACCACGTGGACGTTGTCGGTGGTTGAGGAGGCGCCCCAGCGCCGTCACGAAACCGGGAATCAGGCCGCGTCAGGCGTGAGGATGATCGTCAGCCGGTCCATCTTCATGGGTTCAACAGCCGGTGCCGTGCGCCCGATCCCGAGGTCGAGGGAGAGCTGCTTGGCCTCGGCCTTGAGCCGCGCGGGGAAGTAGACGGTGGAGGCGGGGATGGAGCCGACCCAGTTGTCCTCGCCGACGACCTGCCAGCCGATCTGGGTGGCCTTGGCCGCGGTGGTCGCAGCCAGCCCCTTGATGCCGGAGTTGTTGAAGACCTCGACGTAGACCTCGCCGCGCTTGATCACGGGCTTGGGCTTGGCGGTCTTCGTCGGCACCACCGGAGCGGGCTCGGCCGTCTCGCTCTGGATCGCGGCGGCCGTGGTGACCTTGCGTTCGACCGGGCCGGCGTCGCGGGTGGCGACGAAGGCGAATCCGGCCATCGCGATCGCGATGATGCTCAGCATCACCAAGGGCGACGGGAAGGCGACGCCGCGTTGGTTGCGGGATCGGGTGCGAGAAGACTTCATGGGTGCCTCACTGGGGGAAGGTAGGCGAAACAAAGAATCGGGCCAGTCGTTGATGAGCTGAGTCAGACTTCGAAACCGAGGCGGCGCGCGGAGCGCTGACGCTGCCTGGAGGCGCGCAGTCGGCGGAGGCGGCGCACCAGCAGCGGGTCGGCCTCGAGGGCCTCGGGACGGTCGATGAGCGCGTTGAGCACCTGGTAGTAGCGCGTCGAGCCCATGTCGAACTTCTCGCGGACGGCCTGCTCCTTGGCCCCGGCGAACTTCCACCAGTGGCGCTCGAACTCGAGGATGTCGCGGTCGCGCTGGCTCAGCCCGGGGGTGTCCTCACCCTCGTGTGCGACATATGCGTTCGCGGCGTCCATGACTTGGTCTCCCTGATCGGCGTCCCTGTGGGGGCCACTGTAGGCGACGAACAACACCGATGTCATTCGCTCTCGGCGAGTCGCGTTGGAAGAACCACGTGGCGCGGGGTACGGCGGTCGCGGCCGGTAGGGTGCACGCGTGACCACACCAGGCTTGGCCGACCTCGTGATCGTCGCAAACCGGCTCCCGGTGGACCGGGTCACCCTCCCGGACGGCACCGCGGGCTGGCGCCGCTCCCCCGGCGGCCTCGTCTCCGCGCTCGAGCCCGTCATGCGCGCCAACGACGGCGCCTGGATCGGCTGGCCGGGCTCCACCGACGACCTCGAGCTCGAGCCGTTCGTCGAGGACGGCCTCCAGCTCGTGCCGATCCACCTGACGGAGGACGAGGTCGAGGAGTTCTACGAGGGCTTCTCCAACGGCACCCTCTGGCCGCTCTACCACGACCTCGTCGCCAAGCCGGAGTTCCACCGTGAGTGGTGGGAGTCCTACGTCACGGTCAACCAACGCTTCGCCGAGCGGGCGGCCGAGATCGCGTCGGAGAACGCCACCGTGTGGGTGCAGGACTACCAGCTCCAGCTCGTCCCGCAGATGCTGCGCGAGCTGCGCCCCGACCTGCGCATCGGCTTCTACCTCCACATCCCCTTCCCTCCGGCCGAGCTCTTCAGCCAGCTGCCGTGGCGGCGACAGATTCTCGAGGGCCTGCTCGGCGCCGACCTGGTCGGCTTCCAGATGGCCGGTGGGGCACAGAACTTCATCCGCCTCGTCCGCCAGCGGGTCGGCCACAAGACCCACCGCGACCTCGTCTACCTGCCCGACGGCCGCACGGTCCGGGCCGCGGCGTTCCCGATCTCCATCGACACCGCCGCGTTCGAGGAGCTCGCCCGGTCCGAGCGCGTCGTCGCGCGGGCAGCGGAGATCCGCAAGGCCCTGGGCAGCCCCCGCAAGATCTTCCTCGGCATCGACCGGCTCGACTACACCAAGGGCATCCACGCCCGGCTGCGCGCCTACAGCGAGCTGATCGACGACGGGCACTTCGATGTTGAGGACGCCGTCTTCGTCCAGGTCGCGACGCCGTCGCGGGAGAGGGTCGAGCAGTACCGCATCCTGCGCGACGACATCGACCGGCTGGTCGGCCGGATCAACGGCGACCTCGGCCGGATCGGTCGCCCCGCCATCGCCTACATGCACTCCTCCTACCCGCGCGAGGAGATGGCCGCGCTGTACCGGGCCGCCGACGTGATGGTGGTGACTCCCTACCGCGACGGCATGAACCTGGTCGCCAAG
This sequence comes from Acidimicrobiales bacterium, assembly GCA_046597375.1. Taxonomy (GTDB): domain Bacteria; phylum Actinomycetota; class Acidimicrobiia; order Acidimicrobiales; family CADCTF01; genus DATLED01. The sequence goes on along the minus strand of JBKJKM010000069.1, from coordinate 77 downwards.
GAGTACGTCGCCTGTCGGCACGACGACGACGGCGCGCTCGTGCTCTCGGAGTTCGCCGGGGCCGCCGACGAGCTACG
>JBKJKM010000032.1:0-21570 GCA_046597375.1 Acidimicrobiales bacterium | reverse complement strand
GCGAAAGGCTTCGGCGGCTGAGTCCATCGACCGCATCCAGCCGGGCACCCAACTGGCGCCGAGCTCGATGAGTCCGATGCGGAGCGCAGGAAAGCGCTCGAGGACGCCGTCGATGATCATCGTGGCCAGGGTCTGCATGGGTGCGTAAGGGATGGCCATGTACGACACCGAGGTGAAGTTGGCGTCACCGCCGTGGAAGTCAGGCACCGGAGGCAGGCCGTTCTTCTTGTAGACGGGCTCCATCGGTCGCTCGCCGCCGACGTGGAACACGATGGGGACGCCGGCCTCGGCCGCTTGGGCCCATACCCGGTCGAAGCCGACGTGGCTCTGGGAGTGCTCATTCGGTGGATGTGACGCGATCATGAGCGCGGCTGCACCGAGTTCGATGGCTTCGCGCGCGCAGACCGCAGCGCGATCGATGTCGGTGAAGGGCACGTAGCAGACCGGCAGCAGGCGACGATCGACGCTGCAGAAGTCGACCATGCCCCGGTTGTGTCCGGTCGCCAGTGCATAGGACAGGTCGACGTCGGCGCCGCGGTCGAACGAACGGAGGGCGCTCAGGTAGGTCGTCGTGAACACCAGTTGGCTGGCGAACCCGAGCAGGTCGAGGGCGCGGGGCCGGTCGCTACTGCGGATGGCCCCGAGGGCGATGTGGTTCTTTCGGAGCATGAGCTCCTCGGCGTCCTTGGCCCGGAACTCCGGATCGTCCTGCTTGGCGATCGCCTTGTCGATGAAGGCCGGGCGATCGTCGGATTTCAGAGCCGACCGCAGCGCGTCACGGAACTGCGGGTCGGCATACGTCTCGGCGTAGCCGGGCGGCTCGAAGATGTGCGAGTCGGCATCGTGCACCGTGCGGCCTTCGACATAGGGCATACCGGAAACAATGGCACCGGAGCCTTGTCCGGCGCCGCTCCGTCAGGCCTCGGTCGGGATCAGCATGGCCAGCTGGCGAAATCGCGCGACGAGCCTTCCGGTCGAATCCCAGAGCTCGCCGTCCTCGTCGAGGAGCCCGCCGACGATGCTCCGGGTGTGGAGCTCGACCCGCAGCCACGGTTCGTCGACGGGGGGCGCGGCGAAGACGTGCACCGTGAGCTCGACCGTCGGGAGCCACCCGATGGTGACGTGCCCGAGGATCGACGGTGGGAAGCCGTCGGCCAGCGCCAGCAACATCGTCGGCGTGACGGTGTCCTCGTCGCGGAACCGCACCCAACCCGAGAGCCGGGGCTGCGCTGCGTCCGCCGCCGGCCCCCAGCCACCGGAGGGATCGACGCGGATCTCGAAGTTGCGGAGCGACTTCGTCAGCGAGCGCTCGCCGACCGTCGCCGCGAGGATCTCGAACAGGTCCTCACAGCGCTCCGGCGCGGGAACGTGGGGTGCGACCGCCACGACCGGCGGCTCGCTCTCGGTCGTCCTCGTCGTGAGATCCCCGTAGGACCCCAGGACCCTCACGCGTTCGCGTTCGTCCTGCCACAGCCCGCCCATTGCCGTGGCGTACGTGCGCCCCGGCTTCACCACCGAGGTTCGCACGGTCGCCGGTCCGGCCGTGGCCGCGCCGAGGAAGTGACCGCTGACGGCGAACGGGTCAGGTTGGCCGACGGTCTGAGCGAGCAATCCTGAGGTCGTGGCCATCAAGACGCCCCCGTTCTGGTTGCGTCCCACGTTCCAGCGTTCGGCCAGCGTGACCGACCACTCGTCTTCGGACCCGTCGATCGGGTTGGCGGAGACGTCGGCGGCGAAAGGCGAAGGCGTGTCACTCATGGCCCGACTGTCTACTTCGGGCTCTGGACCGATTCGCGAAGGATGGCCGTCTCTCGGCCGATAGAGAGGCGTGCCGCTCGTCTCCGTCTCCGTCGGCCCGGTGGCCGGAACATCGGCGCGGGTCTGGCTCGTAGCGGCCCGGCGAACGATGGAGACCGCCCGATCGCGACCCGATCTCGGCGTTCCCGACGACGTGCTCGTCGCCTTCGACCAGTATCTGGACCTCTGGAGCAAGGGCATGGACGCCGAGGTCTTCGCCTGGGAAGGTGAGATCGATGTCGTCGTCCTGCGCCACCTGGCGGCGCACTGGGCCCGCCTCGTCACGTTCGCACGCGACGCCGAAGGGATGGGTTTCCTGCCCGCCGATCCCGACGGAGAGGCGTTCTTCGACGCCCTTGCGAAAGGTATGGCCGCGGCATTGGCCATGGCCGACGACGCCGAGGGGTTCGCCCCGAAGTTCGAGGAGGTCGTGCCGGACTTCGACCACGTCGGAGTGCGCGTGTACCTACCGGAGGGCGGCCTCCGGCGGGTGCTGCTCGTCGACGACAATGCCGACATCCGGCTTCTCGTACGTATCGGTCTCGAGACCAACGGCGGCTTCTCCGTCGTCGGCGAGGCGTGCGACGGCGAGGAAGCCATCCGGGCCCTCGAGGCCGGCTGCCCGGACGCGATCCTTCTCGACCTGGCGATGCCGGTGATGGACGGCTTCGAGGCACTGCCGTTGTTGCAGGAGCGCTGCCCGACGGCCCGGATCGTCGTCTTCTCGGCGGGCGACCCGTCGTCGGCTCGGGCACGGCTGGCGGCCATCGGCGACGTTGCGTTCCTCCGCAAGGATGCCGGCATCGCCCAGGTGGTCGAGGCGCTGCGATCGAGGTGACGTCGTTAGCGTCGGCGCCATGTTGGACGCCTCCCGCTACGAGACCATCGCCTTCGATCACCGCCCGGACGGGGTGACGATCGCCACGCTGCAACGGCCGGGGAAGCTGAATGCCGTCGACGGTGTCCTGCACCACGAGCTCTCGACTCTGTGGCGCGACGCCGATGCCGATGAACGGGTGCGCGCGCTGGTGGTGACGGGGGCCGGTCGCGCGTTTTGCGCCGGCGGCGACTTCTCCCCTGATGCCGTGCCGCTCGGGAGTCGGGGCGTCCCCCTCGTGGAAGAGGGACGTCGCATCGTCGACCACCTCCTCGAGTGCCGCAAACCGGTGATCGCCGCCGTCAACGGCTATGCCATGGGTCTGGGCGCAACCGTCGCCCTGCTCGCCGACGTCGTGGTGGCGGGCCGATCAGCGGTCTTCGCCGACACGCACGTGACCATGGGCGTCGGTGCCGGCGACGGCGGCCAGCTGATCTGGCCGCTGCTCGTCGGGGTGAACCGGGCCAAGTATCTGCTGATGACCGGCGACCGGGTGACGGCTGAGGAGGCCGATCGCATCGGCTTGGTCCACGTGGTCGTCGACGACGAAGAACTCCTCGACCATGCCATCGGCATCGCCTCTCGTCTGGCGGCCGGTCCCGCCCAGGCCATCAGTGCCTCGAAGATGGCCATCAACGCGTGGATGCGTTCGATCTCGGCCTCGGTCCTGCCCCTGTCGTTGGCCCTCGAAGACGCGTGTTTCGACTCCGGCGACCATCGCGAAGCCGTTGCCGCCTTCCGCGAGAAACGGCCGCCGCAGTTCAGGTGAGGGCGTAGGCGAATGACCATTTCGTTGTTGTGGAAATAGTTCTGCGCGCAACGGAGTTGGAGGAGGTGTTCGTTTGAAACTTCAACCAATAGGAGTCACACCGCCATGAGCATCACGGAGACCACCACGCACGTCCCGTCTGGGTACCTCGCCGGCACGTGGACGATCGATCCGGTCCACTCCGACGTCTCCTTCACCGTGCGCCACATGATGGTCTCGAAGGTGCGGGGCAAGTTCCACGGCGTCGCTGGCACCATCGTGCTGGCCAACGATCCGATCGAGTCGCAGGTGACCGCCGATATCGACCTCGCCACCATTGACACCGGCAACGCGCAGCGCGACGACCACATCCGCTCGGCCGACTTCTTCGAGGTGGCCAACAACGCCAGCCTGACCTTCCGCTCTTCGGGCGTGCGGGCAGCCGGCAGTGACTTCGTCGTGACCGGCGACCTGACGCTCCGGGGCGTGACCAAGCCGGTCGAACTCGCCCTCGAAGTCAACGGCTTCACCAAGGACCCCTACGGCGGCACCCGCGCCGGTTTCACCGCCTCGACCCAGATCAACCGCCGAGACTTCGGCGTGACCATCGACCTGCCCATGGACGGCGGCGGTGCCGTGATCGGCGACAAGATCCAGGTGCTGCTCGAGATCGAGGCAATCCTCGCCGAGGCTTGATCCTGCCGCCTCGAGAGATCTCCGATGCGCCGTCACCCTGCCGAATGAGAGGATGACCGCGCGTCGGCGGGTCTGTGGGTCGACGCAGGTGGCGTCGAGCCGCCGAGAGGAGACACATGGCACTCGTAGCGGATCGACCGATGACCGCGCCGACGGTGGCTGTTGGGCGGACCGTCGTGTCCGCCACGGGCTGGGTCGGTGTGGCCGGTATCGCTTCGCTCGGTGCCGGCGCGATCCATGCCGGGGCCATCGGCTTCCATGCCGAGCATCGGCCCGCCGCCGTTACCTTCATGTTGCTCGCGACCCTGCAACTGGGATGGGGCGGTCTGGCCCTCGTGCGGCGTGGCCGCTCGGTCGTGTTGCTCGGCCTGCTCGTCAACCTCGCCGCCATCGGCGGATGGGCGTTGGCCAAGACCTCCGGCATCCCTTTCATCGATGGCCTCGATGCCGCCGAATCGATCCAGGTGGCCGACGGCTTGGCTGCCGGTCTCGCCGCCGGCTCCGTCATCGTCACGGTTGTTGCGCTGCTCGTCGCCGGGTCCGCGTCGTTGCTTCGGGGTCCGATGACGATCGCCTCGATCGGCGTGACCGGTGTGGCGATGTTCGGCATGTTTACGGGTGGAACGCACGTCCACGCCTCGGGGAACGACGTCGCCGCCGGCGACCATCACGGCGTCTCGACCACGGGTGGCGCACCAGTCGCGCACGCCGTCTCTTCGGTCGCTCCCGTCCCGTACGACCCGACGAAGCCCATCGATCTCGGCGGGGTCGATGGCGTCACTCCCGAGCAACAGGCGGCCGCCGAGAACCTCGTCGCCGTCACCCTCCTGCGCCTCCCACAGTGGTCGGATCCGGCGGTGGCCGAGGCGGCGGGCTTCCGTTCGATCGGAGACGCTCGGACGGGCGTGGAGCACTTCGTGAACCAGGCGTTCATGAGCGACTCCACCATCCTCGATCCTGACCAACCAGAGTCCCTCGTCTACGACACGACCGGTGGAGGACGCCGATTGGTGGCTGCGATGTACATGGTCGAGAAGGGTCTGCCCCTCGACCAAGTGCCCAACATCGGCGGAAAGCTGATGCAGTGGCACACGCACGAGAACCTCTGTTACAACGCCGACGGCAAGGTGGCCGGCCTCACCGATGCCAGCGGCAACTGCCCAACCGGGCTCGTGAAGCCCGTACCCACGCCGATGATCCATGTCTGGATCCAAGCCCACAAGTGCGGCCCGTTCGCCGCCCTCGAGGGCATCGGCGGAGGTCGAATTCCCGATGGTGAGGCCAAGCTCTGCGACTCCGCCCACGGCGCCTAGCTTGGCGGGCATGCCCGCATCGAAGCCCGAGGTCGACGTTCCCGGCGGACCTGCCCCCGAGGAGTTGACGATCGTCGACGTCGAGGTGGGCACGGGGTCTGAGGCAACCAGCGGATCGGCCGTCGACGTGCACTACGTCGGCGTGTCCTGGTCGACCGGCAAGCAGTTCGACGCCTCCTGGGACCGGCGCGCAAGCTTCTCGTTCCGCCTTGGAGCCGGTGAGGTCATCGCCGGGTGGGACCAAGGCGTCGCCGGTATGCGCGTCGGCGGCCGCCGACGGCTCACGATCCCGCCCGGCCTGGCGTACGGGAGTCGCGGCGCCGGCGGGCTCATCGGTCCCGGCGAGACCCTCGTCTTCGTCGTCGACCTCCTCGCCGTCTCGTAGCAACCTACGGCGCGAGGCGCCACCGCCATCGATGGGGTGCGGTGCTCTGCTCTATGTCTGTGGAGCGCCCTCGGTAGGATTCGAACCTACGCCACCGCCTCCGGAGGGCGGTGCTCTATCCCCTGAGCTACGAGGGCTTGCCTTGACGGCCGGGCCATGGTAGTCCGCACCCCGCGGGGGGCTGGTCACGCCTACCATGACGTTCGTGCCCGCTGCGAAGGTTCTCCTGGTCGACGACGATCCCGTCATCTTGAAGCTCCTCCAGGTGAACTTCGAGATGGAGGGCTTTCACGTCACGTGCGCCACCGATGGCGTCGAAGGCCTGGAGAAGGCCAGGGCCGATCGCCCCGACATCGTGCTCCTCGACATCATGATGCCGAGGATGGACGGCCTCGAGGTCACCAAGGCGCTCAAGGGCGACCCGGCCACCAAGGACATCCCCATCATCCTCCTGTCGGCCAAAGCCCAGGCCTCCGACGTGAAGGCCGGGAAAGACATGGGGGCCGACGACTACCTCACCAAGCCCTTCGATCCCCTCGAGCTGCTCGAGCGCGTGAACGAGCTCCTCGAAGGTGGCCACCGGAATTACTGAGACGCCAGTGCCCGGTTTTGGGGCACCGCGATCTCAAGAAGCCGGCTACATGCGGTCGGGGGCCTCGATGCCGAGCAGGTCGAGGCAGCGGGCGATGGTGCGAGCGGTGACCTCGCAGAGCGCGAGCCGCGAGGTGCGGGTCGCTTCATCGGGTGCCCGCATCACCGGGCACTGTTCGTAGAAGGCGGTGAAGGCCTGCGCCAACTCGAAGGCGTACACGGCCAGCCGGTGCGGCTGCAGGGTGTCGACCACAGCCGCCACGACTTCGGGCAGCGCGAGGAGTTGGAGCACGAGTGCCCGCTCGGCCGGTTCGATGACGACGATCTCGGTTGACGCTAGCGTTGCGCCATCCGTCTCCGTCCGCCGGAAGATCGACCGGATGCGGGCGTGGGCGTACTGCAGGTACGGCCCCGTGTTCCCCTCGAAGGCCAGCATCCGGTCCCAGTCGAAGACGTAATCCTTTGCCCGGTCGTTGGCCAGGTCGGCGTACTTCACGGCGCCGATGCCGATCTTCTGTGCGACCGCCTCCTGCTCGTCGACCGGCAGATCGGGGTTGGCTTCCCGCACCTTGGCCGCGGCCCGTTCGACGGCCTCGTCGAGGAGGTCGCTGAGCTTCACCGAGTCGCCCGACCGGGTTGCGTACATCCGGCGGTCGGATCCGAGGATCGATCCGAACGAGACGTGCTCCGCCTTCCGGTCGTTCCCAAGCCAACCAGCCTGGCGCCCCACCTCGTGGACCATGGCGAGGTGTTGGGCCTGAGGCGCGCCGACGACGTAGGCGATGCGGTTGGCCGCGAGGTCGCGTGTCCGATAGCGCAGCGCCGCCAGGTCAGTGGCCTGATAGCCGAACCCCCCGTCGCTCTTGCGGATCATCAAGGCCATCGGCGCACCCTCGCGACCCTTGAACCCGGGAGGGAAGGCACACAGTGCGCCGTCGTCGATCCGGGCGATCCCCTGGGTCTCGAGCTCGTCGGCCACGTCGGCCAACCAGGGGTTGTAGAAGCTCTCGGCGGCGATGTCGTCGTCGGTCAACAGCACGTGAAGGCGGGCGTACACGGCGTTGAAGTAGTCCTTCGATGCGTCGAAGAGCAGTCGCCACAGGCGGAGGGTCTGCTCGTCGCCGCCCTGGAGCAGCACGACCCGCTGGCGGGCCCGTTCCTTGAACGACTCGTCGTCGGCGTCGAACTTGGCTCGCGCCTGTTGGTAGAACGAGGTGAGATCGCCGACGGACAATTCGTGGACGGCGGACTCCTCGCCCACGTCGAGGAGGTGCTCGATGAGCATGCCGAACGGCGTGCCCCAATCGCCCAGGTGGTTCTGGCGGATGACCTCGTGGCCGGCGAAGCCGAGCACGCGAGCCAGCGCGTCCCCGATGATCGTCGAGCGGAGGTGCCCGACGTGCATTTCCTTGGCCACGTTGGGTGCCGAGTAGTCGACGATCACCCGCTGGCGACGCTCGACGACGGGAACGCCGAGTCGGTCGTCGGCTAACAGCTCGCCTGCCGCCTGGCCCAGCGCCTCGTTCCGCACCGTCAGGTTGATGAAGCCAGGCCCGGCGATCTCGACGGCCGAGCACACGTCGAGCACGTCGAGGGCATCGACGATCTTCTGGGCGACGTCCCGCGGCTTCTGCCCGAGCTTCTTGGCCAGCGCCATCGCGGCGTTGGCCTGGTAGTCCCCGAACTGCGGGGAGGCCGAGGGCCGGAGCACGGGGTCGGCATCGCGGAACTCCGCCCCGAGCGCCGACTCCATCGCCGACTGCAGCCGGCTCGTGAGGATGGCGAGAGGCGTTCGCATGATTCATGGTCGGAGACAAACGAGAGGCAGGTCAAACTGGTTCCCCAAATGGGTCCGCTCCCGCTGTCGCTCCTCCCGATGACCGGCGACGTCGCGTCCGATGGACGGCTCTCCGTCGGCGGCGCCGACGTCCTCGAACTGGTCGAGGCGCACGGCACGCCGTTGTTCGTCTACGACGAGGAGCACCTCCGGGCCCGCTGCCGCGAGGCGGTGTCGGCGTGGGGTGAGGGTGTCGCCTACGCGTCGAAGGCGTTCCTCTGCAAGGCAATGGCCGCCCTCGCCCACGAGGAGGGCATGTGTGTCGACGTGTCCACCGGTGGCGAGCTCCACGTGGCGTTGGCCGCAGGGGTGCCGGGGGAGCGACTCGTGCTGCACGGGAACAACAAGTCGACGGCCGAGCTGACGCTCGCCGCTGAGGCCGGCGTTGGTCGCATCATCGTCGACTCCTTCGACGAGATCGACCGCCTGGAGGCGCTGGTCGTGGCTGGCGTCGAGCTCCAGGTGCTGGTGAGGGTGACCCCCGGGGTGGAGGCCCACACCCACGAGTACGTGATGACCGGACAGGAGGATTCGAAGTTCGGGTTCTCCATCGCCAGTGGCGCCGCCGGCGAGGCGGTGTCTCGCATCGGGCGACTACCAGGCCTCGAGTTGGTCGGCGTGCACGCCCACATCGGCAGCCAGATCTTCCTGTTGGACTCGTTCCGGAAGGAGGTCGAGGTCCTGGCGGCGTTCTTCGTGCCGCTCGGGCTCCCCGAGCTGTGCATCGGCGGTGGACTGGGCGTCGCCTATGTGGTGGGTGAGGAGGCGCCAACGATCATGGAATGGGCGGCCAACGTCCGCGAGGCCTGCGCCGCAGCGGGAATCCCCGCCGACACCCGCTTGACGGCGGAGCCGGGCCGTTCGATCGTCGCCGCAGCCGCACTCACCGTCTACCGCGTCGGCACGATCAAGGACCTTCCCGGCATCCGCACCTATGTCGCCGTCGACGGAGGGATGAGCGACAACCCCCGTCCGGTCCTCTACGGATCAGGCTACGAAGCGTTCCTCCCGCGAGCGACCGACGCCGAGCGAGGGAGGCGGGTGACCATCGTCGGCAAGCACTGCGAGTCGGGCGACGTGATCGTCCGAGATGCTCATGTCCCCGCCGATCTCGAGGTCGGCGACCTGCTGGCCACACCCGTCACCGGTGCCTACGGCCACTCGATGGCCTCCAACTACAACAAGGTGCCGCGCCCGCCAGTCGTATTCGTCCGCGACGGTGTCGCCAGGGTCGTCGTCCGTCGCGAGACCTACGACGACCTTCTCCGCCTCGACACGTGAGCGGAGCCAGACAACCGACGACGGGCGCAGCGAACCGAAGGAATAGCCTCACGCCGGTGAGCATCCCCTCGGTTCGGGTCGGCATTCTCGGATGCGGCAACGTCGGCGCCGCGCTCGCCGAGCTGCTCCTCGAGCGCGCTGACGGCATCGCCACCAGCACGGGGATCCGTCTCGAGCTCACGCGCGTGGCCGTCCGCAGCACGGCCAAGGAGCGGGGCTACCCGGTCCCCGACGCCATCCTCACCAACGACGCCGCGTCAGTCGTGGTCGATCCCGAGGTCGACGTGGTCGTCGAGGTGATCGGTGGAATCGAGCCGGCGCGTAGCCTCATCCTGGAGGCTCTGAAGGCGGGCAAGCCGGTGGTGACCGCCAACAAGGAGTTGTTGGCCAACGTGGGCGCCGAGCTCTTCGAGGCGGCGGCCACGGCGGGCGTCGACCTCCTGTTCGAGGCTTCGGTCGGCGGTGGTATCCCGCTCATCCGTCCGTTGCGGGAGTCGTTGGCGGGCGAGCGGATCACGCGCCTGATGGGCATCGTCAACGGCACGACCAACTACATCCTCACCCGCATGACCGAGGCCGGGGCGACCTACAGCGATGCCTTGGCCGAGGCCCAGAGCCTCGGCTTCGCCGAGCGTGACCCGACGGCCGATGTCGAGGGCTTCGACGCCGGGGCCAAGGCCGCCATCCTCGCCAGCATCGCCTTCGGGGCGCGGGTCGTCGCCGGCGACGTTTACCGCGAAGGCATCAGCGGAGTCACGGCCGCCGACATCGCCTTCGCCGGTCGCATGGGTTACGTGGTGAAGCTCCTGGCCATCGCCGAGCGGGTCGGCGACGAGATCGCGGTCCGCGTCCACCCGACGATGCTCCCGACGACCCACCCGCTCGCCTCCGTTCGCGAGTCCTTCAACGCCGTCTTCATCGAGGGTGACGCCGTGGGCGAGCTCATGCTCTATGGACGGGGCGCCGGTGGCATGCCGACGGCCAGTGCCGTCCTCGGCGATCTCATCGATGCGTCCCACAACCTCCGGTCCGGCGGAGCCGGCCGCACGACCCCGATGGAACGGGCCGTCATCCATCCCGTCGACGAGATCTGCTCGCAGTACTACCTGAGCCTCGAGGTGGCCGACCGGCCCGGCGTCGCCCGCGACGTCTTCGGCGTCATGGCTGACCACGACGTGTCGATCGTGTCGATGGAGCAGGAGGGCCTGGGCGATGAGGCCCGGCTGATCCTCATCACCCACAAGGTGCCGGAAAAGGCCATCCAGGCGACCCTGGCCGACCTGCGCGACCTCGACGCTGTCGACCGCGTCGGCACACTGCTGCGCGTCGTGGGTCAGGAGTAGCGAGGCATGGGTGCGGCCGGCTGGCGTGGGCTGATCGAGGAGTATCGGGAGTTTCTCCCGGTGTCGGCGGACACGCCGGTCGTCACCCTGCAGGAAGGCAACACGCCGTTGCTTCCGGCTCCCCGTCTGTCGGATCGCATTGGTGCAGAGGTGTTCTTGAAGTTCGAGGGCCTCAACCCGACGGGTTCGTTCAAGGACCGCGGCATGACCCTGGCCATCTCCAAGGCCGTCGAAGAGGGCGCCAAGGCCGTGGTGTGCGCATCGACGGGCAACACGTCGGCATCGGCCGCCGCCTATGCGGCCCGGGCCGGGCTGACGTGCGCGGTGCTCATCCCCGAGGGGTACATCGCGCTCGGCAAACTGGCCCAGGCGCTGATCCATGGCGCCAAAGTGCTGCAGATCCGGGGCAACTTCGACGTCGCCCTCGACATCGTCCGCGACCTCGGGGACCACGCACCGATCACCGTCGTCAACTCGATCAACCCGTACCGGATCGACGGCCAGATGACCGGCGCCTTCGAGATCGTCGACGTGCTCGGCGATGCGCCGACCCATCACTGCATCCCGGTCGGGAACGCCGGCAACATCACGGCCTACTGGAAGGGGTACCGGCGCTACCAGGACGCCGGCCGCACCACCAGGCTCCCGGTCATGCTGGGGTTCCAGGCCGCGGGCGCCGCTCCCTTGGTCGACGGCCACGACATCGAGAACCCCGAGACCATCGCTACCGCCATCCGAATCGGCAAGCCCGCCTCCGGGTACGGCGCGCTGGCGGCGGCGACGGAGTCGGGCGGCGCCATCCGGGCCGTCACCGACGACGAGATTCTCGCCGCCTACCGGTTCCTGGCCGCCGAGGAGTCGGTGTTCTGCGAGCCGGCGTCGGCCGCGTCCGTCGCCGGCCTGCTCAGCGTCGGCGTGCCCGCCGGGTCGACCGTCGTGTGCGTGCTCACCGGCCATGGGCTCAAGGACCCTGATACCGCCATCGGTCAGATCGCCGTCCCCGAAGCCATCGATGCCGACTACACCGCAATCACGGCGGAGCTCGGCATTTAGGCGCTCGGGGGGTCGTGGTAGGATTGGCGGCGAATCGTCTGCCGGTCCTGGCGCAATGCGCAGGCGCCGGTGGCACGGGTGCCGGGCAAGGCAGTCGCCCCACCCTTCTCCCGGTGAACGCGATTCTCCCGACGGCGGCGCCTGTCGGTCCCCTCCCGAGGAAGCAAGCGAGGTGCACATGAGCGGCGAGCTGACCCTCGAACGTTCGGTCCTGGAACGCAAGGAGCGCGACGAGCTACACACCATCGCTGAGGCGCTGGGCGTGAAGCCTGGCACCCGGACGAAGAAGGCCGACCTGATCCAGACGATCCTGGTGGCTGCCGGCGTCGAGGTGGCGCCCCCGGTCGCCGACGGCGAGGACAAGCCCCGTCGTACCCGGGCGCCCCGGGCCGCCAAGGTGCCGGAGGCGACGGTCGACCCGACCCCCGATGTGGCGGAGTCCACGGGCAACGGAGACGCCGACCTGGCGGAGTCCCTCGGCGTCGACGAGGCGATCGAGCAGGCGACGGAGGCTGGGCAGGCGCCCGTGCACCCGTTGGATACCGACGGCGGCGAAGACGAAGCCGACGGCGACGGCGACGGCGACGACGCAGAGGATGACGAGACGCGGCCGACCGAGGCGCGAGACGATCGTCCCCGGCAGTCCGCTCAAGGGCAGGGGCCGCGCAACAACACCAACGGTGGTCAGAACGGCGGCCCGGGCCAGCCCCGCGCCAACAGCGCGAACCAGCAGGGAAATCAGCAGGGCGCCCCGCCTCCTGGCAACCAGCAGGCCGCCGGCCCACAGGGGGGGTTCGACGATGGCAACAGCCGCCGGAGCCGCCGCCGCCGTGGTCGCGATCAGCGCGGTGGCGAGCGCGACTTCCGGGCGCAGGAGCCAGCGTCCGACCAGCAGTATCAGGGCGACCTCGTGGCGGTGGCGGGCCTTCTCGACCTCACCGAGCAGGGCTACGGCTATGTCCGCACCAAGGGGTATCTGGCCTCGGCTCGCGATGTCTACGTCTCGACGAGCCAGGCCAAGCGCTTCGCCCTGCGCAAGGGTGACTACCTCGAGGGTGAGGCCCGTCCGCCCATTGGTAACGAGAAGTACGGCGCCCTGCTCCGCCTCGACAAGGTCAGCGGCCTCTCGGTCGACGAGGCCCGGGCCCGTGTTCGCTTCGAGGACCTCACCCCGTTGTTCCCGGACGTGAAGCTGCGCATGGAGCTTCCCAGCCAGCCTCACAACATCATGGCGAGGATCATCGACATCATCGCCCCCATCGGGAAGGGCCAGCGGGGTCTCATCGTGTCGCCGCCCAAGGCGGGGAAGACCACGGTGATCAAGCAGCTGGCGGCCTCGATCGAGGCCAACAACCCCGAGGTCCACCTCATGGTGTTGCTGGTCGACGAGCGCCCTGAGGAGGTCACCGACATGCGTCGCCACGTGCAGGGCGAGGTCGTGGCGTCGACCTTCGACCGCCCGTCAGAGGAGCACACCCTCCTGGCTGAGCTCGCCATTGAACGGGCCAAGCGCCTCGTCGAACAGGGTCGCGACGTCGTCATCATCCTCGACGGCATCACCCGGCTCGCCCGGGCCTACAACCTGTCGGCGCCGGCTTCAGGTCGCCTGACGTCCGGCGGCATCGACCAGGCCGCCATCTATCCGCCCAAGAAGTTCTTCGGTGCGGCCCGGAATATCGAGGAGGGCGGATCGTTGACGATTCTTGCCACCGCCCTCGTCGAGACCGGTTCGAAGGCCGACGACGTCATCTTCGAGGAGTTCAAGGGCACCGGCAACATGGAGCTTCGGCTCGATCGGCGCCTGGCCGAGCGCCGCATCTATCCGGCGATCGACGTCAACGCTTCATCCACCCGCCACGAAGAGCTCCTGTTCGAGCGCAAGGAGCTCGAGCTCGTGTATCGCCTCCGACGGGTGCTCAACGGCCTGGCCGACGACGGCTCGGCCGCCCGTTCCCTCGAGCTCCTCATCGAAAAGCTCAAGACCACGAAGAACAACGACGAGTTTCTGGCTGAGGTCGCAAAGGCCCAGGGCCAGGGCGTGTCCATCTAGCTCTACCCTGGAGACCGTTATGAAGGCCGACATCCACCCCACGTACAACGACGCAACGGTGAAGTGCTCCTGCGGGAACGTCTTCACCACCAAGTCGACCAAGGACGAGCTCTCCGTCGAGCTCTGCAACGAGTGCCATCCCTTCTACACGGGCAAGCAAAAGCTCGTGGACACCGGTGGCCGCGTCGAGCGCTTCGAGAAGCGCTACGGCGTGCGTAAGGGTGCCAAGAAGGCCGAGTAGCACCAGCAACATCGCCTTCTGGGCGGGTCTGCGTACCGCATCGGTACGCAGACCCGCCCAGAAGCGCGTCTAGCCCTGGTCGGCCTCGTCCTCGTCCTCGTCGTCCTCGTCGCTGTCGTCGTCCTCGTCGTCGTCGTCCTCGTCCTCGTCGCCGTCGTCGCTGTCGTCGTCCTCGTCGCCGTCGTCGTCGTCGAGCTGGGCGTCGTCGGTGGCGTCCTCGCCGGCCTCGTCGTCGATGTCCTCGTCGTCGTCGGCGGCGTTCTCGTCGCTGGCCTCGTCGTCGATGCCCTCGCCGTCCTCGTCGTCGATGTTCTCGTCGTCGATGTCTGCGCTGTCATTGCCGGCAGGCGTCGCCGACAGGGACGTTGCGACGGCGCAGGCGGGGTCGGCGGCGTGTTCGGCCTCGTCGCAATTCCCCTGCAGGTCACCCTCGTCCTCGGGCGCCGACGACGGATCCTCGGCAGCGGCCGGCTGCAGGGTGGAACCCGCGGGACCATCGCCCGTGAGGGCGAAGCCCGTGGGCACGCCGATGCCGAGCGCCACGGTCGTCGCAAGGAGCAGGCGGAGGGGGCGTGTCGGTCGGAAGCGGCTGGTCATGCTCCTCCTGTCGACGAAGGGGCCGGCGTGTCACGCATCGGACGTCGATCAGTCGTCGTCGAGGCTGGTCCAGCCGCTTCCGGACCCTGACGATCCGCCCACATCGTCGGCGTCGACCACGTCATCGCTCGATCCGGAGCTACTCGAGTCCGAGTCCGAGGGCTCGGAACGGTCCGATCCCGAGCCGGACGAGCCGTCCGAGATGTCGGCGTCGGAAGGATCCGAGCCGGACAATCCCGAGCTGGACAGTCCGGACCCGCTCGACCCGGACCCGGAGGAGGTGGGACCGTCGTCGTCGGCATCGTCGGCACCGTCGGCACCGTCCTCAGTCCCGCCGGGCTCACCTGCCCCCGTCCGGTCGTCACGGAGTTCCGCTCCGGTACCGGAGCGCTCCTCGGCCTCGGCCGACGCCGACGCGGCAAGTACCGCAGCCGCTCGTTCGAGCAACGACGAGGCACGCGGCTCGAGCTGCGCCCGCTGTCCAGTGCTGAGCTGGCGAAGTTCCTCGTCGGCTTCGGCGAGCGCCGCCCGCACGCTGTCCGCTCGTGCACCGTCGGCGAGCTCCTCCTCGAGGTCATCCAGTGCTTCCTCGACGTCACGCACGTCTGGAGCCTCGACCGGGAGCCGGATGGCGTGGGCCAACGAGCGGACTTCGCGCGGCGCACCATCGCTGGTGGCGTAGGCCGTTCCGCCAGAACCGACGACCAGGACCGCCACCACCACACCCAGGCCCCGCCGGCGCCGCCCGGGCAACCTGGAGGCCTGCGGTCGCGGTGTCGTGTCGATGACCGCCCGCAGAGCTCGGAGCTCGGCCGCCGACGGTTCTGCAGCCGGTGGGGCGAGGGCTGACGTCAGCGATCGGAGGAGTTCGGCGTCTCGGTCAAATGCCACGGTGCACTCCGGCGTCTTTTTCGTCCTCGGCCAGCAGGTTTCGCAGTCGTTCGAGCGCCCGCGATTGCGCCATCCTGATCGCGCCCGGCCGCTTCCCCAGCACGGCCGCGACCTCTTCCGATCCGAGCCCGAGGACCACTCTGAGCTCGAGCAGCTGACGGTCGAAGTCGCTGAGTCGAGCGAACGCCGAACGCATGCCGGCCGCGTCGGAGGATGACATCACCAGTTCCTCCGGGCCCGGATCCACGGACGGGCGGTCGGTGAGCTCATCGGGCACCGCTCGGCGGGCACTGGCGCGGTGCGCGTCGAGCACGACGTGGCGCAGGATGCCGGCGATCCAGGCATCGAAGCCGTTGCCGTCGTCACGGAAGGATGCGATGCCGCGAACCGCGCGGGCCATGGTCTCGCTCACGGCGTCCCGGGCGGCGTCATCCGTCGGGAGGCGGCGGCGGGCGTAGGCCAAGAGCCGGGGGTAGGCACGGCGGTAGAGCGCCTCCCAGGCGACCGCCTCGCCCTCCCGGGCGCTTCGGACCAGGGCGGCGAGCCCTTGGCGATCTTCCACACGTGTCTTTCTGTCGTCGACTCTGCAGTTTCGTCACGCGGATCGTCGACCGCTACCGTCCGGCCCGATGTCCGTCCCCCAGATCGGCCGGCGCGAGGTCTTGCTCCAGGCCAAGTGCAAGGCGCTCGTCCGCCAGAGGTGGGGCGATCTCGTCGATCGTGGGGCGGTCGCCTCCCTGCCCGGCGGCGCCGCCATCGCCGTCGACGGCGATGTCTGGGTGCTGGCCGAGGAACACCCCGAGCGAGCCCTCGGCGCCGGTCTTGCCTGGGCGACGCGCCACGGTTCGGCCGGGGGAACGATCCGGATGATGACTACGGGCGCCGCTGGTCTCCTGGCCCGCCGGGCCGGGCTCTTCGCTCGTCGCATCGAGGTCTGGCCGATCGTCGGCACCAGGTTGGCCGAGGTTGCGGCAGTGCCGACGCCCTTGCTGCCGGAGCCGTCCCTCGACCCCGCCGTCGAGCCACTGCGCGCGCTCTTCGATCAGGCCGGCGCCGAGGCGGTGGTCGAAGGAGGGATCCTTCGAGCCGAGGTTCGGGGACTTGAGGTGGCGCGAGGCGAGGTCGATGCCGATGGTCCACATCTCGCCGTGGGGGTGGGGAAGCACGACCGAGAGGCCCAGCGCGAGGTGCATGGTCGTGAGCAGGGGTTCGACGAGCTCTTCGAGGCTGTCCGGATCGTGGCGGAACACCGGGTGGCCGACGGTGAGGGTCATGCGGCGTTCCACCTCTCGCCCGAGCGCTGGCTGCGTTCGATCGTCGTGCGTCGGCCCGACCTCGTTGGTGGCAAGCAGTTGCGGGAGGTGCCATCTCCCGTGGCGCGCGGAGACCTTCGTCGAGCGGCGACGGCGCCGGCGGCCGGACACGACGAGGACGGCGAGGCGATCCTCGTGGTGTGCTCGGTCGGCACCGACGTCGACCTGGTGCCATCGGCTGCCGACGCGTGGCTGGCCGATGGCCGCAAGCCCCGGCTGGTGTTCTGCATCCCCGAGAACGACGACCACCGGATGACCCGTGACCTCATCGCCGCCCTTCGGGTGCCGGCCGAGCTGCGCACCGTCCCGCCGGAGTGGCGCAGCCTGTAGTCGGCGGGGTCCGACACCGGCCACCCGTAGGCTGCACTCGTGCTGGACCGACTTGCCGACCTCGAGAAGGAGTACGAAGAGGTCCTGTTGCGTCTCAGCGACAACGAGGTCCTCACCGACCAACGGCGCCTTCGCGACGAGTCGCGCAAGCACAAGCAGCTCGAGCCGATTGTGTTCGCCTACCGGCTCTACCGCTCCGCCCATGAGGATCTCGAGGTGGCCAAGGAGCTCGGCATGCGGGACGAAGCCGACCTGGCCGAGCGACGAATCGCGGAGCTCGAGGACGAGCTCAATGTCCTCCTGCTCCCCAAGGATCCGAACGACGAGAAGAACGTCATCGTCGAGATTCGGGGCGCCGAGGGAGGCGAGGAGGCCAACCTCTTCGCTCGCGACCTCTTCGAGATGTACCACCGCTACGCCGACAAGCTCGGCTGGAAGCTCGAGCTCCTCAACGCCGACTCCTCGGAGATGGGGGGCTACAACGAGGTCACCTTTTTGGTCAAGGGGGACAACGTCTGGACCCGCATGAAGTTCGAGGGTGGCGTGCACCGAGTCCAACGGGTGCCGGCGACGGAGAGCCAGGGACGTATCCACACCTCGTCGGCCACCGTCACCGTGCTGCCCGAAGCCGAGGAGGTCGACTTCGAGATCGACATGAACGACCTCCAGTTCGACGTGTACCGGTCGAGCGGTCCGGGCGGACAGAGTGTGAACACCACCGACTCGGCCGTTCGCGTGACGCACAAGCCGACCGGCGTGGTGGTCGCCATGCAGGACGAGAAGAGCCAGATCCAGAACCGGGCCAAGGCCCTCGTGGTGCTCCGGTCCAGGCTGTTGAAACTCGACCAGGACCGCAAGGAAGCTGAGCTCTCCGAGCAGCGCAAGGACCAGGTGGGATCGGGCGGACGGTCCGAAAAGATCCGCACCTACAACTTCAAGGAGAATCGGGTCTCCGACCATCGGGTGAACGTGACGCTCTACAAGCTCGACAAGATCTTGGGTGCCGGCGAACTCGAGGAAATCACCGAGGCGCTGATCGCCGACGAGCGGGCGCGACAACTCTCGGCGCGCTGATGGACCAAGGCTTCACCTGGCGCGAGCTGTTGGCCGTGGCGACGGAGAAGTTGCCGGCCCACGAGGCCCGTCGCCTCGTCGAACGGGCTTCGGGCTTCGACGGCACAGACTTCGCTCTCGGTCTCGGTGACCCTGTGCCGGCGCGCGCCAAGCCCTTCTTCGATCAGATGCTCGAACGACGTATCGCAGGTGAACCGTTGCAGTACGTGCTCGGACAGTGGGGTTTTCGCCGCCTCGACCTGTTCGTCGACCGGCGGGTCCTGATCCCACGGCCCGAGACCGAGATGGTCGTCGAGGTCGCACTCGGCGAGCTGCGCGACTTTCCGCGTCGACCGCAGGTCCTCGACCTCGGAACTGGTTCTGGCGCCATTGCACTCTCGATCGCCGTCGAGGTCCCCACGGCGCAGGTGCTGGCCACGGACGCCTCCGGCGATGCGTTGGCCGTCGCCGCCGTGAACCTCGCGGGGATCGGCACGCTGGCGGCGAGGCGGGTGCGGCTCGAGCATGGGCCCTGGTTCGATGCCGTGCCGGCGACCCTCCGGGGAGCATTCCAGATGATCGTCTCCAACCCGCCCTACGTCGGCGACGACGAGCTCCTCCCGGACGAAGTGGCCGACTGGGAGCCGTCGGAAGCGCTGCGCGCCGGCCCGACCGGTCTCGAGGACATCGCCCACATCGTCGGTGAGGCGCCGGGGTGGCTGGCCCGTCCGGGCGTGCTCGTCGTCGAGTTGGCACCTCACCAGGCCGGCATGGCCATCGCCCTTGCCCGCGACGCCGGCTTCACGTCGGCTGAGGTCCGCCTCGACCTCGCCGGTCGCGAGCGCACCCTGTTGGCGCGGATCGCCGGGTGAGCGTTCGCACAGGAGCGGTCCGCCCGACAGGCGAACGCGTGCGGAAGCCGTGATGGCCAAGGTCGTCGACGCCACCGACCCCGACGCCTTCGACCGAGCGGTCGCACTCCTGCGGGCCGGGCAGGTCGTCGCCCTCCCCACCGACACGGTGTACGGCGTCGCCGTCGACCCGTTCCAGCCCGGCGCCGTCGATCGGCTGTTCGCGGCCAAGGAACGTCCCCGATCGGTGCAGGTGCCGGTGCTCGTGTCGACGGTCGACGATGTCGCCGCATTGATCGAGGGACCGCTCGACGTCTTCGCGCGCCGGCTGACCGATCGCCACTGGCCCGGTGCGCTGACGATCGTTCTCCCTCGCGCCGCCATGCGCCGCGACCTCGACCTCGGCGGCGACCCGACCACGATCGGCCTCCGCTGCCCGGACCACCGGCTCGTGCGCGAGCTCTGCCGGCGGGTCGGGCCGCTGGCCACCACGTCGGCCAATCGCCATGGCGAGCCCACCCCGCTCGACGCCGCCGGCGTGGCCGCCGCCCTCGGCGACACGGTCGCCCTCGTGCTCGACGGCGGCATCTGCGATGGTTCGCCCTCGACGGTGGTGTCGGTCGTGGGCGACGAGGTCACCATCCTCCGCGAGGGCGCCATCCCCACCGACGCCCTGCTGCGTTGAGGTTGCCCTTGCGGTGGTGAAAAGGCGTTGCTGTTGCCTTGGCGGCTGCCGTAAGGGCAACACGAGCGCGCTGGTGTCAGGCGGTGCCGGTGACGATGAAGACGGGATCGTCGGGGGAGGGGAGGCGGTGGTCGGCGATGCCGGCGAAGCCAGCGCTGACGAGGTAGGACCGGACGAGGCCGACGTGGTCGGCGTCGGTGCCGTGGCGCCAGATGGCGACGGCTTTGGTCGGAAAGCAGCGGTTGGAGAAGGCGACGGCGGCCGGTGCCCCGGCCCGAAGCACCCGGCGCAGGTCGGCGAAGACCTCGAGCGGCGAGGTGAGGTACTGGACGCTCACGGTGCAGACGCAGGCGTCGAACGAGTCGTCGTCGAAGGGCAAGACGGGGTCGGCATTGAGGTCGTGGATGACCGAGGCCGAGAGCTGCGGATTGTCATCCATCTCGGCCTGGTTCATTCCGAGGCCGGTCACGGGGCCGAGCCCTTGGGTCGGGAGGTGCGAGCGCCACGACGACATGAGGTCGAGCACAGGCCCGCCCGACGGGAGCAGCAACGCGTAGAACGATCGGAGCGCCCCGATGGCACCGTCCTCGATGTGGGTGACCTTGCGGTCGAAGGCGTAGAAGCGCCGGTCGTCGCTGTCGTCGACCCGCGCGAACGGGTCAGACCTCAAGCGAGCGCCAGTGTTCCGCCGGCGACCGTGGCGGCCCGCCCATCGACGGCTTCGGTCGTCAACACCTGCAGCAGTGCGGCGTCCGTCGTGTTGGCCCAGGTGCGCCGGCCGTCAGCCAGAAGTGCGCCGACGATGCCCAACTGCGGCGAGCCGTCGCGTTCATGGAGCACGGTGTAGGCCTCGACGATGACGGGGCCCTCATGGTCGGCGGCGACCTGGCGCGTCGGCGACGCGTCGACGGCGGCCTGGCCAGAGCCCCAATGGAAGCCGTCCGCCGGAGGCGCCGTCGAGTAGACGCCGAGTGCGTGCTTGGTGAGGTACCAGCCGTTGGCCGTGACGAGTCCGTACGACCCTTCGTCGGCCCGCAGCCGGTCGACCATCGCGGCGATCGAGTGGGTGACGTAGTTGTTGCCGGGACCGCCGCCGAAGCACAAGCCGCCGGTCACGGTCGGCGCACGCCCCGGATCCCACGCATCGATGCCGAGTTCGATGGCCGCCACCTCGACGGCCGACGGGAAGCACGAATAGAGGTCGAGGTGGGCGAGGTCATCGGCGCCGATGCCCGCACCCTCCAACCCGATCCGCCCACAGGCGGCTATGGCGGGGGAGCGCCCCAGCGACCAGCGATCGGAGATGAACCAATGGTCGTTGGCGTCGGCGCCCGAGTGCACGAACACCCACCGGTCGGACGGAATGCCGGCGGCAACGGCGGCCTCCACCGAGCACACGATGACGGCGGCGGCCTGGTCGACCTGGATGTTGGAGTTCATCAGCTTGGGATAGGGGAAACCGATCATGCGGTTGGCGTCGTCGACCCGGCGGATCTCCTCGGCCGTCTTCACGTCGGGCGACCACGCATGCGGGTTGCCCGCCGCCACCTCGGAGAAGCGGGCCCAGAGCTCGGAGATGCGCACCTGGTGCTCGTCGACCGACCGGCCCGCCTCGGCGCGGACGGCGCACTCGAAGAC
>JBKJKM010000308.1:0-5228 GCA_046597375.1 Acidimicrobiales bacterium | reverse complement strand
GTCGCTCGGTGGTCATCAGATGGCCCAGCTCCTGAGCAACCATCTGCGCCAGGACACCGACCTGCCGGTGACTGGGATGCGTCTTGGCCTGCTGCGCGAGACCCGGATGCCCGCCGTGCTGGCCGAGCTCGGCGCCGCCAACGTCGTGGTGGAGCGGACGGCGGAGATCGCCGGCGCCATCACCGAGGCGTGTCGCCAATGGGTGTCTCGCCCCGACGATCCCGATCGTTAGTTATCCCCAGCGTTGTCCCCATGCTGGGGACGTCACTTCAGAGTTGAGTCCCTGCCCAACCCTCAAGTCACCGTCGTGGGGCCGCAAAGCCTTCGGTCGCGCACCCGCTGACCAGCATCTTTGCAGAAGATCCGGGGCAGCTCTCGACCAGAGATGGAGCCGAGGTCAGCCTGCGGTGGAGGGTGGGCTCCCGCCGGATCCTGGCTCGGTCATCGCTCGATAGATGCGCTCGAGATCTTCGAGGGTCGCGAAGTCGATCACCAGTCGACCCTTCTTGGTCGTCATCTCCACCTTCACCGAGGTGTCGAGGTAGCCGGAGAGCAGATCCTCGAGTTCGAGGAGTCCCGGGGGCCGCAGCGCCTTGCCCGACGGCGGGCGGGCGGTTCCAGGCGTTGTACCGCCGAGTTGGCCGGACAACTCATTGCGTTGTCGTACGGCGTCCTCGACCTCACGGACCGAGAGTCCTTCGTGTAGCGCCTTCTTCGCCAGCGACTCCTGGAACCCTCGATCCGGTGTGCCGAGCAGGGCTCGTGCATGGCCGGCACTCAGTTGGGCTTCGGCCACGAGTCGCTGGATCCCCGGTGGCAACTGGAACAGCCTCAAGGCATTCGATACCGCTGACCTGCTCTTTCCCACGCGCGCGGCCACCTCGTCATGTGTCAGGTGGAAGTCCTCGATGAGCTGTTGGTACGCCGCCGCCTCCTCCAAGGCGTTGAGGTCCTGACGATGGAGGTTCTCGACGAGGGCCTGCTCCAGGCTCGAGACGTCGCTCACGGCACGGACGATGGCCGGGATCGACTGGAGACCAGCCCGTTTGGCCGCCCGCCACCGCCGCTCGCCGGCGATCAGCTCGTAGCTGCCGTCCGCCTCGGCCGGTCGCACCAGAATCGGCTGCAGGACGCCCAGTTCCCGCACGCTCGCCGTCAGCGACGCCAGAGTCTCCTCGTCGAAGTGACGCCGAGGCTGGAAATTATTGGCATTAATGACGCCCACCGGGAGCTCCAGCAACGCCGACGTGCCCTCGTTGGCAACTTCCGTCGGGATCAATGCCCCCAACCCTCTACCCAGCCCGCTGCGGCGCGCCACCTGAGACCTCCTTGGCCAACTCCCGATACGCCAAGGCGCCTCGGGACGACGGATCGAACACGATGATCGGTTGCCCGAACGAGGGCGCCTCCGACAGGCGAACGGTGCGGGGTACGACGTTGCGACAGACCTTGGATCCAAAGTGGGTCCGCACCTCGGCCGCGACCTGCTCCGCCAGCTTCGTGCGGGCGTCGTACATCGTAAGCACGATGGCGCTGACCTCGAGCTTGGGATTCAGGTTCGACTGCACCAGGTTGACGTTGCGCAGCAACTGTCCCAGACCCTCGAGTGCGTAGTACTCGCATTGGATGGGCACGAGCACCTCGGTCGCCGCCGCCAACCCGTTGACGGTCAACAATCCAAGCGACGGCGGGCAGTCGATGAGCACGAAGTCGTAGTCATCCCGCACCTCCTCGAGGGCACGGCGGAGGCGCAGCTCCCGGCTGAACGCCGGAACCAGTTCGATCTCCGCACCGGCGAGATCGATGGTTGCTGGGGCGACATAGAGATTGCGGAGCGTCGAGGGTTCGACGCAATCCTCCATGGGGACATCGTGGAGGATCACGTCGTAGATCGAGTGCTCCAGGTTCCGGCTGTTGATACCAAGTCCGGTCGTCGCATTGCCCTGGGGGTCGAGGTCGACGACGAGCGTGCGGTACCCGAGCACGGCGAGCGACGCCCCAAGGTTGACCGTGGTCGTGGTCTTGCCGACACCGCCCTTCTGGTTGGCGATGGCCAGGATGCGGGGAAGCGGACGGGCGAACGACCCGGGCTCCGGACGCTCTTCCTGGACCGATCGACGGGCGGACGAGGGACGTGGCGAGGCTGGTTCCCCTGCTTCCGGAGCGGACAAGGAGGGCAATGTGGGCATGATCGGAGGCGTCGCCACGTAGTCCTTGGACCTCGGGACAGGACCTGGCTCGTCGGAGGAGGCGAGCGCCGGTGATCGGGGCGACCGCGCGTCGCCGGACGCCTCGACGGATTGAGCGGCAACGGCGGCAGCGTTGTTCAGGGGAACGATCGCATCGGAGGGCCGCTCGGGCGGAGCAATGGCAGGCACCTCGGGCAGATCGGGCAACTCGCTCCAACGGAAGAGGGAGGATGATGGCGGCGGCGTTTCACCCACCTGCTCGGCGCGCAGACGCTCGAAGATGCTGCGCCCCCGCGCAGCAACATCGTCCTCCGGCATGGCCACGACCGCATCCTTGCCGGTGACTTCGTGGATTGCAAGGACCTCCTCCGACGTTTCACGTGAAACCTTTCGGTCGTCTGCCTGGAGGATGCTCTTGTCGGCTCGGCAGAGCCGAGTCATCTCGCCGAAACCGTTTCACGTGAAACATCGCATGGTCTGCGACGCCGACTCAGATCGGCCAATCATCGAAACGGCGAGCCGCCGCGAGAAGTACCCCCGCCCCGCCCCACGTCGTGCGCTTCAGGTGGAACGGTTGGGCGTCTCCCACAACGGTTGACGTTCCATCCTTTTCCACGGTCGCGGCATCGTCGCCAGCGGATCTGCTCGCTGGGTGAGCACCTGGACGGCACCCGTGGCAGTGACCTCGAATCCCAACAACGACAGCCCATCGACGGGCCATCGGCCGGGGGTCGGGTTCGGCGGCTCGCCGACGACCAGCCGGCCGCCCAGGCGAAGGAACCCGGCCGCGCACTCCGCCGTCAGCGGTGGGGGTCCGAATGACCGTGCGAGGACAACGTCAAAGTTCCGCCGCCACCGCGGGTCATGGGCGGCTTCCTCGGCGGCCGCCCGCACGACCTCGACGCGTTCGGCCCAGCCCAACTCCGCCACGACCCGAGCCAAGAACGACGTCCGCCGCCGGTTGTTGTCGAGAAGCACCATGCGGAGATCGGGGTGGGCCGAGGCCAGCAGCAGGCCGGGCACGCCACCTCCGCTTCCCATATCGAGCACGAATCCGTTGACGATGCCGATCGCTGCGGCAAACGACTCGGCGGACGCAACATGGGCCTCGAGCGGGCCAGGGCCTAAAAAGCCGAGAGCCCTGGCCTCGGCCAGGGCTCCCATGACGTCAGTCATCCGGTCGCACTCAGGCGGGGGACACCACTACCCGACGACGGGGCTCTTCACCCTCCGACGAGGTCGAAACCCCGCCGATGTCGTTGATCGTATCGTGGATGACCTTGCGATCCGACGGATTCATCGGCTCCAGCACGGTCCGGGTACCAGAAGTCACGACATCGTCAGCGATCTTGGTGGCAAAGCGTTCGAGCGCCTCCCGCCGCTTGGCCCGGTAGCCGCTGACATCGACCATGATCCGACCCGACCGGGCGCTCGTGTGGCGCTGGACGGCGCTGCGGGTGAGCTCCTGGAGCGCCTGCAGGGCTGCGCCCTTCGGTCCGATGAGCAAGCCGAGGTCCGTACCCTCCACCTTGACCTCGACGGTCTCCTCGTCAATCTCGTGGACGGTCACGGTCGCCCCTACGGCACCGAAGCGCTCCACGACACCACGAACAAAGCCGGCTGCGATCTCGCCTTGCTCGGCAATGGGAAGGTCTTGGCGGTCGAGATCGGTGTCACTCACGGCTGCTTCTCTCTCTCTGGGAACTCGCGGCGGGCGTTGGGCCTCGCTGCGAGCGGAATCGGGGTTGCGGCGAGGGGCGCGCTCGCGAGGAGCGACGGCCGGCGCCTTCGGTTCTGACGGGCCCGTTGATGCGGCGCCGGGAGCAGGCGCCTTCCGGCCTCGTCCCCGGCGTTCGTCCTTGGGGCGGGGCGTCGTCGGACGCACTCGGGCCCGCACTCGGGCCTCGGTGCGGAGGCGCCCGAACAGACCCGTCTTCGCCTCCTCGACGACCTCGTACTCGGCGTCGGCGACGTCGACCCCAAGCTGTTCCAGAGCGGCATCCAGCGCTTCTTCGACCGTCTTCCCGGTCGTTTCGACCCATTCCATCAGCGTCGCTTCTTCTTCTTGTTGGCCGGACGGTTGGCGATGCGGGCCGGCACTGCTGAGGCGGTCGACGCCGCGGCCGTGCGAGCACCACTTCCGGCGTTCCCCTTGGCGACGGTCCCATTCGAACCCCGTGGAGAGGGTTTGGAGGCCTTCGGCGCCTTGGAGGACACGTCCTTGCTCTCGACCACCGTCTGGCCGGCCGTTCGCGCCGCCGACAACGAGGGATCCATCTTGTAGATGAGGGTTTGTTGGCCGATACGGAAGATGCTCGAGACCAGGAAGTACACGTTGAGGCCGGCCGGAAGCGTGAAGCCGAAGACCAAGTACATGAGGGGCATGATCTTGGTCATCTGCTGCATCTGCTTGGCCATCGGGTTGTCGGCGGTGTTCTGGTTCGGGTTGCGGCGGGAGATCATCGCCTGCTGGAAGTAGCCGGCGGCCACCACGCCGACGATCAGGACGAGGAACGGGATCGCCGTGACGAAGGACACCTTCAGAACTTCGCTGGCAGATTTTGCCAGGTCGAGTCCGAACGACTCCATTCGAGTCTGGCCGACCAAGGACTTGTAGAGCTCCGAGCCGTGATCGAGGTACTTGGGGTCGAACCGGCCCTTCAGCTCCCCGCTACCGGCCTTGTGCACCAAGCCACGGATCACGTTGTACATGACGAACAACACGGGCATCTGGAGCAACAAGGGGAGGCACCCGCCGAAGGGCGTGACCTTGTTCTCCTTGAAGAGGGCCATCACCTCCTCGTTCTGGGTGACCTTGTCGTTCTTGTGCTTGGCCTGGATCTTCTTCAGTTCCGGGCTCAGCCGGCTCATGGCGGCCATCGACCGCATCCCCTTGGCGTTCAACGGGAAGAGCAGGAGCATCACCGAGACGGTGAGCAGGCCAATGGCGAGCGCGTAGTTCGGGACCAGTTGGTAGAAGAAGCTCAACAGTCCAGCCAGGACGCTGAACACGATGTCGAACATGGAGGGTTCCTATTC
>JBKJKM010000248.1:0-11619 GCA_046597375.1 Acidimicrobiales bacterium | reverse complement strand
TCGGCGCCCTCGGGTACGTGGCCGGCGCTCTCGAGATCGCCGACCAGCTCGGACGCGCGCCGGGCCTCGTGGTCACGGCTGACGGTTCGGGAGGGACGCACGCCGGCCTGGTCGCGGGCCTCGGCGATCACGAGCGGGTGCTCGGTGTCGACGTCGGCACTCGCCCCGACCTCGTCGACCGGGTGCCGGAGAAGGCACGCGAAGCGGCGGCGCTCGCGGGCCTCGCCGCTCCGAGGGGCGATGTGCTCCTCGACGTCGATCGCTTCGGCCCTGGCTACGGCGCGCCGACCGATGCATGTCGCGAGGCGATCCACCTGGCGGCGACGACCGAGGGCCTCCTCCTCGATCCCGTGTACACGGGCAAGGCCATGGCCGGCCTCGTGGCCGCCGCCCGCGAGGGGCGACTTCCCGCCGAAGAACGCGGCCCCATCGTGTTCGTCCACACCGGCGGCACCCCGGCGCTGTTCGCCCACAGCTATGCGTCGTGGATCCGGGACTACACGCCGGAGGTCGAGGGGCGTACGGTCAGGCCATGAGCGAGAACCTCGAACAGGCCCGCAAGCACCGGGCCGGCATGCGGGCGGCGATCGGCCTCGTCGAGCGCTCCTTGTCGACGGCGGCCCACGGTCGAGTGGCCGCATGGTCAGCCGACCTGCGGGCCGAGCTGACCAGCCTGTCGGAGGCCCTCGATCTGCACATCGAGCTCACCGAGGCGAGCGACGGCCTCCTGGCCGACATCGCCACGTCGACCCCACGTCTCACCCACCGGGTGCAGGGCGCGCGCGACGACCACGTCGTGCTTCGGGCGGCAGTGGCGCGGGCCCTCGAGGGACTGCCGCCCGGAGACGGCGGCGACGCCGGAGTCGCATCGGCGCGCGACCGCGTGGTCGAGCTGTTGACCGCCCTCGTTCGCCACCGGCACCTCGGCGCCGACCTCGTCTACGAGGCTTACAACGTGGACATCGAAGCCTCCGACTAGTCCGGCCTGCTAATCAACCCGGATGCGATTCGGACTGGTTTTGGGTGGCGGAGGCGTGGTGGGCATCGCGTGGGAGATCGGTGTGCTGGCCGGGCTCGAACGAGCCGGAGCACTCGATCCGTCGCGCGTCGACGTGTTCGTCGGGACGTCGGCCGGCTCCGTGGTCAGCACCCGCCTGGCCCTCGGTCACTCCCTCGAGGATCTCGTCGAGGAGCAGCGGAAGCCGTCTCCGACCGGCCCGGCGAGCGGCGAGGCCCGACCGCGGGCCGACATGTCCGTCGTGATGGAGATCTTCGGCGAGCTGCGCCAGGCCGAGCGGGTCACGCCGGCGGTGGCTCGGGTCGTCGGTCAGAAGGCGCTGGCGGCGTCGACGCCACCCGAGGATCGCTGGGTCGCCAGCTTCGAGGCCACGCTCGGCAAGGGCACGGCTTGGCCCGAACGGGACCTGCGCATCGCCGCCCTCGACTGCGAGACGGGGGAGCGCCGCATCTGGACCTCGGCCGACGCCGACATCGTCGATCCGGCCCGGGCCGTGGCGTCCTCGTGCGCCGTGCCGGGCATGTTCCCGCCCGTCACCATCGGCAATGGGCGCTACACCGACGGCGGCGTGTGGTCGGGCTCCAATGCCGACGTGCTCGTCGGCGACCGCCTTGACGCCGTGCTGTACGTCGGCCCTACGGCCGGCCAGCCGCAACCATCTGGTCGACGGGCCGCCATGATTGCCTCGGGCCGGCAGGCCATCGACGTCGAGGGCGACGAGCTCGAAGCGGCCGGCACCCGTCTCTACCGAGTGGCGACCGGAACGCGCTTCGCCGAGGAGATCGGCTTGCTCAATCTGATGAACCCCGCCTTCCGGGAGCGAGGCGTGGAGCTCGGCCTGGAAGATGGCGCCGACGCAGACCTCGCCGTCACCGCCCTGTTGGCGTGACGGCGAGTCGCTAGTTGCCTTCCTTGCGGGCCCGGACGATGAGCGTGCGGGGCAGGTAGCGGAAGGCCTCGCGCCAGAAGATGCTGCGGGCCCCGCGGGCCGTCGGCTCGGGCTCGATCATCACGTCCACGCGGTAGCCCGTACGGAGCAGGCCCATGTAGAGGTCGGCGATCGTGTGGTGGTAGTCGGTGAACTTGATCCCGTTCCACTCGTAATCGATCGGTGACCGATCGAAGTAGGAGCGACGGACGAGCAGCGGCGCATCGGCGTCGTCGTCATCGATCATGTCGTAGGACGGGTGGGGGAGCGAGAACACCAGCGGTGCCCCGAGCTTCAGCACCCGGTGCACCTGGCGGAACACCCGGTTGAGGTCTTCGACGTAGCCGAAGGAGTACGAAGAGAACACGAGGTCGATCGAGTCCGCCCGCACGAAGGCGAGATCGGCGAGGTCACCACGGTGGAGCTCGACCTTGACGCCCTCTCGGTCGGTGAGCCGCCGAGCGAACGCCAGCTGCTCGGCCGAGAAGTCGACTCCGATGGCGACGGCCCCCTGCTTGGCGAAGGCGATCGAGCACTGCGCACCGCCGCAGCCCAGCTCGAGCACCCGCTTGCCGGCGAGGTCCCCCAGGAGCCGGAGCTCGGTCTCGCTCGAGATGTCAGGTCCGTAGTGGGCGACATCGGTCGGTAGCGCGGCGCCCTGTTGGTACGCGCTCGAGTGGCGGTCCCAAGCGGCGGCGTTGTCGGTCGGCACGTTCGAAGCGTAGGCGTCGCGAGCCCCAGCCAGCCGCCAGAATGCCGAACCGTGCGGCGCATCCGGGTAGCGACGTTCAACATCCTCCACGGCCGCCGGGCCGGCGCAGGAGGCGCCGTCGATCTCGACCTGCTCGGCCGCTCGGCCGCCTCACTGCGGGCCGATGTGCTCGCTCTCCAAGAGGTCGACGTCGGTGTCCCCCGCTCAGGCCGTGCCGACCAGGCGGCGGCCGTCGGCCTTGCGACCGGGCTTCGCGCCACGTTCGCCAAAGCGACGCGTGTGGGGGGCATCGGAAAGTACGGCAACGCGCTGTTGGTAGACGGCCGGGCCGAGGACGTCGAGGTGCTCGGCCTGCCCCGCACGCTCCGGGGTCACGAACCGCGGGTCGCGCTGCTGGCGACCGTCCGCCTCGACGGCGCCGGGCCGTTCACGGTGGCGGCCACGCACCTCTCCATCCACCGCCCCGAGGTGCACGAACAGCTGGAGGCGGTCGTCGCTGCGTTGGTGGCTCGTCCCGGTCCCCACGTCCTGGTGGGCGACCTCAACCTCGGACCCGACGAGGTCGCCACGGCGGTCGAGGCCGCCGGCCTTCGTCTGGCTCCCGTCGATGCGCCCACGTTCCCGAACCCCGACCCCACGGCCCGCATCGACCACGTGGCCGTGAGTGCCGACCTCGAGATCGCCGACGTCGAGGTCGTGGCCACAGGGAGCTCCGATCACTGCGCGCTCATCGTGGAACTTCTCGTGTCCTAGAGAGGGCCAGGCAGGGGCGCCGCCGAGCCGTGGCGAAGTCTCTTCGATGAAGCTTCGGCGCCGTCTCGGCCTCGTCCTCGCCGTGTTGGCCACGATCGCACTGGTGCAGGTCAGCCCCTTGGCTCGGGCGGCCAACCCGTCGTCGGGCTCTCTGGGCGCTCCCGGCGATCGCGTGAACTGGACGGGCGGACCGTTCCTCGTCAGCAGCACCGACCCCGCCAATCTCGACGAAGCCTGCGTCGACCCGGACGACCCCTCGTGCGACCGCTTCGCCGTGACGGTCGGCGCCCAGGGCGGCCCGACGACGCTGGTCGTCACCATCAAGACGGCCAACGGCGACGTCGACGACTACGACGTCAGCGTCTACGGCCCCGATGGCCAGCAGGCGGGCACGTCCGGCGAGATCGGTACGCCGCCCGAAGGTGAGTCGGTCGCCATCGGCCTTCCAGACCCCGGTACCTACTCCGTGCGGGTCCGGGCATTCGCCGTCATCCCCGGCTCCACGTACAGCGGCGAGGCCAAGCTGGTGCAGGGTGGAGAGCGCTCCTTCGGTGAGCCCGCCGGGGGTGGCGAGGACTGCCTCGAGCTCGTGCCCGACAAGGTCGGCATCAGCGGCGTCACCGACGACGGCAGCCGCATCTCCCTCGACATCACCGTCCTGCTCGACGAGGGGATCACCGAGGCGCGGGGGCGTGAGGTGATGACGTACTCGAAGAAGTCGTACGAGCCGCTCGGCATCGACCTCAACGTCACCCGCTATCTCCTCGTCGACGTTCCCGACGACGGCACGGCCCAGAAGGACGAGCTCACGGTTGGCACCGGCGAGGGTGGCGCCATGATCGCCGCGGCCAAGCGAATGTTCGGAGGCAAGCGGCCACCCGACTCCGACGTCGTGTACGTCCTCACCAACAAGGACCTGTATTCGACCAACGCGGCGGGTGAGCGTGACTACGGCCTCCTCGGCCTGGCCGACTGCATCGGCGGGGTGCGCTTCGATGACCACGCGTTCGCCGTCGGCGAGCTCGCCGACGAGCTCGCCTTCCAGATTGGACTAGCGGGCTTCCTCGGCAACGCCGGCTCGAAGACGGCGTCCCACGAGATCGGGCACCTTCTCGGGGCCCACCACCACTACTTCGACTGCGTGGAGGGTCTGGCCGCGGAGACGGTTGATCAACGCGAAGCCTCGCCGTGCACGATCATGGCCCCCTTCGTCGACCTGGGGAGCATCAACTTCGGTGTCGTCGACGGGGCCGCCGTTCGTGGGCACGCCGACGCGTATGCCCGCAGCAACGACGCCTTGGCGGCGGCCAACCGAGCCGCCGCCGAGCGGGCCCCGGCCGGGAGCGTCGCCGCCGGGGGAGGAGGGGCCGGGCCCGGCTACGCCCTCCTCGGGGAGGACGGTGGCATCTTCACCTTCGGTGGTGCCGGGTTCTTCGGGTCGACGGGCGGCGAGCGCCTGAACCAGCCCGTGGTCGGGATGGCGTGGACGCCGACGGGCAAGGGCTATTGGGTGGTGGCACGTGACGGCGGCATCTTCACCTTCGGCGATGCGGCGTTCCACGGGTCGACCGGAGCGACGTCGCTCAATGCGCCGATCCTCGGGATCGAGTCGACGCCCACCGGAAAGGGCTACTGGCTGGTGGCCTCCGACGGCGGCATCTTCACGTTCGGTGACGCCGGCTTCTTCGGCTCGACGGGCGACAAGAAGCTGAACGCACCCGTCGTGGGGCTCGGCACGACTTCGATGGGCAAGGGCTACTGGTTGGTGGCCTCGGACGGCGGCATCTTCACCTTCGGTGACGCCGGCTTCTTCGGCTCGACTGGCGACCGCAAGCTCAACGAGCCAGTGTTCGATCTCGCTCCGACCGGAACCAACGGTGGCTACTGGCTCGTCGCTCGCGATGGGGGCGTGTTCACCTTCGGCGACGCCGTCTTCCACGGATCGGCCGCCGCCAAGGGCAATCCGCCGGTGATCGGCCTCGACGCCACTCGAAGCGACGGCGGGTACTGGATCGCCAACCGTGGCGGCGCCGTCCGGGCCTTCGGTGACGCCCCGGTGCTGGGCGACGTGAGCGGGCAGCGCCTCAACTCCCCGATCGTCGGCTTCGCGTCGACGCCCTGAGTCCGGTCGGCGATTCCTGCCGGTTGCAGGAGTGACGAGCGTTCACCGAGAAGGGTTCGCCAGGAGCGTGTGGTGGGCATGACCGAAGAATTCGGTGGTGGACGTACTCCATCGACCAGCCTGGGGAGGCCGAATGCGTACCAGATCGAACTATCGGCGTTGGACTGCGAGTTGCGCCATGTTGGCGGCGTCGGCGATGGCGACGGGGCCTGCGCTGGCCTCGCACGCTGACACCACGGCGCCGAACGACCCGCTCTACGCCAAGCAGTGGGGCCCGCAACAGGTTCGGGCCGAGCAGGCGTGGCACACCTCGACCGGAACCGGGTCCATCATCGCCGTGCTCGACAACGGGGTCGATCGCACTCATGAGGATCTCGCCGCCAAGGTCCTTCCGGGCAAGACCTTCGTCGCCTGCGGCGACGCCGGGTGCGGGGACGGGAGTTGGTTCCCCAACGACAACCCGGGCGACTACCCGGCCCACGGTACCCACGTGTCCGGCATCGCCGCCGCCGCCACGAACAACGGGATCGGGGTTGCCGGGGTCGCACCCGACGCCAAGATCCTGCCAGTGCGGGTGCTCGGCCCGGACGGCGGATCGTTCGAGGACATCGGTCGTGGGATCCGCTGGGCGACCGACAACGGCGCCGACGTGATCAACATGAGCATCGGCGCACTTCCGGGCGTGCAGGCACTCGTGATCACCGGTGTGATCACCGACGTGAGCGACGCCATCACGTACGCCAACGCCAAGGGCGTCGTCGTCGTCGTGGCTGCGGGCAACGAATCCTTCCCGCTGTGCGCCGAGCCGTCGTTCGACGCCGGCGCCATCTGCGTGACGGCGACCGACCGGCGCGAGGCTCGCTCCTCCTACTCGAACAGCCCCGTGAAGCCCGACCTCCTGACGCTGGCCGCCCCCGGCGGCAATGGCGCCCTGCCGATCTGCGGTGAGGACATCCTCTCGACGGTCCCCGCCGGTACCGCCAACGCTGCCAGTGCACAGACTTGCGGCTGGGGCGCAGGTCTGAATTACGAGGAGGTGGCCGGCACCTCGATGGCCGCGCCCCATGTAGCGGGAGTTGCGGCCCTGGTGACGTCCCTGGGATGTACCCGTCAACAGACGCTCGACGCGCTGATCTCCACGGCCCGCCAGCCCGTCACTTCGGTGCGCGGCATCTACACACCGGCCTACGGATACGGCATCGTCGACGCCGAAGCCAGCGTGGCCAAGGCCAAGTCGGCGTGCACCCCGACCGTCACTGCGCCGGTCAAGACCACGCCGGCGAAGGGTGGCGGCAAGCGCCGCTGAGTCAAGACGCGGTTCTGGGCGGGTCCCTGTACCTCAGCGGTACGGGGACCCGCCCAGAACGGTCAGGCGTTGGCGCAATCAGGCGTTGGCGCCGCCGGCGGCGAAGCTCTCGACCATCTCGCGGGCGACCTCGTCGCGGTACTGCACGGGCGGGGACTTCATGAAGTAGGCCGATGCGCCCATGACGGGGCCACCGAGACCGCGATCCTTGGCCACCTTGGCCAGCCGCAACGCGTCGATGATGACGCCGGCGGAGTTGGGCGAGTCGTGAACCTCGAGCTTGAGCTCGACCATCAGCGGGACGTCGCCGAAGTTGCGACCCTCGAGGCGGATGAAGGCCCACTTGCGATCCTCGAGCCACGGCACGTGATCGGACGGGCCGATGTGCACGTCGCGGTCGGTGATGCCCTGGTCGATCTGCGAGGTGACGGACTGCGTCTTCGAGATCTTCTTGGACTTCAGCCGCTTCCGCTCGAGCATGTTCATGAAGTCCATGTTCCCGCCGAAGTTCAGCTGGTACGTGTGGTCGATCGTCGTGCCGCGGTCCTCGAAGAGGCGGGCGAGTGTCCGGTGGACGATGGTGGCGCCGACCTGGCTCTTGATGTCGTCGCCGACGATCGGCACGCCGGCGTCGGTGAACTTCTGGGCCCAGACCGGGTCGGAGGCGATGAACACCGGGATGGCGTTGACGAAGGCCACGCCGGCGTCGAGGCAGGCCTGGGCGTAGTGCTTCTGGGCGTCCTCCGAACCGACCGGCAGGTAGGAGACGAGCACGTCGGCGCCCGAGTCGCGTAGTGCCTGCGCGACGTCGACCGGCTCGAGCGGCGACTCCTCGGCCACCTGGCGGTAGAACTCGCCGAAGCCGTCGAAGGTCGGGCCCCGCAGCACGGTGACTCCCAGGTCAGCGACCTCGGCGAAGCGGATCGTGTTGTTGATGTCGGCGTAGATCGCCTTGCCGAGGTCGAGACCGACCTTGGTGGCATCGACGTCGAAAGCCGTCACGAACTCGACGTCGCCGACGTGGTAGCCGCCGAGCACGACGTGCATGAGGCCGGGCACGCGCTCGGTCGGGTCGGCGTCCTTGTAGTACTCGACGCCTTGCACCAGCGAGCTGGCGCAGTTCCCGACGCCGGCGAGGGCGACCTTGATCTTGCCGGGGGCGGGCGTAGTGGGTGAGGTCATGAGGGTGATCCCTTCTCTGCTTCGATCAGTCGATCGAGCCACGAGATGTCGCGCTCGGTCGTTTCGTTGGTGTGCTCCAGGAGGGAGCGGCGGTAGAGGTCGAGGGGGCCGCGGTCTTTGCGGGACCGGCCGGCCGACTGCGCGAGCCGCTCGACCAGGCGGGCCCGGCGACGCTCGAGGAGGCCCAGGCGGGCCTCGGGGGACAAGAAACGGGCGAAGGCCAGCTTGAGCGTGAACGTGCGGTCGTCGTCATTCGGCGATGACTCGGCCGCCAAGAGCTCTTCGAACAGTTCCTGGCCTCGCTCGGTGACGCCGTAGACCTTGCGGCCCCGGCCGCCGGGGGAGCTGGCGCCCCGCCGGGCCCGAAAGGCGGCCAACTCGCCGCCGAGGGAGCCGGTCATGGGGATGGGACGGGTCGGTGGCCCAGGATTGGCCTCGACGGCCTTCAC
Organism: Acidimicrobiales bacterium; assembly: GCA_046597375.1. Taxonomy (GTDB): domain Bacteria; phylum Actinomycetota; class Acidimicrobiia; order Acidimicrobiales; family CADCTF01; genus DATLED01. The sequence goes on along the minus strand of JBKJKM010000248.1, from coordinate 3,149 downwards.
CGCGCCGGCGGCTTCAAGGCGTCGTAGCGCCGGATAGAGCGAACCAAACGATGCCCCGGAAAAGGGGCCGAGGGTCTCTCCCAGGCGTTTCTTCAGTTCGTAACCATGGAGCTCCTGCTCTTGGAGCAGCCCCAGGATGGCGAGTTCGAGCATGGGTCCTTTTGACAGTGATGGTGTTGATCGATGTATCGGATCGATATAACGGTACAGCACGTTCGGCTATTCCTACGAACGGACCGCCGGTACGCTCGTCGGCCATGACCTTCCGTCCCGACGTCGTGCGAGGGGCCGCTGGCGCCCTTTCCGGCATCGTCGACTACCGCCTCACCCGCAACGGGGTCATCAAGGAGTTCAAGAAGGGTCGCCTGACGCGACTCGACGTCTGCGACGCCCATCCCGAGCTCGTGCGCAACGCCCGGCACTGCGGGTCGCCGACCGACGACCCGTGCCCCATCTGCGAGTCGGCCGACGACCTCGTCGTCGTCACCTACGTCTTCGGGGCTCGGATGCCGGCCAGCGGCCGGTGCATGCTCTCGGCCGCCGAGTTGGCCCGTCTGCAACGGGGCAATCAGGAGCTCGCCGCCTACGTCGTCGAGTGTTGCCGGGCCTGCAACTGGAACCACCTCCTCCGGAGCTTCCCGGTCGGACGGCGCACCGGTCGGTGACGGGCCCGCCCCGCTCGTGGGCCTGGCGCTACCGCCGAGTGCTCTTCCTGATCGGCCTCCTCGGCTTCTCCGGCGTGGCCGGCGTCCTGATGGTGCTGGCCCAGGTGCCCCTGCCCCCGGCCGCCGAGCAGGCCCAGACGACGTTCCTCACCGACGTCAAGGGAGCCAGGCTCGCCTCCATCGACGGGGGAGAGGACCGCGTGCCGATCTCGTTGGACCAGGTCCCGCAAGTCGTGATCGACGCCGTGCTCGCCACCGAGGACCGCAATTTCTTCACCCACGGCGGCATCGACCCGGTCGGCGTTCTCCGAGCCACGGCGGCCGACCTTCGGGGCCGGCCCCTGCAGGGTGGCTCGACCATCACCCAGCAGTACGTGAAGCAGACGTTCCTCGTGACGCGGGAGCGCACGATCTGGCGCAAATTGCGGGAGGCCTCCCTGGCCGTGAAGCTCGAGCGCCGCCACGACAAGCCCGAGATTCTCGAGCGTTACCTCAACACCGTCTACTTCGGACGCGGGGCCTACGGCGTGCAGGCGGCCAGCCGGGCCTACTTCAACACCGACGTGGGTGACCTCGAGCTCGGCCCGGCGGCCTACCTGGCCGGGCTCATCCGCTCGCCCGAGACCGCCGATGCCTATGCGGCGCCCGTGGTCGCTACCGCGCGACGCGACCGCACGCTGGCGGCCATGCGCGCCACCGGCAAGATCCGTCGTGCGCAGTACGACGCCGCTGTGGCGGCCCCGTTGCAAGGAGCGGTCGTCGACCGTTCGAACCGCGAACCCGCCATCGTGGGTGCCGACCGCGGTTCCGCCTATTTCGTCGAGTACGTGCGGGCCGAGCTGGTGCGCCGCTACGGCGAGGCGGTGACCTATCAACAAGGCCTCCGGGTCAAGACCACCCTCGATCCGACCCTCCAGGCCGAGGCCTACGACGCCGTGTACGGCACGCTCGACGCTCCGGCCACCGACCCAGCTGGCGCGCTCGTGAGCATTGACGACGAGGGCCGGGTCGTCGCCATGGTCGGTGGGCGCGATTTCACGTCCAACAAGGTCAACCTGGCCGTCGGCCAGGAGGGCGGGGGATCGGGTCGTCAGGCCGGATCGACCTTCAAGCCCTTCGTCCTGGCCGCCATTGTGAAGGACGGCTACACCGTCTCTTCGACATTTCCCGGTCCGGCAAAGATCGTCCTGCCGAAGGCGAACGACGGCAAGGACTACCCGGTGGAGAACTACGAGAAGGCCGACTACGGCGCCAGCGTCAGCCTCGTCGACGCCACCGTGAACTCGGTCAACACCACCTATGTCCAGGCCCAGCTCTCGCTCGGTGCGCAGAAGGCCGTCGACCTGGCCAAGGCGGCCGGGATCCGCACCGACCTCGAGCCCAACGCCTCGCTCGTCCTCGGAACTGAGGAAGTCACGGTGCTCGACCTGGCATCGGCCTACTCGACCTTCGCCAACCGTGGCGTCCACGTCGCGCCCCGGACGATCCTGGAGGTGCGGCGCAGCGATGGCACCTTGCTCGAAGCCGAACGATCGGCGTCGTCGTTGCGGGTGCTCGATCGGGACGACGCCGACGTCGTCAACCACGTGCTGCGCCAAGTCGTCGAGCGCGGGTCAGGCACCAGCGCCCGGTTCGGCCACCCTGTCGCCGGCAAGACCGGAACGACGCAGGACTTCGGCGACGCCTGGTTCGTCGGCTACACCCCCAAGATCACCACGGCCGTGTGGATGGGCTTCCCCGAAGGCAACACGAGGAAGATGACCAGCGTGCGCGGCATCAAGGTGAACGGTGGTTCATTCCCGGCCCGGATCTTCAAGCGCTACATGACGGCCGTGGCCAAGGACGAGCGGTTCCTCGGGTCGTTCCCGACGGTGAAGTCGTTCCCTGGCAAGAAGCTGGCGCCTCCGAAGCGGGTCATCCTGCCGTCCACCACCACCTCGTCCACCGCGTCGACGTCGTCGACGACCCCGTCGACGGGAAAGGGCGCGACGACGACGTCGCCGGCGACGACCGAAGCACCGGCCCCGACGGCGCCGACGGCGTCGACCACCACCCTCCCGCCGACGACATCGACGCCTTCCACGGCGGCGCCGACGACGACGACCAAACCGTCCGAGCCGTGATGCGACTCGCCCTGGTCGGCCAGCACGACGGCACCGACACCCACAGCGACGGCCCGCCGATGCTGGCCGCACTGTCGGTTCGCGGCATCGACGCCGAGGTCGTGCCGTGGGGTCCGGCGCGGAACTGGGGGGCCTACGACGGCGTGGTCGTGCGCAACACCTGGGACTACCTCGATCGGCGCGAGGAGTTCCTGACATGGGCCCGCGCCGTCCAAGCCGTCACCCGCCTCGCCAACCCGGCGGCGCTGCTCGAGTGGAACAGCGACAAGCACTACCTGCGCGACCTGGCCGACGCCGGCGTAGCGACCGTGCCGACCGTGTGGGTCGACCCCGGCGAGCGCGTCCCGCGCGGGCGGTGGGA
>JBKJKM010000242.1:0-21148 GCA_046597375.1 Acidimicrobiales bacterium | reverse complement strand
CCCCAGACACCCACGCCACCAACCACGACAGACCCGAGCCGGATGATCCGCCCTCGCCCAAGGGGGTTGTCGTTCGTGGCGAGCTCGCTACGGGCGCAGCGTTGCCGTGGCGAACTCGGCGATGCCCTCGTCGAATGGCACCTGGGCCGAGAAACCCAACACTGCGGCAGCTCGGTTGGGCGAGGCGACGACGTGGCGGACGTCGCCGAGTCGATAGGCCCCGGTGGTCTGTGGCGCCAGCGCCGGATCGCCGAAGTTCGAGGCCAATGCTGCCGCCATCTCGCCAACCGTGTGTGGGTCACCGGAGGCGACGTTGCATGGCCCTTCGACGTCGGGGCCGCCCTCGAGATCGAGGGCGAGGACATTGGCAGCGGCAACGTCGCGCACGTGGACGAAGTCGCGTCGCTGGCCGCCGTCCTCGAACACGAGGGGAGACCGTCCGGCCTGCAGCGCCGAGCGAAAGATCGAGGCGACACCGGCGTAGGGGGTGTCGTTGGGCATCCGGGGGCCGTAGACGTTGTGGTAGCGGAGCGCGACGACCGACGCGCCCGACTCCCGTCCGAAGGCCGAACACAGGTGCTCCTGGTGGAGCTTGGTGGCGGCGTAGACGTTCCGCGGATCGGTCGGCGCATCCTCTGACACCGTCGTCGCCGTGAGGTCAGCGCCGCAGGACGGGCACGGCGGTTCGAAGCGACCGGCGTCGAGCGACGCCACGAGGCGCGGGCCGGGACGCACGACACCATGCTCGGCGCAGCGGTAGCGACCTTCGCCGTAGACGACCATGCTGCTGGCCAACACGAACCGTCCGGCAAAGCCGCGAGCGAAGAGTGCGCCCAAGAGCACGGCCGTGCCGACGTCGTTGTCGTGCACGTAGCGCGTCACGTCGCCGAAGTTGACGCCGAGCCCCACACGCGAGGCCTGGTGGCAGACGGCATCCACACCGTCGCCCAGCGCCGACCCGACCACGCCGGCGTCGGTCACGTCGCCGAGCACGAGCTCGACGTCGTCGCGCAGATAGTCGGGCCGCGTGCGATGGGCGGCGGGGTCGAGCGAGTCGAGGACGACCACGTCGTCACCGCGATCGGCGAGCACATCCACGACATGGGAACCGATGAAGCCGGCGCCACCGGTGACGAGCACCCTCACGGCGACAGGGGTAGTCGGATCGTGAAGCGACAACCATCACCGTCGTTGCGCACGGCGATGGCACCGTCGTGGGCCTCGACCAGGCCGCGGGCGATGGCGAGTCCGAGCCCACCGCCACCGTCGCTCGCCGGGCTGCGGGCGGTGTCGCCTCGGAAGGCGAGGTCGAACACGCGGTCGAGGTCCTCGTCGGGAATGCCCCCGCAGCTGTCGGCCACCTCGACGTAGGCGGCGCCGTCATCGGTGCCGGCTTGCACGACCACCGAACCATCGCTCGGCGTGTGGCGGATGGCGTTGTCGAGGAGGTTGCGCAGCACCCGCAGCACCTCGGGCGTCGAGAGCCGGAGCCGGGGGTCGTCGCCGTCGACCCGTCCAACGAGTCGCACCCCCTTCGCCGCCGCCACCGGCGCGGCTCCGGCAAGGGCGTCCGATACCAGGTCGCCGAGGAGCACTTCCTCTGGCCGCAACTGCAGCGCGCCGGCGTGAATGCGGCTGAGCTCGAACAGGTCGTCGACGAGGCCCGAGAGTCGGTCGGCCTCTTGGCGAATCGTGCGGTGATAGCGGGCGACGGTCTCTGCGTCGGCCACCACCTCGTCCTCGAGCGCTTCGACCAGTGCCCGAATACCCGCCAAAGGGGTGCGGAGGTCGTGGGAGACCCAAGCCACTAGCTCGCGTCGCGACGACTCGAGGGCCCGCTCGCTCCGTCGCGCCTCGTCGAGGCGACGGGAGGTGGCCTCCAGATCGACGCGGACGCGCTGCAATTCGATCGGGTCAGCGGCGCCGCCAGGGAGCGCGTCGTTCAGGCTCGACGCAGGCTCCTCGCCGAGGCGCAGGGCGAGCGTCGAGAGTGAACGGGTGGCTCCAGCGATGCGGTTGCCCAGGACCAGTGCGCTGCCGGCACCGACTACCCCGGCCGACAGGAGGACGACGAGCAGCGCCTGCAGGTCGTGCTGGGAGATGAACATGGCGGAGGCCGCAGCCATGGCGCCCACGGCCGTGGCCAGCACCGACGTCAGCCCGACGACGATCACCTGCACGCGAATCGAGCGACCACGAAGCCCGAGTAGCACGAGCCCCCCGAGCAGGCCGCTCACCAGAGCCGCTCCGGCGGCCATGAGTACGAGCTGCAGCCCGTCGTCGAACGTCATGTGGACTCCTCCGTCGTTGCTTCCTCGAACCGGTAACCGACGCCCCACACGGTCGTGAGATGTGACGGGTTGGAGGGATCGATCTCGATCTTTTCTCGCAGCCTTCGTACGTGGACAGTCACTGTCGACGTGTCGCCGTAGGTATAGCCCCAGACCTGCTCGAGCAGCTCCTCGCGACGGAACACCTGGCGCGGGCGCCGCATCAGGAACACCAGCAGGTCGAACTCCCGGGCCGTGAGCAAGACGGGCTCACCCGAACGCCGGACCTCGTGAGCCAGTACGTCGACCACCAGGTCGCCGCTCGACAATGCCCGCACGTCGTCGGCGCTCGCCGGAACGGTGGTTTGAGCGGCGGCTCGCCGCAGGACCGCCTTGACCCGGGCCACCACCTCGCGCGGGGAGAACGGCTTGGCCACATAGTCGTCGGCTCCCAGTTCCAAGCCGACGATGCGGTCGCTCTCCTCGCCGTGCGCCGTCAGCATGATCACCGGGATCGGCGCCGCTTCTCGCAATCGTCGGCACACCTCGAGGCCGTCCATGCCTGGCAGCATGAGGTCGAGCACGACCAGATCAGGAAGCGTCTCGAGCGCACGGGCCAGCGCAACGATGCCGTCGCCCGTCGTCTCCACGAGGTAGCCCTCGCGTTCGAGGTAGCGGCCGAGCACCTCGGCCACGTTCGGGTCGTCGTCGACCACAAGGATGCGGGCCGGCGTCACCACGGCGTCCGCAGCCCGATCTGCAACCCGAGAGCGGCGAGTCCCGTGGCGATCAGCCAGCGACGAGGGTGGTGCAGGGCGGCGACGCCCACGACCAGCCACGGCACGAACGGCAGCCAGATCCGTTCCACCTCGCCCTTGGAGAACCCGGAGAGGTCGGCGACGAGCACGCCGGCCATGGCGCCGGCGGCCAAAACGTTGGCGGAATTGCGACGTATCAGCGCCAGCCCGCCCAAGGCTGCCGGCCCGATCACCACCGCCAAGGCCGCCAGGTTGCCGACGACGAAGTACGACCACGGGCGGCGCGGTGCGACTCCGGCCAACTGCTGGACGCGTGTGGCCGCAATGCCCTCGGTCCACCAGAAGCCGGTGAGCGCGCCGAAGGTGGTGAGCGTCGCCAGCGCAACCGCTCCGGTCACCACGACGGTGGGGAGGGAGTGACGGCGATAGGCGACGAACAGCGGAATCAGACCGAGCAGGACGAGCCCGTAGCTCAACAGCGCGAGACCGGCGAAGAGGAGGCCGGCGATCACCGCCAGCCCCCAACGCAGGCGCGGCGGACGGTGCTGACCCGAGGCCACGATGCCCACCGCCACGGCGGCGGCGGCTACGCCGGCGAAGAAAGCGTCGCCAGAGGTCGCCGTCCAAACGGCGGCCGGGGAGAGCACCAGGAACGGGGCAATGCGGCGAGCGGTCTGGCGTCCGGCGACGTCGGCCACGGCGATGAGGACGGCGGCCGACCCGGACGCAGCGATGGCGAGGACCAGTGCGGCCGCCCACCCCGGTCCCTGAGCGCCGAGCCGGTCGATCGCCCAGAGCACGAGAACGAAGCCGGGCGGATGGCCCTTCACATGGGTCGGATACTCGGCCAGCCGATCGACGAAGGTGCGCAAGAAGGCCCCGGGGGTTCCGACCTGGCCCACGGCGCCGAGGTACTCGTAGCGGGTGTTCAGGGGCTCGGCCACCCTCCGCCACCCCTCCGACGCCGATAACGCAACCGACCAGGCCAAAGACGCCACGGCCGAGGCAACCAGCAGCGTCCACCACGACGCCCGCCGCACAACGCGCGGTCCGGCCAAGGCGACGCTGAGGGCAAGCGCTACTGCCGGGAGATGTCGCAGCGTCAACGGCACGGCCTGCCACGTGCCGACGAACGGTGCGGCCTGCACGTGGATTCGGGGATCCGCTTCAACGATTCGTGCCCCCCACCACGCCACGGCGACGAGCACCGGAGCGGTGGCGGCGACCGTGAACAGGGCGATTCGGTCGGCGCGCCGCAAATCGACGTCGGCGGGCGCAACCACCGACATCGAGTCGCTCCGCACCATGGTCTGCATGCCGCCGACAGTACGGGCGCCGAACCGCTCCTCGCCGCCTCCCAGAGCAGAGTTTCGCGTTCCGTAAGGCCGAAAACGACGTCATCTCGCCCTCGCGTCGCTACGGTCCGGCTACATGCCTGACGTCGTCTTCCCCGTGCTCAACGAAGCCGCTGCGCTCCCCTGGGTACTCGGTCGTCTCCCCTCTGGCTATCGGGCCATCGTCGCCGACAACGGATCAACGGATGGATCGGGTGAGCTGGCGGCTCGGCTCGGCGCCCTCGTAGTGCACGAGCCGGTGCCTGGCTTCGGCGCTGCTTGTTGGGCTGGGTTGTCGGCCGCCACGGACGACGTGGTCTGTTTTCTCGACGCTGACGGTTCGATCGATCCGCTCGACCTGCCACTCGTCGCCGACCCGGTGAGCGAGGGGCGGGCCGACCTCGTGCTCGCCGCTCGGCGTCCGACGACACCGAGGGCGTGGCCCGTCCACGCCCGGCTCGCCAACCGGGCGCTCGCCTGGGAGCTCCGTCGCCGCACCGGCCTTTCCCTTCGCGACGTTGGGCCGATGCGGGCCGCGCCGCGTACGGCGCTCCTCCAACTCGGGCTGGTCGACCGTCGCTTCGGCTGGCCCCTCGAGATGGTGTTGCGTGCTGCTTCCGCGGGTTGGCGCATTGAAGAGGTGACAGCCGACTACCACCCGCGGGAGGGCCGGTCGAAGGTGACCGGAACGGTGAAGGGCACCGTGCGGACAATCCGCGACATGGCCGGCGTTCTGTGACCTCCGTCACCCATGTCCTCGTGCTGGCCAAGGCCCCCGTGCCCGGTCGCGTGAAGACGCGACTGTGCCCTCCGTGCAGCCCGGCGGAGGCCGCCGGATTGGCTGCCGCAGCGCTGGCCGACACACTCGATGCGGTGGCCGCCAGCGGTGCCGACCGGAAGCTCGTCGCACTCGACGGCGCTCCCGGCGATTGGCTGCCGTCTGGCTTCGAGGTCTTCCCTCAGGAGGGCGCCGGGTTCGACGAACGGCTTGAGGCGGCATGGGCGCATGCCGGCGGACCGGGCCTTCAGATCGGCATGGACACCCCGCAAATCACGGCCGACGATCTCGACGCATCGCTCGATCTGCTCGCAATGGGCAACGTCGACGCCGTGCTGGGCGACGCCGAGGACGGCGGTTGGTGGGCGATCGGCCTCACATCCCCGGTGCCGGGTCTCTTCCTCGGGGTTCCCATGAGCGCACCCCACACGGCACGCGCGCAGCGCCGCCGCCTCGAGCAGAGCGGGCTGCGGACCGGATCGCTCTCGACCCAACGCGACGTCGATTCGTTCGACGATGCATTGGCTGTGGCTGCAATGGTTCCGTCCTCACGATTTGCGGCCGCGGTCGCCAACCTCACGATCGGTGTGGCATGAGCCTCTGTCTCGAAACGGAAGCCGGTACCGCCCTCGAGTTCCCGGTCGACCGCTGGTACGCCGAGCCGACCTCCGAGGAGGACGCCCTCCTCGACGGACTCGTCGGCCCGGTCCTCGATGTCGGCTGTGGTCCCGGTCGACATGTGTTGGCCCTCAACCGGCGGGGGATCGTCGCCCTCGGCATCGATGCCTCGCCCACGGCGGTGGCGCTGGCCCGCCGCCGCGGCGCCTCCGCCATCGAGCGGTCGGTTTTCGACCGGGTGCCGGCGGCGGGGCGCTGGGCTTCGGCGCTGCTCCTCGACGGCAACATCGGCATCGGTGGTGATCCTGCGGTGTTGCTCGAGCGAGTCCGCCGTCTTCTGCGCGCAGGGGGCGTCATTGCCGTCGAGGTCGAGCCGCCCGGAATCGAGGTCGAGGAGCTCACGGTGCGCCTTGATGACGGATGCAGCCGCAGTGCCTGGTTCGGCTGGGCACGCGTTGGCGTGGACGGCATCGAAGGCGTGGCTGCCAGCGCCGGGTTGCGGGTCGACGATGCGTGGGAAGGCGGCGACCGATGGTTCGCCCGGTTGTCGTCATGAGCGTCACTGCTCCGGTCGGGCGCGCCGTCGAAGCCGTGCACGATCGGTTCACCAGCCCGTTGCACTCGCCGCGCGTTGCGAGCATCCTCGGCATCACGCTGGGTGTGACCTTCACGCTCTGCTTCGCCACGGGGCTGGTGACGTGGTGGATCCAGCACCCGCCCGCCTGGTTCGCCTGGCCCGCTCGACCCGCCGGCTTGTACCGCATCACCCAGGGGCTCCACGTGGCCAGCGGTATCGCGTCGATACCGTTGCTCCTGGCCAAGCTCTGGGCGGTCTATCCCCACTTCTGGTCGTGGCCGGCGGTGCGGAACGTGGCCCACGCCGTCGAGCGCATCAGCCTCCTTCCGCTCGTCGGCGGCAGCCTCTTCCTGCTCTTCTCGGGCACCGCCAACATCGCTCTCTGGTACCCGTGGAACTTCTCCTTCCCGGTGGCCCATCACTGGGCGGCCTGGATCACCATGGGCGGCCTCATCGCTCACATCGGCGCCAAGGTGCACGTCGCTCGTGAGGCACTTGGTCACGAGGAACCCGCGATCGAACCGAACGGGCCACCTCCGGGGCTCGGGCGCCGCCAGTTCCTCGGCGCAACCTTCGGAGCCTCGGCCCTGCTGACGGTGGTGACGGTCGGCCAGACGGTGCGACCCCTGTCACCGCTGGCGCTGCTCGCGCCCCGCCGGCCCGAGATCGGGCCCCAGGGACTGCCGGTCAACAAGACGGCGGCCGGCGCCCGGGTACTCGATCTCGTCGACCCGGCTACCTTCCGCCTCGTCGTCACCGACGGGGCCACGCGACACGACCTGACCCTCGCGGACCTGCGGGGCATGACGCAGCGCTCGGCCAGGCTGCCGATCGCCTGCGTCGAGGGCTGGAGCGCGACGGCCGAGTGGCGGGGCGTCGCCGTCGCCACCTTGTTCCGGAACCTGGACATCGAGGTCGCCGGGATCGACATCGTCGGGGTCGAGTCCCTCCAGCCCAAGGGCTCGTTTCGGCGCAGTGACCTGACCCGGTCGCTGCTTTTGGACCGAGACACGCTGCTGGCCCTCGAGGTCAACGGTGAGGAGCTGCATCCCGACCACGGGTTCCCTCTCCGCCTCATCGCCCCGAACCGGCCGGGCGTGCTGCAGACGAAGTGGGTAGGCGAGCTCGTCGTTCGTCGGTCGCCATGAGCGAAGCTCCCCGCGGTCGCGCTTTTTGGATCGGTGCCGTCCTGGGCTGGGGTGTGATGGCCTTCGGCGTGATCGGGGTCCTCGGAGCCGCTCGGCGCACGCGTCCGGTCGAGCTCGGTCTCTTCCTCGTCGGTGGCGCCCTCGTCCACGACCTTCTGGTGGCGCCGGTGGTACTGCTCGTCGCCGCCGTGGCCGCTCGGGTCGTTCCGCCGGTCGCTCGGCGCGGTGTCAGCGTCTTCCTGTTCGCTGCCGGTGCCATCGCGCTGTTCTCGTTCCCCTTCATCCGTGGCTACGGGCGCAACCCGACCAACCCGTCGATCCTTCCGAACGACTACGCCGCCGGCCTCGCCATCGTCATCGCCTTCATCGCCGTCGCTGCCCTCGGTTGGACGGCGTTGGGAGTAGCCCGCCGACGCAACCGGGCATGATGCCGCGGTGGCCGAACCCCAGCACCTCCCGCGCGTCGATGACCTCGCGGCGTTCATCGACGCCTCGCCGTCGCCGTTCCACGCCGTCACCGAGGCGGCCCGCCGGCTGAGCGCGGCGGGGTTCGTCGAGGTCGATGAGCAGGAGCCGCCGGACGGACCAACGGAGCAGGGGTACGTCATTCGCGACGGTTCGCTCGTCGCATGGGCCGGCATCCAGCCCGACGACCCGGCAGGGCTCCGAATGATCGGTGCCCACACCGACTCGCCCAACCTCCGGGTCAAGCCTCGTCCCGACCTCGACCGGGTCGGAGCCCGCCAACTCGCCCTGGAGCCCTACGGCGGCGTGCTCCTCAATTCGTGGCTCGGGCGCGACCTCGGCCTGTCGGGTCGGGTCGCCCTTCGCGATGGGCGCCTCGTCCTCGTCAGGACCGACGAGGCGGTCCTGCACCTGCCACAGCTCGCCATCCACCTCGACCGGGAGGTGAACTCCAAGGGCCTGCTCGTCGACCCGCAGCGCCACACCTCGCCCCTGTGGGGGCTCGGCCGCAGCGCCGACGGGGACTTCGCCTCCTGGCTTGCGTCGCTGGTCGGCGCCGACGACGGCGAGGTGGTCGCCTGGGACCTCATGACCCATGACATCGCCCCCTGCGCAGTGACGGGCAGCGACGGTTCGCTTTTCTCTGCGCCCCGTCTCGACAACCTGTGCTCGGCCTGGGCCGGGGTGGAGGCGATCGTGTCCACGGGCCGAGGCGTCGTCGCCCTCTGGGACCATGAGGAGATCGGCTCGACGTCCAACCGCGGCGCCGCCAGCCCCCTCGTGGAGTCGGTGCTCGAGCGGCTCGTCCCGGCACCATCGCAGCGGCGACAGCTGCTCGCCCGCTCGTACTGCGCGTCGAGCGACATGGCCCACGCCACCCACCCCAACTACCCGGAGCGCCACGAGCCCAGCCATCTCATCCAGCTGGGCGGCGGACCGGTCATCAAGACGAACGTCAACCAGCGCTACGCCACCGACGCCCGTTCGGCCCAGGTGTTCGCCGCCGCCGCGGAGGCGGCCGGCACACCCGTGCAGTGGTACGCCCATCGCGCCGACATCCCGTGCGGCTCGACCATCGGACCGATCACCGCCGCGGCCCTCGGCATTTCGGTCGTCGATGTCGGGGCACCGATGCTGGCCATGCACTCGGCCCGGGAACTGATGGCGGCGGCCGACGCCGACCTGCTGCGCCGGGCGTTGACCGCCTTCCTCACCGGATGACCATCGGCGCCCGTAGCCTGTGGCCCGCATGTTCGACAACCTCGGGAGGCCCGACGCCACCACAGCGGTGATCGCCCACTCGCTCATCTCGTCGGTTGCGGTGGTGAGCAGCGCCGTACAGAGCCTGCTGGCCTACGGCGACGAAATCGGCCGGGACAAACGCGAGGATCTTCTGCGCATGGCGCTCATCCAAGCGGAATACCTGGCCGACGTGTTGAAGGATCTGGCCCGGGGCCTGCCGGCCGAGGTGATCGATGCCCTCGATGCCATCGGCGAGCGCCGTACCGACCCGTCCCCTTGACCCTTGTGCCGGGATTGTGGCCGAGGTGAACGGGATACAACGGCTGGCGTGAGCATCGCTGCGAAGAGTCGTCACCTCCGGCTGTACGCCGAGCTGACCAGATTGTTGGTCAAGTACGGGCGCTCCGACCTGGCCAAAGAGATGAAGGCGTCCGGGCTCGGTGGGGGTGAGCTCAGCGGCGGCGTTGACCCTGGCTTGCCCCAAGAGGTACCGGCCGAAGCGCTCGAACTGGCCGCCGATCTCGAGGCGCTCGGACCGACGTTCATCAAGCTGGGTCAGCTGCTCTCGACCCGCATGGACCTCCTTCCGGCGGCCTATACCGAAGCGCTGTCGAGACTGCAGGACGACGTCGAGCCCATTCCGGCCGAAGAGGTCGAGGCGATCTTCTGCGAGGAGTTGGGCGTCGACACCCGCACGGCGTTCGCCTCGTTCGATCCAGTGCCGCTGGCCTCCGCTTCCCTCGGCCAGGTGCATCGGGCGGAGTTGCGCAGCGGGCGAACCGTCGCCGTGAAGGTGCAGCGTCCGGGCATTCGCGACCGGATCAGTGCCGACATGGAAGCCCTGGCCGAGATGGCGCAGTGGCTCGACGATCACACCGACGTCGGCCGGCGCTTCGGGTTCCGCGCCCTTCTCGACGAGTTCGACCGCTCGCTGCGCGACGAGCTCGACTATCGCCGCGAGGCCGGAAACCTGCGGCGGCTCTCCACGATCGTGGCGCCCTACGAGCTTTTGGTCGTCCCGCTCCCGGTGGACGACTTCACGGCCGGACGAGTGCTCACCATGGACTACGTGCCGGGGCGCAAGGTCACCTCGCTCAGTCCCTACGCCCGCACCGAGCTGCAGTTCGACGGTTCGGCCTTGGCCGATCAGCTCTTCCGGGCGTACCTCGACCAGATCCTCGTCGAAGGCTTCTTCCACGCCGATCCCCACCCGGGCAACGTCTCGCTCACCGACGATGGGCGTCTGGCCCTGCTCGACCTGGGCATGGTGGCGCGTATACCGGCGCGACTGCAGGACCTGTTGGTCAAGCTGTTGGTGGCGGTCAGCGACGGGCGGGGCGAGGAGGCCGCCCACCTGACCATCTCCATGGGCAAAGCCTTGGTGGACTTCGACGAGAGCGCCTTCGTTCGCGGCGCGTCCGAACTGGTGGCACGCAACCACGACCTCGGCGTGGGGGAGATCGATGCCGGCACGCTGGTCATGAACCTGTCGAAGCTCTCTGGGGAGACCGGGCTGCGGCTCCCCCCGGAGCTGTCGTTGCTGGGCAAAGCGTTGCTGAACCTCGACCAAGTGGCCCGCTCCCTCGACCCCGATTTCTCGCCGAGCGAGGCGATCCAGACCCACGCCGCCGAGATCATGCAGAAGCGCATGAAGCCGTCGCGTGAGCGGCTCTTTTCGGCCGCTCTCGAGGCCCGGGAGTTCATCGAGGAGCTGCCCGGGCGCGTCAACAAGCTTCTTGACGCGACAGCCAAGGGCGAGCTCACGGTAAAGGTCGACGCCTTCGACGAGAAGGAGCTGCTGCGGGGCATGCAGCAGATGGCGAACCGGGTGACGATGGGGCTCGTGCTGGCGGCACTCATCATCGGCGCTGCGATGTTGACCCGAGTCGAGACCGACGTCCGCCTGCTGGGCTACCCGGCCGTTGCCATCATCTGCTTCCTCGCCGCCTCCCTCGGTGGGGCGGCGCTGCTCTGGTCGATCGCCATGGGGGACCGCCGCACGCGACGCGGACGGTAGCCCTCGCTCACCGGAAGTTGGCGGCGACCTCTTCGATGAAGAGATCGCACGTCTCTTTGCGGCGCGCCATCGGGCCCAACGTGAAGTCGGGGATGATCAGTTCGTCACAGCCGGCATCGCGATACGCGGCGACGATATCGGTGACCTCCGCCGGCGTCCCGACGATGCCGCCGCCTCGCTTTTCGGCCAGCCATGCCTCGTCCGTCGACAGGAAGAGCAGGGCCTGCGTCGACACGGCGATCTCGTTGGGGTCGCGGCCGAGGTCGTTGCAGTGGCGGTGCAGGACCCCGACCTTGTGGGCTAGCACTTCGGGCGTCGTCCAGGCGTTCCACTCATCGGCGTAGCGGGCGGCGATCTTCATCGTCCTCTTCTCGCCGCCGCCGCCGATGAGGATGGGAAGACGTTCCTGCACGGGTGCAGGCTGGTTCGGTGCCTCGTCGAGTCGGTAGTACGTGCCGTCGAACGTCGTCCGCTTCTGACGGAGGAGTCCAACGAGTACGGCACACGCCTCTTCGAATCGATCAAGTCGCTCCTTCACCGAGCCGAGGTCGAGCCCGTAGGCGTCGTGCTCGTTCTCTTGCCAACCGGCGCCGATACCCAAGAGGAGCCGACCGTCGCTGATGTTGTCGACGGCGGCGGCGATATTGGCCAGAACGGCCGGGTGGCGGTAGGTGACACTGCTGACGAGCGTGCCGAGACGAAGCCGCCCGACGGCGGCGGCCAAGCCGGCCATGACCGTCCAGCACTCGATGGTGTCGCCGTCGAGCGGGGTCGCATCGGGCCCGTTCGGCATGAAATGGTCGGCGAAGTACACGCCGTCCCAGCCCGTGGCCTCGCAGTGCTGCGTCAGCTCCAGGATCTCGGACCAGGGCCGGTTGGGGGATGGCCAGATGCTGAAGCGCATCCTCCGCACCCTATCGGCGGCGCCGAGAGTGACGAGCGCCACCCAACGCCGAGCGCGACATCACGGCCACCCCGGAGGGTGGCCGTGACATGGCCAACGAAGATCGTCAGACCAGCCGGCGGGGCCGGGAGGTACGGACCAGCAGGGCCCCGAGGGCGAGCAACGCCGCCGCCAGCACGGAGAGATCTGCGGTGTCCAATCCGGTGCGAGCCAGGGCTGCGCTGTCCGCCAAGGTCGCTGCCGGACGTTCGATCTGGACGCCTCGGACCTCGGTGGCGCGGGCGGGTGCGCGGGTCGCCGGCACGGCGCTCGCCGACGCCGACGCAGGAGCGGAGACGGGGGCGGAGGTCGCAATGCCGCCGCTCGTCGCCGGAGCGAGAGGAGCGGGCGCGGGGGCAGGAGCGGGGGCCGGTGCCGGATCCGAGCGCAACTCGTTGGCCGAGTCGGGTCGGGGCGCCGGGCGCTCGATGAAGAGACCATCGCCGATTTGGGCCTCCTCGTCCTGAGCGGACGAGACCCCGACCGACGCCGATTCCTCGGCCGGTGCGGGGGCGGCTTCCTGCGCCGATGCTCCTCCTGCAATGCCGATCAGACCAAGGGCTACTCCGAACAGGGCTAGCGATCCACGAATGAAGCTGCTGCGATACGTCATCGGTGCTCCCGTCCGGTAGAGGTCGCCCCGATCTGGGACGGCCCACTTCTGGGCGGGTCGGTCTCGCCATTCACTCCCCGAGCGGTCTAGGCGACCGTATTTCTCCGTGCCGCGGCTGCGGCCGGTGGGGACCACTCGGATCAACGCTTCCCTCGTCGGTCCCATCGGGGCCGACTCCTCCTCATTCGGCCGATGTCGACCCGGAGTTGAGTGCGACCTCGCGAAGGCGCAACCGCCGTGCCCCTGCACCCATCACGAGAAGGGCAAGGCCGGGGATCAGCAGGTCTTCGCCGCCGGTGTCGGGCATGGCCTCGGCGCCGTCGGCCACCTGGCCGGTACCGCTCGCGCCCAGTCCGCTGCCGCTGCCCGTCGAACCCGTGCCGCCAGTCGAACCCGTGCCGCCAGTCGAACCCGTGCCGCCAGTCGAACCCGTGCCGCCAGTCGAACCCGTGCCGCCCGGGGTCGGACCCGGGACGGGGACCGCAGTTGTGGGAGGGGCGACGAGCGTCGTGGCCGTACTCGCCGTCGTCGACGGGGAGAAGGAGGAAGTCGACGTGGTGACGGCCGCTCCCTGATCGGACGGCTCGTCCGAGGCGTCGTCGTCGACGAGGAACGAGGCGGCCACCGCACTGCCGAAGAGCAGCACGATCAACGCGAGAATCACGTTGCGTGCCGTTGATGACATGGCGGACAGAGCCCTCAACTCCAGTACTTGATCAGGTGCGAGCGGGTGACGGGAATCGAACCCGCATGGCCTGCTTGGAAGGCAGGAACTCTGGCCATTGAGCTACACCCGCGTGGATCTTCCCACGGTAGTGGTCGGGGAGGGGGGATTTGAACCCCCGACCCCCACGTCCCAAACGTGGTGCGCTACCACTGCGCCACTCCCCGTCGACCGGGCCCGAGGTTAGGGCACCTACGGTTTGGTCCATGAGGATCGGCACCGTGTCGGAGCTGTGGCGCTACCCGGTCAAGTCCACCGGCGGCGAGCGTCTGGAGCGAGCGGATGTGTCGGCGCTTGGCGTTGCCGGCGACCGTCATCTGGCGGTGGTCGACGACGTCTCGGGCAAGGTGCTCTCGGCCAAGACCGTGCCCCAGCTGCTGGCTCTGACGGCCACATGGCGCGATCTCGATATCGAGATCGAGAGTGCCGCCGGCACCCTCGTCGTGGCGGCCAGCGACTCCGAGGCCGACGCCCGCCTTTCGGCGTGGCTCGGCCGCCCGGTGCATCTTGAATCGCCCGTTCCCGGGCACCGTGCCGTCTTCGACCTGGCCCTCGATCCCGACGATCCCACCGAGGTGGTCGAACTCCAGACCCCGCCCGGGTCGTTTTTCGACAGCCGTTCGACCCTTCACCTGCTCACCACGACCAGCGCCGGGCCCCACGACATCCGGCGGTTCCGTCCCAACTTGGTGGTCGAGGCCGCCAGTGACGACGCCTACCCGGAGGATGGCTGGGTCGGCGCCCGATTGCTCGTCGGCGCCAACGTCGAAGCCACCGTGCGCAAAGCAACGGCTCGTTGCGTGCTCGTCACCAAGCCACAGCCGGGACTCGACCACGACAGCGGGATCTTCCGAGAGCTCGTTCGGGAGCGAGGTGGGCTCTTGGGCGTGTACCTCGACCCGCAGACGTCGGGAGCGATCGCCGTCGGTGATGCGGTGGAGGTGATGGCGTGAAGGAATCGCAGGACGAGGGCACGGAGCCCGACCCCCGCTTCACCTTTGCCAACGAGCGCACCTTTCTGGCCTGGCATCGGACCGCCCTCGCCCTGATCGGGGGTGGCCTGGCCGTCACCCAGGTGCTGCCGGCGTTCGACCTCCCCGGAGGGCGGCCGATCCTCGGGCTCCCCCTCATCGCCCTCGGCGGGATCATCGCCTTCACGAGCTATGGGCGCTGGCAGGCCAACCAACGGGCCCTGCGCCTCGGCCTCCCCCTCCCCGGGCACTGGATCAACCTCGTGCTCGGTCTGGTCGTGGGCGTCGCCGCCATTCTCGCCGCCGTTCTCGCCGTGGTCGGTCCCGAATGACGGCAGAAGGCGAGCGAGACCCGGGGCTGGCCCTCGAGCGCACCACCCTGGCCTGGAACCGCACGGGACTCTCGTCGGTGGCCGTCGCCGCCCTGGCCCTCCATTCGTTCCGGGACCGGATCGTCGTCGGGGTCGTGGTGGCGGCCTTGCTGGCGGGACTCGGGGTGCTGGCGTACCGCACCGGGGCACGGACGCCGGCCGACCCCGCGCAACTGCGGGCGATGAGCCTCGGCGTGACGTCGGTGGCCGTTCTGGTCGCCGTGTTGACCATCGTCGGGTAGTCCGGACCGACCGGTAAGCTCCTCGTCTCTATGAAGGCCACGGTCGAGCCCCTCGAGGGCAACAAGGTGAAGTTGTCGGTCGAGGTCGAGGAGATCGAGTTCGACAAGGCGATCGACGCCGCCCTGCGCAAGGTGGCCCGCGAGGTCCGCATCCCGGGGTTCCGTCCGGGCAAGGCCCCCCGCAAGCTCCTCGAGGCCCGCATGGGCAAGGAAGGCGTACGGGCCGAGGCCCTGCGCGAGGCGCTGCCGGAGTACTACGCCGAGGCCTTGCGCCAGACCGAGGTCGACGCCATCGCGCCGCCCGAGATCGACGTGACGTCGGGCGACGGCGAGCCACTCGCCTTCGATGCCGTCGTCGAGGTGCGACCCCAGGTCGCACTGCTCGGGTACCAGGGCCTGCAGGTCACGGTGCCGTCGCCGGCGATCTCCGACGACGAGTTGGCCAAGCAGATCGACCGGCTCCGCACGCCCTTCGGCGAGCTCAAGGAGGTCGATCGTCCCGTTCAGGACGGCGACCACGTCACCCTCGACTTGGCCGGCATCCGCGACGGCGACCCGGTGCCCGGCCTGTCGGCCGAGGACTACCTCTACGAGGTCGGCACCGACAGTCTGGTGCCCGGCGCCGATGACGCCCTACGGGGTGCGTCCAAGGGGTCCGACGTGGAGTTCGAGAGTCCGTTCGGGGAAGTCGACGGCGAGGCTGCGACGGTTTCCATCACGCTCGCCGTCAAGGACATCAAGGAGATGCACCTCCCCGAAGTCACCGATGAGTGGGCCGCCGAGGCGTCCGAGTTCGAGTCCGTGGCCGAGCTCGAAGCCGACCTGCGCAGCCGCATGGGCATGGTCAAGAAGGTGCAGGCCAACATGGCCGTGCGCGACGAAGCGGTGAAGGCGCTGGCCGACCTGGTCGAGGACGAGGTGCCCGAGGCGCTCGTCAACAGCGAGATGGAGCGACGCCTTCACGACCTGGCCCACCGCCTCGAGGCCCAGGGCGCCACCATCCAGCAGTATCTCGAAGCCACCGGCCAAGCCCAGGAGCAGCTCGTCAATGACCTGCGCTCGACCTCGACCGATGCGGTGAAGGCCGACCTCGCCCTGCGAGCGTTGGCCGAGGCCGAGCAACTCGAGGTGACCGACACCGATCTCGAGGCCGAGATCGCGCAGCTGGCCGACCGGATGCAACAGCCCGTGGGTGCGTTGCGGGCGCAACTCGAGTCGGCCGACCAGATGCCCGCAGTACGCTCGGACATCCGGAAGGCGAAGGCCCTGGGGTGGCTCATGGAGCACGTCGAGATCGTCGACGAAGAGGGCAATCCCATCGATCGGGCTGACCTCCAGCCCGATCCCGTCGCCGGCATCGATGCCGACGACGCCGAGACCACTGCGAACGCAGCCGAGGAAGCAGAGGACGCACAGTGACCTGGCTACCCAATGGCATCGAGGGACAGGGGTTGCAGCAGCGCAGCATCGACCTGCCGACCCGTCTCCTCGACGAACACATCGTGTTCCTGCAGACGCCGATCGACGACCAAGTCGCCGCCGCCATCTGCCTGCAGCTCATCTGGCTGGAGTTCAAGAACGCCGACCGCGCCATCAACCTCTACATCAACAGTCCCGGTGGTGACATCACGGCGCTGTTCGCGATCTACGACACCATGCAGTACGTCAAGAACGACATCAGCGTGGTGTGTCTCGGCCAAGCCGCTTCCGCCGCCGCCGTTTTGTTGTCCGCCGGCACCAAGGGCCTGCGCTATGCCTTGCCCCACAGCCGGATCATGTTGCACCAGCCCTATGGCGGCGTCGCCGGCCAAGCCAGTGACATCGAGATCCAGGCGAAGGAGATCCTGCGGATGCGCGAAGAGATCGACCGGGTGCTGGCCCATCACACCGGCCAGCCGATGGAGCGCATCGCCAAGGACACCAACCGCGACTACTACCTGTCCGCCGATGAGGCCCGCGAGTACGGCATCATCGACGAAGTGATCACCAATCGCGACCTGGCCGCCGTGCCCCAGGCCGCCGGCGTGGCGTAGCGGAAGTCGGGGGGAACCGAGACGATGGCGAAGTTCGGCGACGGGGGCGACCTCGTCAAGTGCAGCTTCTGCGGCAAGTCCCAGAAGCAGGTGAAGAAGCTCATCGCCGGTCCTGGCGTCTACATCTGCGACGAGTGCATCGACCTTTGCAACGACATCATCGAAGAGGAGTTGTCGGGCGAGTCCGAAGTCCGCTTCGACGAACTTCCGAAGCCGCGTGAGATCTACACCTTTCTCAACGACTACGTCATCGGCCAGGACCGGGCCAAGAAGATCCTCTCGGTCGCCGTCTACAACCATTACAAGCGGGTGCAGGCCGGCTCGAACGAGAACGACATCGAGCTGTCGAAGTCGAACATCCTCCTGCTCGGCCCGACCGGTTGCGGCAAGACGCTGCTGGCCCAGACGTTGGCCCGCATGCTCAACGTGCCGTTCGCCATCGCCGACGCGACGGCGCTGACCGAAGCGGGTTACGTGGGAGAGGACGTCGAGAACATCCTCCTCAAGCTGATCCAGGCCGCCGACTACGACGTGAAGAAGGCCGAGACCGGGATCATCTACATCGACGAGATCGACAAGATCGCCCGCAAGAGCGAGAACCCGTCGATCACGCGCGACGTGTCGGGCGAAGGCGTGCAGCAGGCGCTGCTGAAGATCCTCGAGGGAACGACGGCGTCGGTTCCGCCGCAGGGAGGGCGCAAGCACCCGCACCAGGAGTTCATTCAGATCGACACGACCAACATCTTGTTCATCTGCGGTGGTGCCTTCGCCGGCCTCGACACGATCATCGAGGGCCGCGTCGGCCGGAAGTCGATTGGCTTTCGGACCGAGATCGACAAGGGGAAGTCCGAGGTCGCCGAGGTCTTCGTGAACGTGCTCCCCGAGGATCTGTTGAAGTTCGGCCTCATCCCCGAATTCGTCGGGCGGCTCCCGGTCATCGGCGCCGTCCAGAGCCTCGACCACGAGGCTCTGATCCAGATCCTCGTCGAGCCGAAGAACGCGCTGGTCAAGCAGTACCAACGCACCTTCACCCTCGACAACATCGACCTCGAGTTCACCGAAGATGCGCTGCACGCCGTGGCCGATCAGGCACTCCTGAGGGGCACCGGAGCACGTGGGTTGCGGGCGATCCTCGAGGAAGTGCTGCTCGACGTGATGTACGACCTGCCGTCGCGTACCGACATCGGAAAATGCGTCATCGACCAGAAAGTCGTGCTCGAGCGGGTCAACCCCACGCTCGTGCCGCGCACGGAGACACCGGCCAAGACCGACCGCCCGAGGCGGGCCGCCTCCTAGTCGGAGGTGGGAGTCTCTTCGCAGTCCTCGACGGCGTCGGCGGGAGTGGTGCCGGCGAGAACGGCGAGAATGCCGGTGACGTAGCGGTCCATGGTGAGCACGTTGGCCACGACGGCGTTGCGCACGAGCTCCAGCGTCGGCGTCGTGCCCTCGGCGTCGATGCTCGTGCGGAAGCGGAGCTCGCCGCCGTCGTGGTCGAGCTCGAAGTTCCCGATGGCGAGCCCGAAGTTGGCCCGGTTGCAGAACTCGCTCACGGCGTCGAACTGCTCCGGCGCCACGGGCTGGGGGAAGGCGCTCACGAACACCGCTCGGACGTCCTCCTCGAAGACGAGGATGCGCACCGGCCACACCGTCACGGTGCCCTCGAACGCCGTCTCGAGCACACCAGGATCGGTCTCTACGACCGGCCAGTCTTCGCTGTCGAAGTAGGCGGCCACGGCATCGGCGACGGGGGTCGGCATGGCCCGGCATCGTACGGCGCCCGGTTGGAGGTGAACGGTGCGTGGGTAGGCTCAGCCGCATGAAGAAGCTCGTGAAAGTGGCGTTCGTGGCCGGTGCCGCAGGGGCCGCCGCCGGTGCCGTGCAGGCGTTCCGCAAGGACGAGCCGACCGAGGTGATCGCCAAGAAGGCGATGACCGGCGCCGGCGAAGCGGCCGCCGTCGGCGCCCTCGTCGGGTTCGTCCTCGACCGCCGTGCCAAGAAGCGCAAGGCCAGGGCGAAGGCCAAGACCCGGGCCCGCTTCAGCGGCGCCGCAGGAACGTCCAGCCTTCTCGAGGTCGCCCGCGCCGCCCGCCCGGCTCTCGAGCACGCCGTGGAGGCGCTTTCATCGGCTGCTGAGGCCACGAGGCCTCGAGTCGAGCACGCGTACGAAGTCACCCGTCCTCGTGTCGAACACGCCTACGAAGCCGCCCGTCCCCACGTCGAGCAGGCGGCCAAGGCCGCTCGCGACCGGGCCATCGATGCGGCTGAGGCGGCGCGCCCGCGCGTCGAGCACGCCGTCGAGGTTGCCCGCCCCAAGGTCGAGCAGGCGGCGAAGGCCGCTCGCGACCGGGCCATCGAGGCTGCGGAGTCCCGTCGAGCAGCCTGATCCCACCCCGCAGGGTCGACGCGCCGCTGGCGTAGCGTGACGTCCCCGTGCCCGACGCCCGCAGCATCGTCACCGCTCCGATGCCGGTCGCTCGCGGGCTCGGGTTCACGGAACTGGCCACGGTGGTTGCCGCCGATGCGTTGGTGCGACGTGCCTGGGCCCTCGGTCGGGCGGCCGAGTTGGTCATACCGACGTTGACCGGCGACCTGGGCGGGCGGTACGCGTTCGAAGTGCAGCTGGCCCGCGAGGGCCACGACCGCTCGAGCCTCCAGGGCGACGCCCTGGCTATCCGGCAGGCATCGTTCGAAGAGGAACGCCGGGTGGTGGCGGCCGAGGTCTTCGCCCGGCTCTCGGTCACGGCTGACCTCGGCGCCGTGACGACGGCGACTCCTGCGCTCGCCCGGGCGGCGCGTACGGCGTTCGTGAAGCTGTTCGAGGAGGGCGTCATCGGCGCGGCCGACCATGTCGTGGCGAGGTGTCCGCGCTGTCGGACCTCGATAGACGCCATTGACACCAGGCCGGCCGAACTCGACGGGGAGCTGCTGACCCTCGGACTGATCGCGACGAATGGGGCCGACGTCGTGGTTGCGTTGTGCGAGCCCGAGCTGCTCCCGGGCGTCGTGGCCGTCGCCGTGCCAGCGGGTCATTCCGCCGCCGGCTCGTCCGTGGTGATGCCGATCGCCGATCGCGAGGTCCCGATCGTCGCCGACTCGCTGCACGCGGTGCCGGGCCTCGTGGTGCCGGCCCACGACGGCGAAGCCCACGGGCTCGCCGTGAGCCACGGGCTGGGCGCCGTGCCCGTGCTCGACGAGGAAGGGATCGTGGTGGCTTCCGGTCCGCTGGTCGGACTCGGCCGATACGCCGCGCGCGCGGCGGCGCGCAGCCTCCTCGAGGCGGAAGGCGTGCTGACGGCCGCCGAGCCGGCGGGTGAGGCCGTATGGCGATGCGGCTGCTGCGGCACCGTGCTGGTGCCCCAGCTCGGCCGGCACTGGTTCCTCCGGGCCACCGATCTCGAGGTGACGGCGGCCGATGCCGTGCGCAACGGGCTCCTCACGTTCTCGCCCGCCGACGCCAGGGAGGAATTCCTGGCTCAGGCCGGCGAGCGGCGCGACTGGTGTCTCAGCACCGACGTCGACTCTGGCGTGGCCGTGCCGGTCGCGACGTGCCTCGAGTGCGGGAAGCTCACCGTGGACATCGACGAGGCGTCGTCGTGCGGCAAGTGCATGGGCGTGCTCGTGTACCAACCGCACTGGCTCGACTCCCGTTTCGTTGCCGCCATCTGGGCGGTGACCCGATGCGGGTGGCCGGGTGGCCGGCGGGCCGCGGACGCCGGCGTCGCCGCCGAAACTCTGGTCGTCGCCTCGGCCGCCGACCTGATCGGCTGGGTGCTGCCGGCCGTCGCCCTCGGCTTGCGGCTGGCGGGAACGGCGCCGTTCGCGGCGATCGTCGTGCATCCCTGGCCGGAGCCCGAGCAGACCGGAGATTTCGACCTGCTGGCGGACGCCGACCCACGCGTCCTTCGGCTGACGCTGGTCGCGGGCACCTCCGACATCGATCCGGCCACGGCGGCCGTGGCCGCCCTCGATCTGCCCTTCGCCGATGACATCGACCCTGCGGACGCCGCCGAGGCGGGCGCCGCCGCCGGCGCGGCCCTCCACGAG
>JBKJKM010000183.1:0-13973 GCA_046597375.1 Acidimicrobiales bacterium | reverse complement strand
GTTCCGCCGCCAGGTCGTGCCTGGCGACACCCTCGACCTCGAGGTCGAGCTCGACCACATGGCACTGCGGGCCGGGAAGGGACATGGCACGGCCAAGGTGAACGGTCAGCTGGCCTGCTCGGCCAGCCTGCTCTTCGTCATCGTCGACGCGTAGCTCACTTCGGATCGGGCTCAGTTCGGATCGGGCTCAGCCCGGATCAGCCGGCGCCCATCGCTTGCGACGCACGTCCCAGGCGCCGCCGGTGCCGAGCGCCCGGAGCTCGAACTTGCGCACTCGCGTCGTCGGCGTCTTCGGCAGATCGTCAAGGATCCGGAGCCATCGGGGAACCAGGTACGCAGGGAGCACTGAGGCGAGGAACTTGGCGATCTCGGCGGGGTCGAGTGGCTCGGTCGCATCGGTCGGCCCGACGACGCAGAGCAGCACCTCCTCCTCGACCCCATCGTCGGCCGGCACGCCCACGGCGGCCGCCTCCACGATTCCGGGGTGTGTGATGGCCGCTTCCTCGATGAAGGAGGGGGCGATCATCTCGCCCGCCCGTCGAATGGCGTCTCGGTCGCGACCGACGAAGGTCAGCTCGCCATCCTCCGTCCACGCCAAGAGGTCGCCGGTGCGGTACCAACCATCCTCGTCCCACACTTCGCGGGTCGGTGCCGATGGCCCGTCGGCGCCGAGATAGCCATCGAACATCACGTGCTCTTCGCGAGGGCGGATCCAGAGCTCACCGGCCCGGCCCGGCGGCTGGTCGCGTCCGTCCTCGCCGACGATGCGGGCGTCCCACCGATCGCTCGGCTCACCGACGGTGCCGGGCTTCTGTGGGAGACCGCGCGCCGGCCACGACCAACACGATGCCGTCTCCGTCTGCCCCCACGTCTCGGCGATCTGCAGGCCGAATCGGTCCTCGATCTGACGCCACCGGTCGACGGGCGCGGCGGCGCCGAGTACCCGTCGGACGGGGTTGTCGCCATCGCTGGCGGTGGCCGGCCGCCGGGCCAGGCCCGAGAGAATCGTGCCGACGAAGGTGAACATGACGGCTTCGGCATCGCGGACGCGCCGCCAGAACGAGAGCAGCTCGAACCCGCTGTCGATGGTGATGCGCCCACCCCGCCACAACGTGGCCAGAACCGTGCCCTGGCAGGTCACGTGGAAGAGCGGAAGGCAGCAGTAGATCGCCTCGCCGGCCTCGATCGGGAGGAGCTCGTCGCCGTAGTTGCGGGCCCAGACCATCTCGCAATGTCGGCTCCACAGCACGCCCTTCGGCACGCCAGTCGTGCCCGAGGTGTACATCAACTTCGTGGCCGCGGCAACGTTGTCTCTCAGCGCTGGTACCGGCCCGCCGGTCGAGCGGTCGAGCAGGTCCTCGAGGCGAAGATGCGGGCCCGCGGGACCGCCGGCGACGATCACCGTGGTGAGATCCGGGAGACCCGCTCGTACGGCCTCGACGTCGCCCACGAGCGTGTGGTCGACGATGACGATGCGACCGCGACTGTGGGCCATCACCTGGCGGAGCGGCTCTCCAGTGAGCAGGGCATTGAGCGGGAGGTAGACGGCCCCGAGCTTGTTGCACCCGAACCAAGCGGCCAGGGTCGCCCAGCCGTTCGGGGCGCGGACCATGACGATGTCCCCGGCGCCGAAGCCAAGCTCGAGGAGCGACAGAGCGATGCGGTCGGCGAGGTCGTCGAGATCGCGGTACGACAGCGTCGCATCCGGAAGGGTGGCGAAGGTCCGTTCCCCGTGCTCCGTCGCTCGCAGTTCGAGGAGGTCGCGCACGGTTGCGGGTCCGGTCGTCACGAGCGGGCACGCTACCGTCGGGACGTGGAGCTCGAGACCATGGCGACGTCGCTCCATGGGATCGTGCTCTCCGACGCGAAGACCGGTCTCGACGTCGATCTCGGTCGTGAGGGTCGCGTGCTCGCCACCCTCATCCGCCACCGCTACTGACTCCCCTGCCAGCAGCACCTCGTGCAGGTGCAGGAGCGCAAGGACGACTTCGCCGCCGCCGGCTTCGAGCTGTTGGCGATCGGCTTCAGCCCCGTCGACGCGCTCGCGCCGTTGGCCGAGCACCTGTCGTGGCAGGCGCCGTTCTGCAGCGACGAGGGCCGCCTCGTCTACGGACGCCTCGGCATCGGCCGGGCCGGCACGCTCAAGGTTTTCAATGCCGGAACGCGTGCCATCTATCGCGACGCGGTGGCCGCCGGAGAGCGGCTCCAGCGGCCCGTGGAGGACATCCGCCAACTCGGCGGCGACGTCCTCATTCTCGACGGTGTCGCCCGCCTCCTGGGTCGCCCGGCCAGCCCTGACGACCGCCCGTCGGTCGACGAGCTCGTCGCCGGCGCCCGGTCGCTGGTTGCGCCCTCGGGCTGATCCCCAGCGCTACGCGCCGAGTACCTCGGCCAGCACCTCGGCCTTCAGGGCGACGAACGTCGGCTCGGCGAGGGTGGCGCGACTTCGTATCGCCGGCAAGTTCACGGTCCGCTCCTCGGCCACGACGGCCGGGCGGTTGGTGAGTCGCACGAGGCGGTGCCCGAGCAGGAGCGCCTCCTCGACGTCGTGAGTCACGAGCAGTGTGGCCGTCCGACGCGCCGCCAACAGAGCAATCAGCCACTCCTGCATGCGAAGTCGGGTTTGGGCGTCGAGAGCGCCGAAGGGCTCGTCGAGCAAAAGCACCGGCGGATCCGTGGCCAACATCTGGGCGATAGCCGTGCGCTGGCGCATACCTCCCGACAGCTGGCGCGGCAGCGCGCCGGCGAAGTCGGTCAAGCCCGTGGCATCCAGGAGCTCGTCGGCGACCACGCTGGCGTCGCGACGTCCGAGGGCGCGTGGCCCCCACTCGAGATTCGCCCGGACCGACAACCACGGGAACAGCGTTGCCCCCTGGATCACCATCGGTCGCTCGGGCGACGGGCCGCGCACCGATCGGCCCTGTTCCTCGACGGTGCCGGAGTCGGGCGGTTCGAGGCCGGCGAGCACCCGCAACAAGGTCGACTTCCCGCAGCCGCTGGGTCCGAGCACAGCAACGACCTCGCCCTGGCGCACCTCGAGATCGATGCCGGCCAACACCCCCACCGGTCCGTACGACTTGGTCACGGCGATGGCGCGGAGCTCGCCATCGCTCATCGGTCGGCCCAGGCCACGAGCGGGCGGGTTGCGGCCCGCAAGAGGAGATCGCCCGCCAATCCGATGATTGCGAACGCCGCCATACCGACGAGGATCTGATCGAGTCGGCCCACCTCGCGGGACGCGAACATCATGGCGCCGAGGCCCCGACTCGTTCCCGTGAGCTCACCGATGATCACACTCATCCAACCGAGGGTGAGCCCGAGCCGAAGGCCGGTCACGATGCCCGGCAGCGCAGCCGGCAGATAGACCCGGCGGGCCAAGGCGCGTCGGGGCGTGCCGAGCATGCGCGCCGTGTCGACGAGGGCTCGAGGGACGCGAGAGGTGGCATCGGCGGTCGTGATGACGATGGGGAAGACGGCGCCGATGAAGACGAGGAACCTCGCGGCCCCCTCGCCCAACCCGAACCACACGAGTGCGATCGGGAGCCAGGCGGTGATGGGCACCGAACGCACTCCTTGCACCAGAGGGTCGAGGGCGGCGGCTATCAAGCGGGAGAGCCCGAGGCCGAGGCCGAGCGGTGCGCCGATCAGGATGGCCAGCACGTAGGCGACCGACCAGCGCCGAAGGCTGGCAGTGATGTGCTCGCCGGCGGCCCCGGCGAATGGGACGACGCCGGGGATGGGCGGGCGGGCGTCACCGAAGAGGAAGTCACCGGCGCTGTCGGCCACCGCACTCGGCTCAGGGAGCAAACGCGGAGAGAGTTGCCCGAGCGCCGAGGCACTGAGCCAGGCCGCCAACAACACCGTTGGCACGACGAACCCGATGGCCCACCGGCGCCGCCGGTCGAAGCGCGTCGACGAGGTGACCGTCGGCGCCGGAAGGCCGTCGGCGGTGCGCCGCTGGCCTTGCTCGGCGGCCACCTCGTCGACGGCGGTCACATCAACTGGCCGGCTGGTAGTCGAGCAGAAGGAGCTCGTCGATGTTCGGCTTGGTCGGGATGGCGCCCTGACTGACCATCAGGTCGGCGGCTCCCTCGAACTGCTTGCGACGCTCGGCGTCGAACTCCCACTCCGCACCGATGTTTTCGAGCACGGCTTTGTAGACCTCCTCGGTGTACCCGAACTGGTCGACGAGAAGCTTCTTCCACTCAGTCTCGGAGTTCTTGCCCTTGGGCGTCAGAAGTTCGGCGGCGTCGCGTTGCATCTTGGCGACGGCCGTCAACAGTTCGGCGTCCTCGAGATTCTTCGGGGCGGCCCACATGGCGGTGTTGTAATCGCCGAAAGCCGACTGCAGCGCCTGCGGGAGGCGAATGCCGACTCCGGAAGCGACGCTCTGGGTGCACAGCGGCTCGGTGCCGATGTAGGCGTCGACGTCGCCGCGCTCGAGGGCACCCGGGTGATCGGCGAAGCCCAAGGGCACCGACTGGACGTCCTTGTCGAGCTTCAGGCCGACCTTGTCGAGCGCCGCGGTGAGGGCAAGCGTCTGCACGCCGGGGGGCGGCACCGCCACTTTCTTCCCGGCCAGGTCGGCCGGCGAGGTGATGCCCTTGTCCTTGCGGGCGATGAGGCCAAAGCCTTGACGGGAGCACATGCAGATGATGCGCGACTTCATGCCGGTGGTGGATGCCTCGATCAGCGTGTTGTACGGACCCATCAGGCCGAAGTCGAGCTCCCCGTTGGCGAGGGCGCGGCTGATGTCGCCGGCGCTGGTGAAGATCACCGGCATCACCGTCAGCCCGGGAGGCGCGAACTGCTGCCACAGCAACGGCGATGACGCATGGTTCTTGGCGTACACGGCCGTCGTGATGGTCTTGCCGCCGAAGTCCTTCTCCGCAGACTTCGCCGAGGTGGTCGAGGCGTCAGTCGCGTCGTCGGTGGCATCGATCGCCGTACCGTTGCCGTCGTCGCCACAGGCGGCGAGCGCCAGGCCGGCCACGCCGGCGGCCCCGAGCGCAAGGAAGTGCCGGCGAGAGATGTCACGGTTCGTCAAGATTCCTCCGGGTTGTCGGCCCTCCCGTCCGGGGCGCCGAAGCGGGCCGAAGTTACCGGACCAAACGTCCGCCGCCGCATTCCGGGTGTCCGTCATTCAGCAGCAGCCCTGCACCGACGCTTCCCCGGGGGCGACGTCGGCCAACTCGTTCGCTGCGCACGCACCGGCGCCACACGTGCCGCCCTCGTCGCCGGCGTCGTGCATGCCCGCGCCACCCGTCTCGCTGTCGGCCAGCACCGTGTAGATCTCCCACGGCGCACCGTCGGGGTCGTTGACCCACACCTTCTCCTGCTGGGCATAGCAACAGACGCCGGACTCGTCGACGGTGTCGAGACCATCGTGCTCGAGGCGCCGCTGCGCAGCGGCCACCTCGTCGGTCGAGAACACCTCGATGCCGAGGTGGTTCAGCGTGCCGGCCGCCGACGCGTTCTCGACGAGGACGAGCTTGAGCGCGGGCTCGTCGATGGCGAAGTTGGCGTAGCCCGGCTTGCGTTTGGCCGGCGTCGTGCCGAACAGCTTCGAGTAGAAGTCGATCGCTGCGTCGAGGTCGGTGACGTTGATGGCGAGTTGGACACGGGACATGGGACGAATCTCCTTGGATGCGCGGCCGTCATATCGATCGACGTGGATCTGACCGTACGTCGGTCCATAGACCTGTGTCAATATGTTTCCTATGGACGTCAAACCGATCGAGGTCTGCTGCGCCCCGATGTTGGACTCGGCGCTGAGCGAGGACGACGCCAACGAACTGGCGGCCGCATTCAAAGTGCTGGCCGATCCCGCTCGACTCCGGCTCCTCTCGATGATCGCCAGTTCGGAGGAAGCGTGCGCCTGTGACCTCGTTGAACCGTTGGGCCGCTCGCAACCGACGGTGAGCCATCACCTCGCCGTGCTGACCGGTGCCGGGCTGCTGCACCGCGAGAAGCGGGGGAAGTGGGCGTACTACCGAGCCGTGCCCGAACGGCTCGCCGGACTCCGCGACGTCCTCGGCCCTCGGGTCGAGGCCACCCGCTAGACAGCAGCGATGGACAAGACCGAAATGGCGAGCGACTTCGCCATCGAGGTTCGCGAATGGCTCGCGCAGCACTGGGAGCCCGAGCGTCCCCTTTTCGAGTGGCGGGCCCTCCTGGCCGACTCCGGTTGGGGCTGCCCGACGTGGCCCACCGAGTGGTGGGGCCGCAGCCTCCCCGCTGCGGCCGCCGACACCGTGGCGCGCGAGTTCGATCGCATCGGGGCCGTCGGCGTACCGGCCGGCTCGGGTGTCGGGCTGGCGGCACCCACAATCCTCGAGCACGGTTCCGACGGCCTGAAGGCGAGATTGCTCCGTCCGATCGTCACCGGTGAACACACGTGGTGTCAGCTCTTCAGCGAACCGGGGAGCGGCTCCGACCTAGCCGGCCTCACCACCCGGGCCGAGCTCGACGGCGACGAGTGGGTGGTCAACGGGCAGAAGGTGTGGAACACGAGCGCTCACCACGCGCAGCTCGGAATGCTGTTGGCCCGAACCGATTGGGACGCCCCGAAGCATCGTGGCATCACCTACTTCGCCATCGAGATGGACCAGCCGGGCGTGTCCGTGCGGCCGCTGCGTCAGATGAACGGGCACGCCTCGTTCAACGAGGTTTTCTTCGATGATGCACGCGTGCCGACAGCCAACGTCATCGGCGACGCCGGAAACGGGTGGGCCGTCGCCCTCGCCACCCTGGCCCACGAGCGACGATTCAACCCGGCGCCGCAGCGCGGGGGGGACGAGCGTCGAAGGGAGCGCACCGGCCGGTGCCACCGGGAGGCTGCAGCCGAGACGGCCGAGCACTACGAGCCCTACAAGTGGTATCCGCAGCGCGCCGGCCGGGTCGATCTTGTCGCCGCCAGAGCGCATGAAACAGGCCGAGTCGACGACGCCACCATTCGCGTCGGCGTGGCGAAGCTCACGGAGCTCACCCGCACGTCGCAGTGGACGGCTCAGCGCGCACGTGCAGCGAGGGCCCTCGGACGTCCGCCAGGTCCCGAGGGTTCGCTGGGCAAGCTCTCGAGCAGCGAAATCGCCCGCAGTGCGGCTCGCCTCCACACCCGCATCGCCGGGGCCTACGGCATGCTCAGCGGGGCCGACGACGGCTCGGGCGGCGTCGTGGCCGAGGTGCTCGTCTCCGTTCCCGCCGTCTCCATCGCCGGCGGCACCGACGAGATCCAGCACAACATCCTGGGCGAGCGCATCCTCGGCCTCCCCAAGGAGCCGCAGGTCGACCGCGATCTCCCGTTCCGCGACGTCCCCCGCAACGCCGGCCGCACCTGACCCCCGAACTGGCTCGACTCAGCGGCCCTCGAACCTGGGGTCGCGACGCTCGGCGCTGGCCCGGAGGCCCTCACGGAAGTCGGCGGTCACCCGCAACCGCGCCTGCTCGGCATCCTCGTGTTTCGTCGCGACCCGCACCCGATCGGCGAGGCCCTCGCGCATCGTGGCGCGAATGGACCGGACGGCGAGCGGGGCGGCAGAAGCGATCTCGGCTGCCAGTTCGACGGAGGCGCTCCGCACGTCTTCGGTCTCGACGAGTCGATCCAGGAGGCCGATCTTGGCGGCGCTCGTACCATCGATGCGCCGCCCGGTGTAGAGGAGCTCGTTGGCACGCTGCTGGCCGATGATGCCAGGCAGGGTGACGGTGAGACCGAAGCCGTGATGGAAACCGAGGCGGGAGAAGTTGGCCGTCATACGGGTCGACTCGGCCCCGACGCGGAAGTCGGCCGAGCAGGCCAGCCCGAGGCCGCCACCGACAGCCGCACCCTGCACCGCCGCGACGACCGGAGTTGCAACCTCGAACAACCGTGCCGCCTCGGCGTAGAGATCCCCCGCTGCTCCGGTACCGTCGGCGCGCCCCGAGAAGTCGGCGCCGGCGCAGAAATGCCGACCGTCGGCGCACAACACGATCGCCCGGCAGCGGGGATCGGCATCAAGGGCCTCGTAGGCATCGGCCACCGAACGGATCAACGCAACGTCGAAGAAGTTGTTGGGCGGCCGTTGTAGCTCGACGGTGGCCACGAACGTGGCCTCGTCGATGGTGACGCCGACGTCCATCATGTCAGCGCCCCCGCCGTGGTGGTGAAGCCCTCGTCGAGATGGGCCGTGTCGTTGAACCGCCGCACCGACCAGCGGTCGCCGAGCACGACGACGTGGGAGATCGATCCATTGTCGGCGCCGTTGAAAGCAAACGGGCGGGCGCCCGAGGCTTCGGCCACAATGCGTCCGATCACGCCGCCGTGCGTGAACACCGCCACGCGCTGATCAGGGTGGGCGACGTGGATTCGCCCGATGGCGGCGCGCACCCGGCGGGCGAACGCGTCAGTCGGCTCGGCGCCGGGGATCACGTCCCATCGCTCTTCGGTCAGCATGCGAACGGCGATCGGATCCATGGACCGCATGCGGATGCGGAACTCCCCGCCTTCCCACTCCCCGAGGTGCACCTCCCGCAGGTCGCCTTCGACGGCTAGTGGCAACTCGGGCATCCGACGCAGGAGGGGCGCCGCCGTCTCCGAGGTCCGCCGCAGGGTCGTGACGTACACGGCGTCGATGCCGCCTTCCCGGGCCAGCCGTTCGCCGACACGCTCGGCTTGGTCGACACCGTCCGAAGCCAGCGCGGGATCACCGTGGCCGTCGACCAAGGCGAACGACTCGCCGGGCACGGCTGCCGCTGACTCACCGTGACGGACGATGACGAGCTCCGTGGCGCCGGGCGGACGCTGGTAGCGAGGCTGGCGGACGGCGTCGCCGCTCACCGTGCCCTCCGCGCCGATTCGAGAACGCGCTCGACGTCGCGAAGGTGGTGCGTTCCCTCGTGGACAGCGTTGCGCCCCATCGTCAGCAGGTCGCGCTCGCCGAACGGGAACGTGGCCGTCCGGCGCCAGCCATCGGCGTCGACACGGTCGAGTTCCGCCCCGAGCCCTGTCGCCGCGGCGTCGAGTCGATCGAGCGTCGCCGCAGGATCGGCCGTTCCATATCCCTCGGAAGCGGCGCGCTCGTCAGGGTCCCAGAAGTCGATGGTTGGGGCGCTCTCGTCGTACATCCGTCGCACGATGGTGGCGAACAACTCGTAGAGGTCGGCCACGTGCACCGTGTACTCGAGGGCCGACCAGGTGTCGGCATCGGGACGCCGACGGACGAGGCCCTCGTCGGCGTGGTCGTCGAAAGCGGCAGCCAGCGCCGAGCGGTAACGACGGGGAAAAGACCGGACGGCAACCTTGGCGTCGGGCGGCGACACGGTGTCGTAATCGAGACCGCAACCAGGGCAGACATAGCCAGTGCTCACGCCATGAGTCTTGCTCAGGTACTCTCGAACACGTGTTCGACTGGCTCGATGATCTCAACCCCGAGCAACGACGGGCGGTCCTCCACGATGATGGTCCGCTGCTCATCGTCGCCGGCGCCGGGAGCGGGAAGACCCGCACGCTCGCCAGTCGCGTGGCCCGCCTCGTGGCCGACGGTGCCACACCCGAACGCATCCTGCTGCTCACCTTCTCGCGCCGAGCGGCCAAGGAGATGTTGCAGCGGGCCTCTCGCCTCACTGGCGATCAACGCACCTCGAGAGTCGCCGGCGGCACCTTCCATGCCGTGGCCAACCGGGTCCTGCGCCAGCACGGCACATCGATCGGCCTCGACCCGGCGTTCACCATCCTCGATTCCACCGACACGGGTGAATTACTCGGCGTACTGCGCCACGACCTCGGCCTCGGTGAGCGGGGGCGGCGCTTTCCCCGCAAAGACACGGTGGCATCGGTCTACAGCCGCATGGTGAACGCGCAGGTGCCGTTGGGCGAGGTCCTCGACCGCTGGTACCCGTGGTGCCGGCACGAGGCCGACGACCTTCGGCGCCTGTTTGGTGCCTACACCGAGCGCAAGCGCGCAGCCGGGGTTCTCGATTACGACGACCTGCTCCTCTATTGGCGAGCGCTGGCCCAGTCGCCCGAGGTCGGTCCGCTCCTCGAGGAGCAGTTCTCCCACGTGCTCGTCGACGAGTACCAGGACACCAACGCCGTGCAATCCGACATCCTCGGTGGATTGTGCGGCCGGCTCGGCAACGTGTGTGCCGTTGGTGACGACGCCCAAGCCATCTACGGCTTCCGGGCGGCGTCACCCGAACACATGCTGGCCTTCCCGGAGCGCTTCGCCGGATCGACGGTCATCACCCTCAGCCAGAACTATCGCTCGACCTCACCCATCCTCGCCGCCGCCAACGCCGTGATTGCGGCGGCCGCCAAGGGGTACGCCAAGCAGCTGTGGTCGGATCGACCCGGCTCGGCGCGGCCGGCGCTCACCGCGTGCAACGACGAGACCGCACAGGCCGATCTCGTGTGCGACCGGGTGCTCGAGCACCGCGAGCGAGGCGTGCTGCTGCGCGACCAGGCCGTCCTCTTTCGGACGGGACACCACGCAGCCGGCGTCGAGCTCGAGCTGGCTCGGCGCAACATCCCGTTCGTGAAGTTCGGCGGACTCAAGTTCCTCGAGGCCGCGCACATCAAGGACACCCTCGCTCTGCTGCGAATCCTCGACAACCCCCACGACGAACTGGCGTGGCGCCGCGTGCTCGGGCTGCTGGACGGCATCGGCCCGGCGACCACCCGGAAGCTGCTGGCGGCGCTGGGCGACGACCCCCTCGAGCGCTTCCTCGATCCCGAAGCGGTGCCACTGCCCGAAGCCTCGGCCGACGACGCCATCGCGCTCCGATCGGCGCTCACCGACTGCCGAGCCCAGCCCGACGATCCTCCGCCGGCCGTCCAAGTCGAGCGCCTCGCCCTCTTCCTCGGCCCCATCATCGACCGGCGCTACGACGGGGCCCAGGCCCGACGAGCCGATCTCGAGGAGCTCGCCTCGCTGGCCGGGGCCTTCCCCAGCCGGAGCCGCCTGCTGTCCGAGCTCACGCTCGACCCGCCCTCCTCCACCAGCGACCTCGCCGGGCCACCCCACCTCGACGATGACTGGCTGGTGCTGTCGACCATTCACTCGGCCAAAGGTGGCGAGTGGAAAGTCGTGCACCTCATCCACGCGTCCGACGGCAACCTGCCGTCTGACATGGCCCTCGGCGAACCCGACGGGCTCGACGAGGAGCGTCGTCTGCTCTACGTCGCCATGACCAGGGCCCGCGATGCGCTGTATGTGACCTACCCCCAGCGCTACTTCCACCGCCGCCACGGGCTCGACGACGCCCACACCTACGGCCAGGCCAGCCGCTTCCTCACTGCCGCGCTGTCGACCCTCGACCGCACCATGCCGCCGACGGACGGCGACGAGCGAACCGGGCGAAGTGCACCCGTCGTCGTAGCCGCCGACCCGGTGGGCGCCTTCCTCGGCGACCTGTTGGGACGCTGACACCCCCGTAGGCTGCGCCGTCGTGGAAGAGCAGGACTACCGCACGACGTACGAGCTCGAAGGCGACAACTGGTGGTTCGTCGGCATGCGCCGGATCTCGCTGGCCCTCCTCGGACATGGCCCTCGCAGCCTTCCAACGGATCGGGGACCGATACTCGACGTGGGCTGCGGCACCGGGATCATGCTCGAGCACCTCACCGACCTCGGCACGCCGACGGGGCTCGACTTCTCCTCGACCGCGCTCGAGTTCTGCCGGCAACGCGGGGCCGAGCGGCTCGTGCAGGCCCGAGGCGAGCAGCTGCCGTTCGCCGACGGGTCGTTCGCCGCCGTCACCGCCTTCGGCGTCGTGGAGCACATCGACGCTGACCGGGAGGCTGTGGGCGAATGGGCCCGCGTGCTCCGGCCGGGAGGCGACCTCGTTCTGTTGACGAGCGCCTATCAGTGGATGTGGAGCGGCCACGACGTGTCCAACCACCACACCCGCCGCTACCTCACCAAGGAGATCGCGGCGCTGCTGCGCGACGCCGGCCTCGAACCGACGAAGGTCTCCTACGTCAACTCGATCCTGTTCCCGCCCATCCTCGGCGTGCGCATCCTCGAGCGGGTGCGGCGAGGCTCGAAGCCGCCGGCGCCGCACAAGGACACCGGCGAGGTGCCGGCGCCCGCCAACCGGTTCCTGATCTGGCTGCTCGACCTCGAGCGGCGCATCCTGGCTCGCCCTGGGCGCAACGCCAAGCTCCCCTTCGGCGTGTCGATCGTGGCATCGGCCACCAAGCCGGCCCCGTGACGGCCGTCCGCCGGCTGACCGCCGACGGTCGTTTCTTCGCCATCGGGCTCTTCGCCCTCCTCACCGTCCTCGCCTTCATCGACGGTCGCCTTTCCATGGCGTTCATCGACTTCAAAGCAACATCCCTCGACTTCCCCATCCCGTCGTGGCTCGACGCGTACGCCCGCTGGGACAGCGGCTGGTACCACTCCATCGCCGACCGGGGCTACTACTACGCCGGCCCCGACCAGCAGTCGTCGGTCGCCTTCTTTCCGGCTTATCCGACGGCGATGCGGATCGTCGGCACGGTGTTGTTGGGCAACCTGGCGGTCGGTGGCGTCTTGGTGACGCTGGCCTGCGGGATCGGCGTGAGCCTGCTCTTCCATCGCTGGGTCGCGGTGTTTCTCGGACCGCGAACCGCCCGACTCGCGCTGGCGTTGCTCCTCTGCTATCCGTTCGCCTTCTACCTCTTCGGCGTCGTGTACTCCGATGCGCTGTTCCTGTTGGCCGTCCTGGGCGCCTTCTCCCTCCTCGAGCGCGATCGTCCGCTTTTGGCCGGATTGGCCGGCATCGTCGCCACCGCCGCCCGCCCCGTCGGCATCGCCCTCGTCATCGGCTTGGCCATTCGCGCCCTCGAGATCCGCGGTGTCCTTCCCGGCTCGCGTCTCGCAGCGTTCGTGCCCCATCCCACACCGATCTCCTCTGGTGGCGGCAGCCGGATCCGCCTCGTTCCCCGCCACCTCCGCCTGCGCTCGGTGCGCATGCGCGACGCCGGCGTCCTCGTCTCTGTGCTCGGACTCCTCGCCTTCTGCGCACTGCTGTGGGTGCGCTTCGACGATCCGCTGGCGTTCACCCGAGTGAGCGCCGCGCCGGGGTGGGGCAAGGAGTTCAACCTCGAGACGCTGGCCAAGCTCCACCTGTTCCGATTGCTCGAGGCCTACGGCCTCAACATCGTCACCTTCTGGCTCGTCGTGCAGGGCCTCTTCGCTCTTGTCGCCCTCGCCCTCGTACCCAGCGTGATCCGTCGCTTCGGGTGGGGCTACGGCGCCTACCTGTTCGTCTCCGTCGGCATCGCCTTCGCCTCGACCCGTGACTTCATCGGCATGGGCCGCTACGTGCTCGCCGGGTTTCCGGCCTTCGCCGCCGCCGCCGATCTGCTCCTGGGCTGGTCGGCCCACACCCGCTTCCGGCTCGTCCGAGCCTTGCCGGCAGTCTCCGTCGTCGCCAGCGCCGGGCTCCTGACCTGGATGGTCAGCCTCTTCGCGCGGTGGTACTTCCTGTCCTGACGGCCGCTCGTGCCAGAATGGTCGGCCGCTTGGTGGCTATAGCTCAGTTGGTTAGAGCGCCTGGTTGTGGTCCAGGAGGTCGGGGGTTCGAGTCCCCTTAGCCACCCTTTCCGCTTCACCTAAGCTTCACCGCTTCGCTTCACGCTGCGCCTCTAGCTCAATGGCAGAGCAACGGACTCTTAATCCGCAGGTTCTGGGTTCGAATCCCAGGGGGCGCACCAACAAAGGCCCACTTCACAGGGGTTGCAAGGGGAATCGCAGGTATACCGAACGTGCGACGCTCCTCGCATCTGGGAGCGGTACACCCTTTGGTATACCCGCTCGGTATACTTCCCAGCGTGCCAGCGAGCGTTCGCGAACGGTTCGAAGCGAAGGTCCGGCGCACGGGCGCGCATCACCTCTGGACGGGCTCGCACAAGGCGGATGGCACGGGAACGTTCAAAGTCGAGGGGAAAGTCGTCACTGCGCATCGTGCCGCGTGGGAACTCGTACACGGAGCGCTGCCGCCGGGCTCGAAAG
>JBKJKM010000057.1:0-12347 GCA_046597375.1 Acidimicrobiales bacterium | reverse complement strand
CAGCCGCCGAAGATGCACCAGCCGTGTACGGCGGCTGGCTCATCGCCTCGGCGATGGACCTCGTGGTCGCGGCCGACGACGCCCGGTTCCTCACCGCCCTGCTGCAGTACTTCCCTTTGCCATACGACGTTGGACCCCGCAAGGCCAAGGAGCTCCTCTTCGACTCGCAGCCATTGTCGGCGGCCGAAGCCGAAGCTCTCGGTTTCGTCAATCGTGTCGTGCCGGCCGATCGCCTGGAGGAAGAAGTCGTCGCTCTGGCCAGTCGCATCGCCGAGAACAATGCCTTCTACCTCCGCATGGCCAAGCTGGCCGTGAACTCCTCCCAGGATGCGATGGGATTCCGCACCGCCGTCCAAGGCGCCCACTCGCACTACCAGTTGTCGCAGATGGCCAACGCCCAATGGCGCCGTCGCCAGGAGCAGCGGGGCGAGCCGACGCAGGACCCGCACCAGACGAAGCGAATGCCGTTGGTGGCCAAGTTGCTGGCACGCGAAGAACAGGAGCGCGTCGCCGATGACGAGGGTTGATCCCGGTCCTTCTCTCGACGACCACTTCAACCTGGCCGAGTCGTGCACCGAAGAGTTTCGAGCAAAGGGCCACACGGTCGTCCGCGGTTTGGCCTCGAAGGATGAGGTCGAGTGCTACCGGCCGGCGATCCACGACGCCGCCCTCGCCCATGCCTTCGACAAGCGACCGATCGAGGAGCGGGATACCTACGGCAAGGCCTTCCTGCAGGCGCCCAACCTCTGGCGGCGCGACGAGCTCGTCCGCCGCTTCACCTTCGCCCGACGCTTCGCCAGGGTGGCGGCCGAGTTGCTCGAGGTCGACGGCGTGCGGCTCTATCACGACCAGGCCCTCTTCAAGGAGGCCGGTGGCGGCCGTACCCCGTGGCACCAGGACCAGCACTACTGGCCCCTCGACACCGACCGCACGATCACGATGTGGATGCCCTTGGTCGACGTCCCGCCCGAGATCGGGACGATGACGTTCGTCTCCGGGAGCCACCGTCTCGGCTACCTCGGCGAATATGGCATCTCCGACGAGTCGCAGGCCGCCTTCGATTCGATGATCGCCGAGCGATCGCTTCCTCTCGAGACGCACGGACCGGCGAGAGCCGGCGACGCGACGTTCCACGCCGGGTGGATGCTCCACAGCGCCCCTCCAAACCCGACGGGCACCTTGCGCGCCGTGATGACCATCATCTACTTCGCCGACGGCACCAAGGTGTCCGAGCCGACCGGGCCGGCGCAGACCTTCGACCTCGAGGTCTGGCTCCGGGGACTCGTTCCCGGCGATCTCGCAGCCGGGAAGCTCAACCCGTTGCTCTACGCCCGAGACGGCGGCTGAGCTCGGACTGCACCGCCGGCCACTCGTCGGCCGTGATGGAGTAGTGGGCGGTGTCGCGCACCGAGCCGTCGCTGCCGGGGCGATCGGACCGGATCACACCATCGAGGCGGGCCCCGAGCCGTTCGATGGCGTTGCGGCTGCGCTCGTTGCGCCGATCGGTGCGGAGGCACACCCGGTGCACCTGCCACCCCTCGAAGGCGTACGTGAGCAGCAACAGCTTGGCTTCGGTGTTGACGGCGGTGCGTTGCACCGAGGGCGCGAGCCACGTCCAGCCGATCTCGACCACGTCGGGAGTGTCGTCGCGCTGTTGCGCCGGATCGGAGGCGGACCAGTCCCACCGCTCGGTGAGGAAGCGAGTGGAGCCGACGATGCGGCCATCCTCCCGTCGCACGGTGACGAATGGGGAGAACAGGTCGTCGGCCCGACCCCGGAGGGCCGTGTCGACGTAGGCCTCCATGGCGTCGCGACCGTCGGGCACGAACGTCCAGGCGTAGGTGTCCCGTTGCTCGGACGCCGCCGCCGTCAACGCGACGACGTGGTGCCGCTCCATCGGCTCGAGTCGCACGACGTCACCCTCGAGCGCAGGGGCAGGTCGCAGGCGGGGGCCAGAGGGCACGGGCCATGATGCACGTGTGCAAGACGCCGAGCCCTTCCAATTCACCGGGGTGCACCACCTGGCCCTGGTCTGTAGCGACATGCAACGGACCGTCGACTTCTATTCCGGGGTGCTCGGCCTGAGGCTGGTGAAGACCATCGAGCTTCCCGCCGGCATGGGCCAGCACTTCTTCTTCGACATCGGCGGCGGGGACACGTTGGCCTTCTTCTGGTTCCCGGATGCTCCGCCGGCGGCGCCGGGTATCGCTTCGCCCAAGGGCCGCCCGGACACCGCCGAGCTGCAGACGGCGGTGGCGTCGATGAACCACGTCGCCTTCTCCGTGCCGCCCGACCGGATCGAGGAGTACCGAGAGCGACTCGTCGCGGCCGGCGTCGCCTGCAGCGAGGTGGCCAACCACGACGACAGCGAATGGGGCATCGCTCGGAAGATGCATGACGGTGTCTTCGTGCGGAGCGTGTACTTCCAGGATCCCGATGGCGTGCTGCTCGAGTTGGCGGCGTGGACGAAGTCGTTCGGCCCCGACGACGTCGGCCACGTGCCGGCGACGGCGGTGCAGGTCTGATGCCGCGTCTTCGACAGGTGCGGCGGTCCGAGGCCTCGGCCCCGGTCGTCACGAAGACCTACGACCTGCTCTTCGGGCCCGACCGTGACCCGGTCGACGAGCCCGGCACCTCGTCAGGCACGCCTGGCGACTGGTGGACCGTCTTTGCGCTGGTACCCGACATCCTCGAGCACTGCAATCGGGGGTTCATGCTCTATCGCAGCACCGACCGCCTGCTGGACCCGGTCCTGCGTGAGCTCGCCCAGACACGCGTCGGGTGGGGACGGTCGAGCCAGTTCGTGTTCTCCCAGCACTGCAAGTCGTGCCGCGAACTCGGCATCTCCGAGGAGCGCATCGCTGCCATCCCCTCGTGGTCGGTCGCCGATTGCTACACGCCCGTGGAGCGGGCGGTGTTGGCCTACACCGACGACCTCGTCCTGCAGGGTGGCCGTGTCGCCGACGCCACGTTCGCCGCGCTGCGGTCGTTCCTCTCCGACGAGGAGATCCTTGAGCTGACGTACATCACCTGCCTCTACGAGATGCACGCCACGATGTCGCGAGCCCTGCGCACCGAGTTCGACGACCGGGAGGAGCCCATCGTCGAGGTGCCAGGCGACGCCATCTGGCCTCCGCTGCCAAAGAAGGAGGCGTGATCGTGGACGAGCCCTGGTGGAAGTCGGCCGTCGTGTACCAGATCTACCCGCGTAGCTTCTGCGACACGAACGGCGACGGCGTCGGGGATCTCGGGGGCATCCGCCGACATCTCGACCACATCGCCGGCCTCGGCGTCGACGCCATCTGGATCTCGCCGTTCTTTACCTCGCCGATGAAGGACTACGGCTACGACGTTGCGGACTATTGCGACGTCGACCCGCTGTTCGGGGATCTTGACGACTTCGACCGCCTGATCGCTGACGCGCACGCTCGCGGCATCCGGTTGCTGATCGACTGGGTGCCCAACCACTCGAGCGACCAGCACCCTTGGTTCGTGGAGTCCAGGTCATCGCGCGACAACCCGAAGGCCGATTGGTACTGGTGGCGAGACGGCTCCCCGGATGTCCCTCCGAACAACTGGGTCGCGGCGTTCACCGGCGGCCCGGCGTGGACGTGGGGCGAGGCCCGGGAGCAGTGGTACCTCCACAACTTCCTGTCGGAGCAGCCCGACCTCAACTGGCGAAACCCCGACGTCGTCGAGGCCATGCACGACACCCTGCGCTTCTGGCTCGATCGGGGCGTCGATGGGTTCCGCATCGACGTCGTCCACCTCATCGGGAAGACGACCGACCTTCCCGATGCTCCAGTCGACGAGCGAGGGAACGTCCAGCCCGTGCACGACTACGACGACACCCACGACCACCTCCGGGCCATTCGCACGCTGCTCGACTCGTACGTCGGCGACCGCACGTCTGTCGGCGAGGTGTACCTCATGTCGACGAAGCGAGTTGCCACTTACTACGGCGACAGCGACGAGCTCCACCTCGCTTTCAACTTCCCGCCGCTGTACGCGCCATGGACGGCCGAGGCGTGGCGCAAGCGGATCGACCGAGTGGTCGAGGAGCTGTCTCCGCGCGATGCCTGGCCGACCTGGGTGCTGTCCAACCACGACAACCCCCGTCACCGCACCCGGTACGGATCAGAGGCGAAAGCGCGCGCCGCCGCCGTGCTGCTGTTGACCCTGCGCGGCACCCCGTTTCTCTACGCCGGCGAGGAACTCGGTCTCGAGGATGCCGTCGTTCCCGCTGATCGTGTGCTCGACCCCGGCGGTCGCGACGGCTGCCGGGCACCGATCCCGTGGAACGCCGAGGCCGGCCACGGTTGGGGTGCGGGCGATCCGTGGCTTCCTTGGCCGCCCGACGCGGAATCGGTGATGAACGTCGAGGCCCAGGGCAACGATCCCTCGTCATGTCTGGCCCTCTACCGCTCGCTGCTGTCGGCTCGGAGCGGATCGGCGGCGCTCCGACTGGGCTCGTTCGCCTGGCTCGACGGCACCGCCGGCCAGGGCGTGCTCGCCTACGAGCGGGCCCACGACGACGACCGCCGCACCGTGCTCGTCAACTTCACCGATCAAGCCCACTCGGTCGCTGTCGACGGCGACGTCGAGCTCACCAGCGACGGCCAGCCGTTCGACGGTTCGACCCTCGCCCCCTGGCAGGCCGTGCTCCTGCGCTGACCCAGCGCGTTGCGGTTGCCCTTGCGGTCGCCGCACGGGCAACCCGAACGATTCTCAACCGCCGTATGGGCCACGCCAACGCGGGTTTGGCGGTATTTGCCGGCGCCAGAAGGCCCGACGAGCACGACGAGCGCAGGAACGGGGAGCCGCAACACGACGGGCTAGATGCAGGGCCCGCCGGCGCCGGCCGCCCGTGGTGCCGCAAGGGCGGCTCGGAGCTCGCTGTCGTCGAGGGCGTAGGCGGTGCCAGGCCGATCGGGGGCGATGGCGAAGGCCACCCCGATGACGCGACCCTGATCGTCGATGAGGGCGCCGCCGGAGTCGCCCGGGCGCAGGTTGGAGGCCAGGAACAGGACTTGGCGCCGGGTCTGGTCACGACCGTAGATGTCCCGACCGAGCGTGGACTGCTCCCGTCGAACGAGGGCGGGAGCGACACGCACGGTGTTCTGACCCCCGGGGTAGCCGAGCACGGCGCCGGCCTTGCCTTCCCCGCCTTCGGCGATGGTCAGGCTGGCCAGGCCGAGGTTCGGCACGTCGAGGACGGCGAGGTCGCGGTCGTCGTCGAAGAGCACGACCCGCGCGGTGACGAGACGTCCGTCGGGGCGCCGGGCCCGGATGCGGCCGCCGCCGGCGACCACGTGGGCGTTGGTGACGACGACGTTGGGCGCCACCACGAAGCCGCTGCCCTCGTGCAGACCCCCGCAGCCCTCGCTCTCGATGTTCACCGTCGAGGCGACGGCTCGGGCGACCACCTCCGGCGAGACGGGGACGTCGGCCGGGGGCGGCCCGACGTCGGGCGCCGGGCGGAGATCATCGAAGACGTCGGGGAACCGGGCGTCGCCGACCAGCCGCTGCACGGCCTGCGTTGCATCCGGAGGTCGCGGGAGGCGCTCGTCGATGGCGCCGAGGACGGCCGAGTTGCGGGCGAGGACGGCGACTTGGCCGGGCACCTCGGCCACGACGGGAAGCAGGAGCCAGAGACCCGCCAGCAGGCCGGCGACGCCGACGACTGCACCACCCGCGCGATCGAGGATTCGTGCCGGGGGCGGGACCGCTCGTCGGAGGACGGAGCCGAGCAGCTCACCCAG
Source organism: Acidimicrobiales bacterium (assembly GCA_046597375.1). Classification (GTDB taxonomy): domain Bacteria; phylum Actinomycetota; class Acidimicrobiia; order Acidimicrobiales; family CADCTF01; genus DATLED01. The sequence goes on along the minus strand of JBKJKM010000057.1, from coordinate 6,585 downwards.
GGCTCCGCCGACGCCGGCGCCCACCAGGAGAAGCGCGAGGGTGACGAGCAACTTCGAGGTCGGTGCCACGTCGCCGACACGACGCAGCACGGCGGGAAGGATTCGGAGGGCGAGAACGAACCCGCCGAGGGCGCCGACCCAGGAGGCGACCCTTGCCACCAGTCCCACCCGATAGCCACCGAAGAGCGCGGACAGCAGCATGATCCCGAGTACAACGTCGAGCAGGTTCATGTTCGCCAGACGCTACCGGTGCGCCCGCAGGCTACTGGTGCAGAATCGACCGGTTCCTGAACAACAGCAGGGCCGCCGTGGCCAGGAGGGCGGCGCCCGCCACGCCAGCGGCATCGATGCCAAACAGCGCGAGTTCGGTGGCGAGCATGCCGGCCAGCAGGAACAACAACGCCAGTGCCATGCCGGGGTATCTACCCGTGACCGTGGGCGCCCGAACCACCCGAACCACCCGAATCGCCCGGCGCTTCCTCGCCGGCGGCCCGTTCGGATTCGGCGACCGCCCAGGAGAACACACCTTTGGCCATAGTCGAGGTCTCCTCGGCCACGCGCCGGCGATTGACTTCGGCTCGCACCCGGTGCACCCCGGCATCGCCCGGCGACGCCAGTGCGGCCAGCTCGGCCAGCTCGCCGGCGAGGCGGAGATCGCCGGTCTCGGCGACCGCAAGCGCACGGTCGGCCAGGACGGTGGCACCGCCGGCCAACGCCGCGACTTCTGTCGCCAGCGTGGCTTCGGGCGAGGGCTTCAGGTGGGCAGGGTTGCCGTCGTACCACCCGCCATAGAGGCGCCATACGTTGCGCACGATGAACTCCGGGTCGTCGTACACCGGACGGAGGTACGGGCGGTCGAGCAAACCGGCCGGCGCCCGCACCGCGTGCAAGATCTCGTCGAGTCGCGCTCCCTGATTCATCAGGGCGAGTGTCTGATCGTGCAGGGACTCGAGCAGGTCGGCCGTGTCCGTCAGCGCTTGCGCGACCCGGTCCGCGCCAACGACCGGAACCCCGTGGCCGGGCAGTAACACCTCGGGCGCCAGCGCCACCATCTGGCGAAGGCCGACGGCCCAGTCCTTGGCATAGCGCTGCACCTTCTGGGGGTTGCCGGCGTTGGGCGAGGCCCAGATGAACATGTCACCGGTGCAGACGACCTTGTGGTCGGGGAACCACGTCCAGGTGTGATCGTCGGTCTCACCACGGCAGTGGTGGAGCTCGAAGCGCACCGAACCGACTTCGACGTCGAGGGTGTCTCGATAGGTCTCGTCCGGATACCGGTACTCGGTCGGCCACGAAAAGTTCCGCAGCTGGAACTGACGCTGGTTGATGATGCCGTTGTAGCCCGCCGTGAGGATGTAGCGATCGAAGCGGTGGGGCAGCGCTTCGTGGGCCAGCACGCGAGGCGCCGGCCACCCCTTCCCGGCCGACTCCGCCTCGAAGACGGGGACGCCGAAGACGTGGTCGACGTGACCGTGGGAGTAGACGGCGGTGTCGAGGCGCTCGGAGGTCCACCGGCGCACCTGCTCGTGCACGTTCTGGGCGAGGAAGGCGCTCCCCGTGTCGACGAGCACGAGCCCGTCGCCGGTGGTGAAGGCACTGACGTTGGCGAAGGACGGCACGAAAGCCACGCCGTCCTTCACCTCGGCCAGGTCGGCGAGGTTCTGTACCGACACGGGATGGTGTCCCTCGAGATCGGTCTCGCCCCGCCAGAGCTTGTCCGCCAGGGTCAGGATGTCGTCGGCCATGATGCCGAACCTACGATGCTTCGGCATTCCGGTGTCGACCGGAACGTCATCACCGTCTCGGAGGTCACCGTCGTGAAGTTCGGCATCGTCTTCGCCAACACTGGCTTCGCCGCCACCCCCGACGGCGCAGCCGCGCTCGGTCAGATCGCCGAGGAGGCAGGTTTCGAGTCGCTCTGGACGGTGGAGCACGTGATCGTTCCGGCTGGCTACGAGTCGCAGTACCCGTATTCACCAACCGGAAAGATGCCCGGGAGCGAGGACAACCCGATCCCCGATCCGCTCATCTGGCTGACCTGGGTTGCGGCCAACACCCGCACCATCAAGTTGGCCACCGGCATCCTGATTCTTCCGCAGCGCAACCCCATCGTGTTGTCGAAGGAAGTGGCCACTCTCGACCTGCTCTCCGGCGGCCGGGTGCTGCTCGGCGTGGGTGTCGGGTGGCTGCGCGAGGAGTTCGACGCCATCGGCGTGGACTTCGACGACCGTGGGCCGATCACCGACGAATACATCGACGCGTTGCGCGCCTTGTGGACCGAGGAGGAGCCGACGTTCAAGGGGCGGTGGACGAGTTTCGAGAAGGCGAAGATGTACCCGAAGCCCGCCCAGGCCGGCGGCGTGCCGATCCACATCGGTGGGCACTCCAAGGCGGCGGCTCGGCGGGCCGGGCGCACCGGCGACGGGTTCTTCCCGGCCAAGGGATCGCTCGAGGAGCTGGCGGCGCTGTTCGAGGTGGCACGGTCGGCGGCGGCGGAGGCCGGTCGAGATCCGTCGGCGATCGAGATGACGTGCGGCGGCGCCATGGACGTCGAGGGTGTGAAGAAGTTCGCCGACGCCGGCGCCGACCGCCTGGTGATCCCGGCATTCGGTCGCGATGCCGAGTCGTGGAAGCAGATGCTCGGCGGCTTCGGCGAGAACGTCATCTCGAAGCTGTGAGACGCCGGACTTGAGCATCGCCGACAGCGCATGGGCCGCTGGCAGGGAGGGGCTCGTCGCCGAGGGAGAACGTCTGCTCGGCCGGCTCCCCGAGTTGTTGGCCGAAGCGGCCGAGCGGGCCGACGACATCATCGGGACTTCCCCACTCGACGGGCGATCGGTCGTGCGGCTCGCTCGGCTCGCAGGCTTGGCCGCGCCCGACCTCGTGCCGGTGCTGCGGAGTCGTGACGCCGAGACGATCGTGCCGGTGCTGGCCAAGCTGGCCCTGCGGGGTGGACCGACCTACGTGAAGCTCGGTCAGCTCGTGTCGTCGACCCGGGGCCTGGCCCCGACGTGGGTCGCGGATGCCTTCGCCGGTTGTCGCGACGCCGTGCCGCCTGCGCCTTCGGGGGCCATCGCCGACGTGCTCGACCGCTCGGGCGTGACCGCGCACCTCCGGTCGTGGAACGCCAAACCGATGGCCTCGGCCTCCGTGGCTCAGGTGCACGAGGCCGTGCTCGATGACGGCACCGAGGTCGTGCTCAAGATTCGGCGGCCCGGCATCGTCGGCGTCGTGGCGGCCGACGCCGCGTATCTGTTGCCGATCCTGCGCCTGGTGCAGTCACGCAACGAGCGGGTGCGGCTCGCCAACCTGCACGGCACCCTCGACCTGATGCTGCGGATGTTCGCCCAAGAGGCCGACCTGCGCCTCGAAGCGGCGTCGATCGTGCAGATGGCGTTGGCCTTCGAACGGGCGTCGATCAAGGTGAAGATTCCGGTGCCGATCCCCGGGCTCATCACCAAGCGGGTGCTGGTGATGGAGCGGATTATCGGCGAGTCGGCAGCCGTCGAGGACGTCGTCTCCTCGTACGGTCACGCGCCGGCCGAGCTCGTGCGCCTGGCCGTCGCCGGCGTGCTCGAGACCACCATGGTCGATGGCATCTTCCACGGCGACCTGCACCTCGGCAACGTGATGGTCACCGCTGACGGTCTCGCCCTCATCGACTTCGGCATCGTTGGTCGGCTCACCGGGCAGCAGCGACTCGCGCTGCTCTCCTTGCTGCAGGCGGCGCTCGGCGACGACCGCGACGGGATCATTCGCGCCCTTCGCGACTTCGGAGCGCTTCCGCCGGACGTCGACGTCGACGAGTTTCTCCAACAACTGCCGCCACGGCTGACGCGGGAACAGCGCCAGGAGGTGATGGCCGGTCCCGGTGGGCGCGAGGTCATGCAGGGGCGCTTCTCGGGCATCGTCCGCGCCCTCGGCGCCTCCGGCTTCCGCATCCCGCCGGAGCTCACCCTGTTCGCTAAGAATCTCGTCTACCTCGGTGACGCCATCCAACGCCACGCCCCCGAGCTCGACCTCGAGGCCGAGCTCGGCGGCACCATCACCACGATTCTCCGTCGCGTCGCCGGCGCCTGATCGTCCACTTCGGAGTTGCGGGCCGCATCCGGCACTCAACTCCAAAGTGAACCTCCCTGACGGCTAGAGCTGGTCGCGGAACTTGGCGAGGAGGTCGTCAAGGGCTTCGCGGAGGAGGCTGGCCTCGGTGCGGCTGGTGTGGGAGGAGAGCTTGGCGAGGCGGTCGAGGTTGGCCCGGGAGTAGTAGTTGCTCTTGAGGGTCATCTTCTCCTCGACGTAGATGGCGACCCGGCTGCGGCCTTCCCGCTTCGCCCGCCCAAGGGCTTCGTCGGCGGCTCGCAGCAACTCGGCCGTTGCGGTGGCGTGCGGTGGGCGGGAGGCGATCCCGACCGAAACGGCGAGGCGGGCGTTCGGCAGGTCCGGCGAAAAGGGATGGGCGCTGCAGTGCGACCGGATCTCCTCGAACACGATCAACGCCGACTCGGCCGAGTGATCAGGCAGAGCGACGGCGTACTCGTCACCGCCGAGGCGATGGAGCAGCGCCCCTTGGGGAAGGCTGCCGGTCAACGTCCGCTCGAGTGATCCCAAGGCGAGGTTGCCGGCCTCCTGACCATGGGTCGTGTTGAGGGCGGCGAAGTGGTCGAGGTCGAGGGAGGCCACAGCGACCGCACCGCCCTTGAGTTTCTTGTCGACGATGGCGACGAAGTCGTCCCGTGCGATGGTCTTGAGCAATGCCATGGTGTCCTCCGTATGGTGTACAACATATATACGTTGCACACCATACGGACACTGCGAAGGAAGTCAAGCGTGAATGGCTCAGGCTGTGGAGATGGCGGCGAGAACGTCGAGCTTGGAGGCCCGGCGGGCCGGGAGGACGGCGGCGAGGATGCCGCACAACCCGGCCAGGATGGTGATGAAGGTGAGTTGGCCGACGGGGATGACGACCCCGCCGAAGCCCTCGTCGGCGAGTGCCCGCACCATCGACGTACCGAAGGCGACGCCGATGACGAGGCCGAGCCCGGTTCCGAACAGGGCGATTAACACCGACTCCCAGCGCACCGTCGAACGCAGCTGTGACCGGGTCATGCCGACGGCCCGCAGCAGGCCGAGTTCCCGGGTGCGCTCGAAGATCGACAGCGCCAGGGTGTTGGCGATGCCGAGTACGGCGATGAGGATGGCCAGGCCGAGGAGGGCGTAGATCAGACCGAGCAGCTGATTGATCTGCGCCGCTTGGTCCTCCTTGTACTCCGAGAGGTCCTGCACCTTGGCCGTCGGGTACGCCGCGGTGACCGACTCGACCGCCGCTCGGGCGGTCGCCACCGGGATGCCGTCGGCGGCCAGTACGTAAACCTGGAAGTCGAACTGGTCGGCGACGTTGGCTTCCCATGCCTCATGTGAGACGGCCGACTCTCCGCCGAGTTCACCATTGGAGTAGAGGGCGGCGACGGTGAACGTCTGCTCACCGGTTTGCGTGAACCGCACCGTCACTTCGTCGCCGAGGCCAAGGCCCTGCTCCCGTCCGTAGTCCTCGCTGATGGCGATTTGCGTGGCTCCGAGGTCACCCAGGTCGCCGGCGGTGACCCCGAGGTCGAAGAGTCTGGGGATGCCGATCGGATCGATGGCCATGACGTCCTGCGTCTCGCCCTGCACCTCGATCATGCCGACCCGCACCGAGGCCGCGGCCTCCACTTCGGGAAGCGCGGCGACCTTGTTCCTCAGGTCCGTCGGCAGTCCGCCGAAGCCAAAGGCGCCCGAGTCGAGCACCAGGTCGGCCCCGAAGTTCTCGTCGACGGCGTCATCGATGGTTGCCTTCGCCGAAGCCGCGAACACCGTGATGAATCCGACGAGTGCGACGCCGATCATCAGCGCTGCGGCGGTCGCCGAGGTGCGCTTGGGGTTGCGGACAGCGTTGTTGCGGGCCAGCGTGCCCGGCATGCCCTTGAGGGCGGGCAGAGGTGCGCCGAGGAAACGGGTGACCGGCTTGGCCAGCACCGGGCCGAGGATGGCAACGCCGAGGAACGTGACCGGCACGCCGAGCCCGAGCAGGGTCACGCCACTGCCGCCGAAGAGCGTGGCGCCGATGAGGCCGGCGCCGAGCAGTGTCATGGCAAGGCCGATGGCAACGCGAGTGTGCGAGCTCTGCGCTGGCTCGATGGCGACTGCTCGCATGGCCTCGAGAGGCGGCACCTTCGACGCCCGCCGAGCGGGGAAGACGGCCGACGCCACGCTGACGCCGACGCCGAGGATCAGGCAGGTCACGATCGTCGACATGGTCAGGACCAGACCCCCGGCCGGGAGCCCGAAGCCGAAGCCCGACAGAAGCGCCCGGAGTAGCTGGGCCATGCCGAGCCCGCCCAGGACGCCGAGCACGGAAGCGACGACGCCGACGACCAGGGCCTCGAGGAGGATCGATCCGAGTACCTGGCGACGGCTGGCGCCGATGGCCCGCAGCAAGGCCGTTTCCCGACTGCGTTGGGCGACGATGATCGAAAAGGTGTTGTAGATGATGAACGAGCCGACGAACAGCGCGATCGCTGCGAACGTCACCAAGAACGCGTTGAAGAA
>JBKJKM010000301.1:0-2635 GCA_046597375.1 Acidimicrobiales bacterium | reverse complement strand
CGTCAACAAGTTCCTCGGCGATGGCGCCATGGTCATCTTCGGTGCCCCCGAGCGCCACGACGACCACGCCGACCGTGCCGTAGCCGCCGCGGCCGACATCGTCCACGAGACCCATGCAGCGTTTGCGGGTGACGTTCGGATCGGCGTCGGGATCAATACCGGAACCGTGATTGCGGGCACGATCGGCGGGTCGAAGAAGTTGGAGTTCACGATCATCGGCGACGCGGTCAACGTCGCTGCACGCGTGGAACAACTCACCAAGATCACAGGTGACACGATCCTGCTCACCCAACGAACCGTCGACACCCTGACCACACCGCCGTCGGGCATGACTGATCGTGGCGTCCACGAACTCAAAGGCAAAGCCGAACCCGTCGCCGTGCACGCCCTCGAACCTTTGGCTCCAGTTCTGAGCTGAGCGCCCCGATTCCCGTATCTGAGGGCGAGCCGAGCGGCACACTTCGGTGCGACGAAGGCTGGGACGAGAACCGCCCGGCCATGAAACCGAAGATCGCTGCTGCGAGCATCAGGAGAAGGACGCTCATCTCCCACCTCGCGCGACACACCGAGACCGAGGCCGACGAGCGCCAAGAGCGGGATAACCCCCCGGAAAGACATGCCTGGATCATGGCAAGCCGTGGCGGTGGGGCGCCGAGTGGCACACCTCGGGGCGGTCAGGTAGGACTCGGCCCACGGGCAGCCAATGCCTCCACGGCAGCAGCAGTTCGCTGGACCCCGGCGTTGATCGAACGTAGACCTTCAACAATCGTTCCGAGCGTCCTGAACAAGTAGACGATCAACACGATCGGGATGACCCAAGACAAAGCGAACACGCCAGCGACGCCGCTTCCGTTCATCCGACCATTGTGGGCGTTCATGGGTTGTCCCGCTCCGAGCGGCGTTCTTGTCTCCCTGAGCTATGGGACAGATTCCAGGAGATGTCGTTGCCCGAGGCTGCGCGACAACAATCCGGGAACAAAAAGGTGGATTATCGGGAAGCACTCCTTCGGGTCGTGCGTCTAACGCGTTATGAAGAAGACAGGCGGCGACGTGCAACGAACGATCCTTGGAGCACTTTTGTTGGTCTTTGGCGTCGCACTCGGGGCTTGTGGAGCGGACGGCCAGGGAAGCGGTGTCGAGCAGCAAAGGTCGAATACGTCTCCCGCGTCGGCGTCACGTAGTCCTTCTCCTGCTGAGACCGTCGAACTCTGGGTCAAAGCGATCCGGCAAGGAGACACCGACGCTGCCTGGGCGTTGACCCACTCAGCCTCACGTGAGGCGATTGGAGGCCGGGCAGCGTTCGACGATGACGCCCCCGCACTCGCCGAAGGATATGGCGCATGGGCCGATTCGAGCGATGTTCGATACACGACCGTCAGCGCATCTGTCGCGAGCGATCAACACACAATTGTGCTGCTGCGAGGAACCATCGCCGAGGAAGGTCCGCCAGAGCAGCGGGCTGATGCCGTGCCTGTGCGGTCCGAAGGGGGACGCCACCTGGTGGACCCGTTCCATGACCTGACCGTTCCCGAGGCGGGCTTCGAGATTCACCCCGCACCGAACAGCGCCATCACGTCCGGGACAACCTTCGAGGTTTACTTGGCCGGAGGACGAGAAGTCGCGCTGCTTGTCGGCGATCGACAGATTCCGACGGAAAGCGAGAGTACGGACGGCGACCAGCAAAGAGTCGCAGGGACACCCGGCACCCTGTCCCAGGGGTCCCTCACACTGACCATCGTCGTTGTGCGGGAGGGACTCATTCAGGCTCGCTCCGTCACCTACACCGTCCGCTGATCAGCGCTGAACCCTTGCGGGCCGCCTCGAATTACCAGTGACCGATCGAGTCGCCCCGGGGCGCTCCAATTTACCGAATCGTCACGGCGAGCCGAGCGATCCCTCTTTGTGTCAAGGGCCGATCTCGGTGGCCGTTTCGGCGCGTCCGGTCGAGCCGACGTCCGCCGGCTGTCGTAGCGTGTCGATGGGTCCGGGAGTGACTTCACCGAAGAGCCGGCCAACAGGGATGTCGAGCAGGTCGCGCTGGTTTTGTAGTCGCTCCCATCTGTCCTCCCGGGCCCGCAAACCCAGGCGGTCGGCGTCCGCGAGGAGGTGTCGATAGATGACGTCGCTGATGCGCCGCTTCAAGGCCCGCAATGCCATCTTCTTGCTCTTGCCCGCGCAGACCTTTCGGTCGTAGTAGCCGCGGCCGGGACTGTGGGTGTGGCGGAGTTGGGTGACGGCGGCCAGGTGGATGGCGTGGTTCAACCGGCGGTTCCCGCGGCGACTCAACCGGAACACTTGGTGGCTGCCGGAGGACACCTCGATCGGCGCGGTGCCGGTCTAGGCGGCGAAGCGATCGGCGGTCGGGAACCGGCGCACGTCGCCGGTGAATCCGATGCACATGGCGGCGATGATGGGCCCCACACCGAACACGTCGGTGAGGGTCGTCTTCGACGCGGTCACGGCCTCGGCGATCCGCCGCTTCGACTCGGCGAGCTGGCCGTCCAGCCTGCGCACGTCCTCAAGTAGTTCCAACGCCATCGCCTGGCGAGCCGACGCGGCCGGCGACATCGCCACGACCTCGTCGAGGATGGCTTGGGCCGCAGAAGCCCTGATTTCCTTGGTGATCCCAGCCGGC
>JBKJKM010000036.1:0-5058 GCA_046597375.1 Acidimicrobiales bacterium | reverse complement strand
TGCATGCGGTTGCGGTCGCCGAGGCCGACGCCCTCAACCTCTGGGACGTCGCTCCCGAGCGCGTCGCGGCCATCTCCGATGTCGAGGTCACCTGGGGCGGACCGGTCCCAGACACCGTCGCCGCCACCGCCGACCTGCTGCGCCGACTGGCCGACGCCGGCGCGACGTGGGCGGTGTGCGCGCCGCCGTACCGAAGCGCTCCCGACCCGGTCGACGCCGTGAGAATCGTCACCGAAGCGGCGGCGACCCTCCGATAACTTGAGGCATGGAGTTCCGCCGCATCAACGGCCTGCCGCCGTACGTCTTGACGATCATCAACAACCTCAAGACCGAGGCACGCCGCGCCGGCGAGGACGTGCTCGACTTCGGTTTCGGCAACCCCGACATCCCGTCGCCCGAGATCGCCGTCGAGAAGCTGGTCGAGGCGGCCCGCAACTCCCGCAACCACCGGTACTCCCTCAGCCGTGGCATCCCCAAACTCCGCGAGGCCGTCGCCGACCTCTACCAACGCAACTGGCAGGTCGACCTCGATCCCGAGACCGAGATCATCACCACCATCGGTGCCAAGGAGGGTCTGTCGCACCTGATGTGGGTGCTGCTCGGACCAGGTGACAGCGCCTTCGTGCCGAGCCCCAGCTACCCGATCCACATCTACGCGCCGCTGTTCGCCGGCGCCGAGGTGCAACAGGTGCGCATCGGTCCTGGCGAGGACTTCATGGGCAACCTGATCGAGAAGTGGGAGACGCAGTGGCCCAAGCCGCGCGTGCTCATCCTCTCCTTCCCTCACAACCCGACGACGGCCTGCGTCGATCTCGAGTGGATGCAGGGCCTGGTCGACTGGGCGCGCGAGCGCGAAGTCGTGCTCGTGCACGACTTCGCCTACAGCGACACCGCCTTCGACGGCTACAAGCCGCCGTCGATCTTGCAGGTGCCGGGGGCCAAGGACGTGGCCGTCGAGCTCTACACCCTCACCAAGTCGTTCTCGATGGCCGGGTGGCGGGTCGGGTTCCTCGTCGGCAACGCCGAGATCGTGGGCGCCCTGGCCAAGCTCAAGAGCTACCTCGACTACGGCACGTTTCAGCCGATCCAGATCGCCGCGACGGTCGCCATGAACGAGGCCAGCGACTACCCGGCCGAGGTCAACGCGATCTACGAGACCCGCCGAAACGCGCTGATCGAGGGCCTCAATCGCATCGGCTGGCACGTCGAGCCGCCCAAGGGAACGATGTTCGTGTGGGCGCCGATCCCCGAGCCCTACGTCGAGATGGGCAGCCTCGAGTTCTCGACCAAGCTGGTGAAGGAGGCCCACGTGGCCACCTCGCCCGGCTTCGGCTTCGGTCCGGGCGGCGAGGGATTCGTCCGCTTCGCCCTCCTCGAGAACGAGCAGCGCACGTCGCAGGCCATCCGCAACCTTCGACGCACCCTCACGAAGTTGTAGGAAGAATCTCCGCGGAAGCTGTCGATCCCGGCGGGGCCTGTTCGTCGCAGGGGTGTTCCAGTCCCAATGCGAGGAGAGTCGATGCGCTACATGCTGTTGATCTATACGAACGAGACCGCCGACCAGGCGCAGTCGCCTGAAGACGGCGAAGCCACGATGCAGGCCTACACAGCCTTCGGCGAGTGGCTCGGTCAGGCCGGAATCGCCCTCGGCGGTGACGCGTTGCAGTCCGTGCAGACGGCCACGACCGTGCGAGTGCGCAACGGAGAGACGCTGAGCACCGACGGACCGTTCGCCGAGACCAAGGAGCAGCTCGGCGGGTTCTATATCGTCGACGCCAAGGACCTCGACCAGGCCATCGACGCAGCCGCCCGCATTCCTGGGGCATCGGTCGGCTCCGTCGAAGTGCGTCCGATCATGGAGTTCGGCTGAGCAAACCCTGATGGAAAGCATCGACGAGGTATTCAGAGGCGAGTACGCACGGGCGGTGGGAGCCCTCGTGAGGACCTTCGGCGATGTCGACCTCGCCGAGGAAGCGGTTGCCGATGCCTTCGTGCTGGCCCTCGAGCGGTGGCCGGCCGTCGGCGTGCCCGACAACCCGGGTGCGTGGATCACCACGACGGCTCGCCACCGGGCCATCGATCGCATCAGGAGGACCAAGGTCGGCGGCACCAAGCTCGAAGAGCTGGCCCGCCGGCCAGCGTGGTCCGAGGAGGACGACCCGCCGAGAAGTGTGATCGTCGACGATCAGCTACGCCTGCTCTTCACGTGTTGTCACCCGGCGCTGGCCCCCGAGGCCCAGATCGCGCTCACCTTGCGTCTCGTCGGCGGACTCACGACCATCGAGATCGCCCATGCGTTCCTCGTGCCGGAAGCGACCATGGCCCAGCGTCTCGTGCGGGCCAAGAAGAAGATCCGGGCTGCCGGAATCCCATTTCGCATTCCGAGCGACGCCGCGCTGCCCGATCGAGTCACCGAGGTGCTGGCCACGATCTACCTCGTCTTCAACGAGGGGTACTCGGCCTCGGCCGGTACTGATCTCGTGCGGGGCGGTCTCTGTGCCGACGCGGTCCGCTTGGCCCGACTCGTGGCCACGCTCATGCCGGACGAGCCCGAGGCGCTGGCCTTGCTGGCCCTGGTGCTGTTGCAGGACAGCCGCCGAGAGGCGCGCACCGATGGCGCCGGCCAGCTCGTGCTCCTCGCCGACCAGGATCGCTCGGAGTGGGATGCGTCGGCCATCGCCGAGGCGATCGAGCTCTTGGAGCGCGCCCTCCCGCGCACCCGCGGCGCGCCCGGTCCCTACGCCCTGCAGGCCGCCATCGCCGCCGTCCACGCCGAGGCGGTCACGTCCGCCGACACCGACTGGGCCCAGATCGCGACCCTCTACACGCGCCTCGTCGGCGTGTTGCCCTCGGCCGTCGTGCGCCTCAACCACGCCGTCGCCGTTGCGATGGCCGAAGGCCCGGCGGCTGGCTTGGCGCTCGTCGACGCGGTCGCCGGCGAGCTCGACGGCTATCACTTCCTCCACGCCACCAGGGCCGACCTCCTCCGCCGCCTCGAGCGGTGGGACGAGGCGGCCGACGCCTATGACGAAGCGCTGGCCGGCGCCGGCAACGACGCCGAACGGACGTTTCTCGAACGCCGGCGGACCGACGTCGCGCTCAGCCGCTCGTCGAGCCCAGCAGACCGTCGCGACAGAACGTGATCGCGAGGTCGGCCACCTGGTCGGCCGGCTCGTTGCGCTCGAAGATGAACACCCGCGCCAAGTGGTTGGTGACCCCGAGGATTGCGTGGGAGAGCACTAACGGGTCGACGTCACGGATGCGTCCGGCCACGATGCCCTCCTTGACGTGGCGGACGACATCGGCGACCGACACGTCCTGGCCTCGTCGCATCGAGGGGGCGAAGCGGTCCTCACTGGCGGCGAACTGGAAGAGCCCGATCAGGTGGCGATGTTCGGCCATCCAGTTCATGGAGGCCCGGATGCCCCCTTCGATGCGCTGCACCGGGTCGTCCGACTCGATGACGTAGTGCTGCTGGCGGCGGCGCAGGTCGGTGGAGGCCTCCTTCAGGATCTCCGAGAAGAGCTCCTCCTTGGACGAGAAGTACCAGTAGAAGACCCCCTTGCCGACGCCCATGCCCTGCACGATCTCGGCCACGGACGTGGGGTGATACCCGTTCTCGGCAAAGCGCCGCGCCGCGAAGTCCATCAACTGGCGCCGCCGTTCTTTGCCCCGCTGCGTGAGCCGTCTGGCGTCGACGACGTGGGTCACGTTCGGGAAACTAGACCGAACGGTCAAGTCCGGACAAGGAACCGGCGGTGTCAGGTCGAACTAACCTCAGGAACAAGATGGCGTATTGGATCGTGAAATACCTGTTGACGCCGATCTTCCGGTTCTTCTTCCGGGTCAGGGTCGAGGGTCTGGAGCACGTGCCCACCACGGGCGGTGCAATCCTCGCGGGGAATCACCTGGCCGTGTTCGATTCGTTCTTCCTTCCCCTGGTGCTCAGGCGCCGCATCACCTTCGTGGCCAAGGCGGAGTACTTCGAGGACCCGAAGACGGCGTGGTTCTTCCGGGCCGTGGGACAGATCCCGATCAAGCGCGGCGGCGGCAGCGCCAGCCAGCGAGCGCTCGAATCCGCCAAGGAGGTGCTCGACGACGGCCAGGTCTTCGGCATCTATCCCGAGGGCACCCGCTCGCCGGACGGGCGCCTCTACAAGGGCCACACCGGCGTTGCCCGCTTGGCGTTGCAGTCGAAGGTGCCGGTGGTCGCCGTTGCGTGTGTCGGTACCCGTGAGGCCCAGACTCCGGGACAGGTGATCCCCCGGGTCTTCATGCCGATCACCATCCGCTTTTCGAGGCCGCTCGACTTCAGCCGCTACCAGGACCGAGCCGACGATCCGCTCGTACTGCGCCAGATCACCGACGAGATCATGTTCGAGCTGAAGGACCTCGGCGGGCAGGAGTACGTCAACCAGTACGCCAAGCGCAAGGGCACGGAATCCGGCGCCGAGGCGGCGGCGACCAAGGTGACTTCTGCGCCGATCGATCTCGGAGCCGATGCTCCGCCGGCGGCCGAGGCGGCTGTCGCCTCCAGATAGCCACACCTCCGAAACGGGCCGTTCATACCCGGCCCCTACGGTCAGCGTCATGCCTACCTACGTGGTACGGATCTGGATACCGGACCGCCCCGGCGCCTTGGGTGCCGTCGCCAGCCGGATCGGCTCGGTGCGGGGCGACCTGATCGGCATCGACATACTCGAACGTGGCGCCGGTCTCGCCATCGACGAACTCGTCGTGACCTTGCCCGACGAGGCGCTCGTACCGTTGTTGTTGAAGGAGATCAACGAGGTCGACGGCGTGAACGTCGAAGACCTGCAGGCGGTGCCGGGGGAGGGCCTCCCCGACCCGCGGTTGGCCGCCCTGGAGACGGCGGCGCTCCTGGTCCAGATCGATCGCCCTTCGGCGGTCCTCGAGGCTCTCGCGGACCACGCCGCTCACGACTTCGGTGCCACCTGGGCTGCCGTCGTCGATTGTCGCGGTCCGGTCGTGCATGCTTCGGTGGGCGAGGCACCGCCGGCGCCCTGGATCGCCGCCTTCGTGGTCGGCAGCCGCATG
>JBKJKM010000127.1:0-31280 GCA_046597375.1 Acidimicrobiales bacterium | reverse complement strand
CCCCCCTCAGGAACCCTTTCGCGCCACTTGCCGCCACCTTACGCCCCTCTCCGCCACCGGTCAACCACGTTGCGCCCCTCCCGCCTCGATTTCCGCCTCGAGTTACCCCTGCGGCCGACGTTGGGCGAGGACAAACGCCTGGGGCGTCGACTCGTGGGCGAGTGCCGGTTCACGACGGACTCGGGTGTGGACATGGAAACCGGCCGTGTCGACGGCATCGGCGACCGAACCCGGCGAGTGCCGATAGCTGGGCAGGGTCATGCCGGTGCCGTAGGCGTCCACCCGGTGCACGCATTCACCGCCGCCCGCTTGGAAACCCACGAGGAGCTCGCCGCTCGGTTCGAGCACACGAGCCATCTCGGCGAACACCTCTGGCAGCTCCTCCGGTCTCGTGTGGATGATGGAGTACCAGAGGACGGCGGCGGCGAGCGACCGGTCGTCGAACGGGAGCGCCGTCAGCGTCCCTTCCTCGAACCGGAGGTCCGGGTGGGCGGCCCGGGCCACGGCGAGCATCGCCGGCGACAGATCGACGCCGACGACGTCGAGCCCATGCGAAGCCACGAAGGCAGCCACCCGCCCTGGTCCACAACCGACGTCCGCGACCAGCCCGGGGGACGGACCCACGAGCTCCACGAACGCCACGAGGAGCGCTCGATCGACCGGACCCTCGAATGCTTCGCTCAGTCGGACGCCCACCGCTTTCGCGTACGGCGCGGCGGCCGCGTCGTACACGCCACGCACGACCGCCAGGTCGTCGGGTTCCGTCATCAGGGCAAGGTACGCGTCAGAACACCGGGACGCCGTTCGGGCGCGAAAACGCCCCCGCTCCGAGAGGAACGGGGGCGATCGTGTTCCGAACGACGAAGCGGACTCAGGCGGTGATTTCCTTGATGCGCTCGGTCAGCTTGGCCTGGTTCTCACTGGGAGCTTGGCCCTGCATGGACATGAGCTTCGACATGTCGCCCTCGATCTTGATCTGACCGGACATGAAGGCCTGCATACCCATGGCCTGGTTGCCCTCGACGAACATGGCCTTGGCCACCTCGAAGGGAACGGTGACCTTGGTCGGAGCCCCATCGACGAGGCCCTTCTCGAAGGCGCCGTTGTGGAGGTGCATCTCCTTGTCACCCTCGGGACCACCGGTGACGACGATGTTGAGGTTCAGGTCGGCCGCCGCCGCACCGTCATCACCGATCTCGGCCCGGATCTTGTCGACCTCGGTGAACCAGCTCTCGGACAGGAAGGTTTCGGGCATCTGCTCTCCTTGAAGATGTCGGCTCGACGGCTGCGAGCGGACGGCGACGTCCGCACACTCTCCCCCAAAAGGGTGCATCGGTGCAACAATGACGCTGCTTTGTTACATGCCCCCGGACCGCCGACCACCGACGCCGATCCCTATCTCGACGCCTTCGCTCGCGTCGTGCAACGCCACGGCCTCTCCCGCACCCGGGTGCAGGACGTGGCCGAGGAAGTCGGCGTCAACCGGGTGACGGTCTACCGTCAGGTCGGCACGGTCAAGGACATGACCCAACTCCTCTTCGAGCGCGAGCTGCAGCGGGCGCTCCCCGACACGACGGCGTGGGCTTCGGCCGACGATGCGGTGACAGCACTGGTGGAGCTGCTGGCCGAGACCGTCCGGGTCTTCCGTGCCCACCCCGTGCTCACCAAGGTGATCGAGGACGAGCCGCACCTCCTCGGTCCCTATCTCATCCGCGACCTCCCCGAGGTGCTCGGTCGCTCGGCTCACGTGAGCACGGCCCTCTTCACCCTCGCCATGGAAGGCGGACGAATCGCGCCTCGCGACCCCGCCCGGCTCGGCGATTGGGTCGCCCGGGTGCTCGTGACCGCCGTGCTGGCCCCGCCTCCAGGATCGTTGCACGCCTTCTTCGACGCCGGCCTCCGCCCCCTCCTCGAACCCACCGAACGTCGGTCCGCCTGACGGTGCGCGGTCGGACGGCGCGAGGATTGCCGGATGGGGCCGCGCGAGGTGCTGGAGAAGCTGCACGAGACCATCAATGTGCACGACCCGCTCGGCGGTCGTGATCTCTTCCACCCGGACGCCCGCCTCGTCGCCGCGACCGGTCGGGTGCTCTCCCTCGCCGGCCTGGCCCGGTTGTTGAGCGACACGGTGACGGCGTTCCCCGATCTTCAGATGACGGTCGAGCGTTGGATCGTCGCCGGCGACGTCGTCGTCACCGAAGAGGTCATGGCCGGAACGCACGCCGGCCCGTTCGCCGGGTTGGCGCCGACAGGACGGCCGGTGCGCCTCGCCATCTGCCACGTCACCCGCGTCGTCGACGGCCGCATCGTGGAGCGGATCGCCTACCACGACACCGCCGGCATCCTCCGTCAACTCGCGTAGCCCGGCTCGATCCGCTCGAGCTCCAGCGTCCAACCGCCCTCGTCGTCGGGAAGCCATCGAGCGAGGTCGAGCGACGAAGGACGTCGATCCGATGCGGCCAGCACCACGTGGCCTTCCCAGGTCTCGAGTCCGGAGACCCACACCTCGGTGATCCACGCCGCCGGCACCCGCACGCGTGCCACCGCCGACCCCGCAACGCAGCGGCCCTCGACCTCGACTTTCGGGCCGACGGCCACGTCGAGCGCCGCCTTGGTGTGTACGCCGAGCGGCCGCAGTTGCGAGGTCAGGAGGTCGCGCAGCCGCCGGGCGATGGCCCGCTCGAGAACGTGGCGCTGCGCATCGTCGGATGCTCGCGGATCGCGGAGGCCGCGTCCCCAGGTGTGGAGCAGGCTGGCTTCGCGAAGCCGGCGCAGTGGCTCGGGCAGCACGACCGGGGCATCGCCACCACCGGCCATCCAGCGGGCCAGGCTCGACAACGAACGCACGAGGGCTGCGGACTCGACCGGGGGGTCCGACTCGATGTACCCGAGACGCCACGACCGCCGGACATCGAGGCACGGCGGCATGTCACCACCGAGGGCGACGAGGACGTCGTCGGCCGCGAGGTCGTGATCGTCGAGGACGAGCGCACCGCGTCGCCACGTGATGGCGTGCTCCGCCCCCGCGCAGCGAACGGGGACGCGCAACGGGGACACCCCGCGGGGCCACGAGGGCGGCGTCGTCAACCCCCGACATCGCCGTCGACGTTCACGAGCCGGGCCGTCCACCCGGCGCCGCCCGATCGCGGTTGCCAGTCGAGGGTGACGGGCTGCGGTCGGAGAGCGACGACGAAGCCCGTCGGTTGGCCTCCGTCGCCGAGTCGTGGCAGGCCGACCGTACGCAACCAGTCCGGCTCGACCCGAACGAGCAACGAGCTGTTGAGGTCGGTGATCTCACCGGACGCCGAGGGGATCGCACCGATGCTGAGCTCCAGGCGCTTGGTCGGGCCTCCACCGAAGCGGCGCACGGCGGCATGGAACGCCGCCGCCAGCACCGGTTCGGCTTTCGCCCGCAGTGCGCGCTGGAGGGCGTACGACGCGATGGCGTCGCCGCGCTCAGCCCGGCGCTCCCATCCGCGCACGACGCCGCGCTCGAGGGCGGGTCCGAGGCCGGCCGGGAGCGGCGGCCGCCGATAGAGCTGGTGGAAACCTGGCCCGCGGGGTTGCAGGGCGATCTCCCACTGCTCGCGCGAACGCCAGCTCCGGTAGACGTCGAAGCACGGGGTCGACGGCGCACCAAAGGCCGCGGCGACGGCTTCGGCGGCGATGGCGTGCTCGGCCAGCACGACCTTGCCACGTCGCAACAACACGTGGTGGGTGCGGCCGCCGCACTCCACCTCGACCGTGACCGGCGGCAGCGCCCGCGCCCAGGAGCCCACTCAGTTCCCGTCGTCGTCGATGCGCACCACCCGGGTCCACGGTGGCGTCGGTGGCAGTGAGGTTCTCCGTCCAGGACCGATGCCCGTGAGGATGCCGACCACCACCCGCATGCCTCTGGGCGCCTCGTCCGGCCACGGGGTGAGCCCGTCGGTGAGGACGACGAGCACGGACGGTCGCGGTCGGAGCGCGGCTGCGGCCTCGATGCCGCGGCCCATGTCGGTGCCACCACCGCCGACGAGCTCGACCTGCCGCGCGCTCGAAACGCGACGCACGGCGTGCACGGCCGAGTCGACGGCCAGCACCCGCACCCCATTGGATCGGAGGCCGATGCTGTCGAGCAGACCTTCGACCTCGCCGAGGACGCGGGCGAGTTGCCGCTCGCCCATCGACCCCGAGGTGTCGCAGACAACGGCCACTTCGGGCACGGGCTTCTCCAGCGCCGGCAACACGATGAATGGGCTGGCCGACGCCCGTCTCGACGGCCGGCGGTAGCTGTAATCGACGGCCCCGGCGACGTACTGCACGCCCCGTCGGATCTCGGCCGCCAACGCCCGGCGCCAGTCGACCGACGGGGCCAGGAGCTCCTCGGCCCAGCGTCGCCAGTTGGCCGGCACGTTGCCCTGTCCGGTGCGGACGGCGTCGAGCAATTGCTGGGCCGTCTGGGCGCGCAGGAGATCGCGCTCGTGGTTCGACAGCCCCGGCGGCGGCGCCTCGTCGGCCCCGTCGTCGGGTTCCTCCCACGGTCTGTGGTGGTTGTGGGCGCCACTCCCGTGATCCGAACGAGGCTTGGGCGTCGGCTCCTGTCCGTCCGCATTCCCGTCGTCGCCCTCGTCGCTCGGAGGCGGGTCGGGTGCGGCCCGTTCGAGGGCGAAGTACTCCTCGGCCAAGCGACCGCGAGGGTGGCCGAGGTCTTCGGGGAGGATGTTCGACCCGGGCATCGTGAGGCCGACGTCGGCCAGGTCGTCGTTGAGCTCGGCGTCGGCGACCGTCGACCACCGCTCGGCCGTACTTTCGGTGACGCCGAGCGTCTCGGCCCGACCGGCATGGTCACGGATCAGGTGGCCGGTGTGGTGCACGAGCAACGTCCCGAGGTCGGGGACGGTCCAGGCGGCGGCGGCGTCGGGGTCGACGTAGAGCCGCCATTGCGCGTCGACGGCGACCCCGTCGCCTCCGATGCCGCGCCGCTCGATCACCGACGTGGCGAAGAGCGCCGACGCCAGGTAGGGGAACCGGTTTGCGGCCCACAGCCGCGCCGCCGCCAGCTTGTGACGATCGAGCGGAGGAAGTTGGGCCACGTCTAGAGGAGCCCGGCGTCGCGGAGGAGCGGAGCGAAGATCTTCACCTCCGGCGGGGCCGGTGCACCAACGGGTCGGCACTGGGCCAGGACGCGTGCGGCGACGGCGGCGACGTCGGGCGCCCGCTCGCCCGCCCGGGCCAGCACCCGCCAGCCGGCGTTCCACCGCTCGAGCGTGGGGTTGGCGGCAACGGCGGCAGCAACGGCGCTCAAGACGGCATAGGCCTTATCGCCCCGGTCGGGCAGCTCCATGCCGTCCGGGTCGGCCAGCAGGTCCTCGGGGTCGGGCAGGTCCATCTCGAGTTGCCACGTGAGGAGCTGCAATCCGGCGGCGTCGCCGAGCGCGCCGGCCACCAGGGCGGCGCGTGCCTCGGCGGTGGCGCCGGCCACGTCGGCGGCGGTCCACAATCGGGCCGCCATTTCCCACGTCCGGGGACTGGGCCAGCCACGACCGGCTCGCGCCGCATCGGTGGGCACGTCGAGGGTGAGCGACGGGCGCACGGCGATGAACGCCGAGATCAGCCCTTTGGCCCTCGACAGCTGCTGCTCCCATCCGGCCGGCAGGGTGGGCACCCTTGGCGCCCGCCACCCACCGGCGATCCCCTGGGCGAACCCCATGGCGTCGACTTCCCAGTCGAGGTGGCAGAACCGGTTGGCCAATGGGGCCGAGAGGTCCCAACCGTCGGCCGCCATCTCGGGGGGGTTGGCGGCGGCGACCACCACCACCCCATCGGGTAGGGCCAGGTCGCCGACGACGCGTTCGAGGACGACGCGTAGCAGCGCGGCCTGCACCGCCGGCGGCGCCGTGGAGATCTCGTCGAGGAAGAGGACGCCCTCGCCGGCCTCGGCCAGCCGCTCGGCCCACCGGGGCGGGGCGAAGCGGACGACGCCGTCGACGACGACCGGCAGGCCACTGAAGTCCGAGGGCTCGCGGATAGCGGCGATGACCGTCTCGCACGGCAGACCGGCAGCGGCCGCCATGGCCGTGATCGCACTGGTCTTGCCCGTGCCCGGGGCTCCCCACAGCAGCACGGGCACTCCGGCGGCCACGGCCAGTCCGAGAGCTTCGACGGTGACATCCTGCTGTCCCACGTTGCCGAGCATGTCACGCGCCGGCGGCGTTGCCCTCCTCGGTCGCGGGTGGGGCCTCCAGCCACCGAGTCAACGCCTCCCGGATCACCGCCGTCAGCTCGGCCGGGCCTTGGGCGACCTGGGCCCCGATGGGCCCGACGAGATCGGGATCGTCGATCTCGAGGGCGACGCCGGCGCCGAGTTGGACCTTCAGGGGCGGCACGACCAGCGGCGGTTGTTCGTCCGAGGTGCCGGCCGTGCCCATCTCCGTCACCCGGCTGGCCACCGCATCCGCCGTGACACCCAACGAGGCGAGGATGCGGGCGGCAAGGCAGTCGGGATCCCCCAGGAGGCTCAACAGGTAGTGATGCGAGCCGAGCGGGCCCGACCCTGCGGCGGCAATGGCCCGGGCGTGGATGGCGAC
Source organism: Acidimicrobiales bacterium (assembly GCA_046597375.1). Lineage (GTDB taxonomy): Bacteria > Actinomycetota > Acidimicrobiia > Acidimicrobiales > CADCTF01 > DATLED01. The sequence goes on along the minus strand of JBKJKM010000127.1, from coordinate 24,711 downwards.
GGCCGTGGTCGGACCCGACGCAGACGAAGCCGCAAGGAGCGCCGCTCGTCGTGCCGCGCCCGCCGCCGGCGCGAACCCGGCGAGCAACTCGATCACCTTGGCGCGCGTCACCTCCGGGGTCAGCCCGCTGGCCACGAGGACCTGGGCCGCCACGCCCTCGCCCTCCCGGAGCAGGGCAAGGAGTTGGTGCTCGGTACCGATGTAGTTGTGGCCCATCTCGAGCGCTTCGCGCAGGGCCAGTTCGAGCACCCGCTTGGCCCGAGGGGTGAACGGCGGGTTGCCCGAAGCCGATCCGGGCTCGCCTCGACCGATGGTGGCCGTGACGCGGTCGCGCACGGCGCCGAGTCCGAGGCCGAGCTCGACGAGCGCCTTGGCCCCGACGCCCTCTCCCTCGTGCAGGAGGCCCAGGAGGATGTGTTCGGTGCCCAGGAAATTGTGGTCGAGGTCACGCGCTTCGTCTTGGGCGAGGACGAGGACCCGTCGGGCACGGTCGGTGAAGCGTTCGAACATTCGGCCAGTCCACCACCATGGTTGACCCCTGTCAATACCCTGTCTAGACTCCGGGCATGGCGGAGCCCGAGGAGATCGTCGACCTGCAGGATCTGGTCCGACAGTGGGGCCAGGAGTTCGCCATCGAGCGAGAGCTCGCGGGTCTGGGAGTGGATCCCGAAGCCACGTGGGTGCCCTTGGCCGAGGCCGAGCGCCAGGCCGGCGTCTCCCGCTCGACCCTTCGGGCCTGGTACCGCACGGGGCAGATGCCGTCACGCCTCATGCCGGGTCCCCACGGTCTGCAGCGCCTCGTTCCGCTCGAAGCGGTACTCAATCGGTCCTCGCGCTCCCCTCGCACGGGCCCCCGCCCGGCACTGGCCGCCGAGGAGGCGACGACGATGTCCACGCCCGATGCGCTGGTCCGCATGGCCGAGTTGGCCACCACGTCGGCCACGGCCCGAGCCGAGGCCGCCGAGGCCCGCGCAGCGGCGGCCGAGGTCGCCCTCCGCGCCGCCCTCGAACGGGCCGCCGCCGCCGAGGCCGAGCTCCGCCTCCTCCACCCCGGCGACTAACCCCGGCGCGTTCGCCCCGGCGCGTTCGCCCAGCGACGAGCCCCGAGCGCGTTGTTGTTGCCCTTGTGGTGGCGGAAGGTCGTTGCGGCTGCCTTTGCGGCAGCCCGAAGGGCAACGGCAACGCGTCGGGCTTGGGTTACGGGAGGGCGGCGAGGAAGGCCTCGAGAACGGCGGCGGGGGTGCGATCGCTGAGCGGGTGGGCGACGTGGGCGAGGTCTTCGGTCGCCTCGGGCGGGAGGTGCAGGAGCTCGACGTAAGCCGCCGGGTCCCAGCGGAGGGGAACGGCGCACTGGAACAGCGCCCACGCACGGGTGCGGCGGGCCGCCATCCCCACCGCCTTGGCACCGTCGGCGGCCACCACCTCGCCGGCCCCGACGCCGGCAAAGCACACCGCCGACGACCACCTCGTACGGATCAGCGGTCCACGGTGCACCGAGAGACCGCCGCCGAGGGCCTTGGCCCAGGCCTCGCCCAGCCACCAGAACGACCGGCCCACATCGTCAGACCACAGGGCATCACCGGCGGGGACGACCACGTCGACCCACACGGTCTCGTCGGGACGCAACAGCACGGCGCCCCCGCCGCTGCGGCGACGGACGACCTCCACGCCCGTGACCCCCGGATCGGGCTGGGTCGAGCCGAGCACCAAGGCCGGCGCCGTCACCATCGAGACCCGCACCGAACGGGCGGCGGGCGCAGCCGGTTCGCTGCTCGAGAACAGCGAACCGGCACCCCCATGGTTCTGCTCGACTCGCCAGAGAGCGGGGAGCGAACCGGGTCGGCGCGGACGGTCCCCCCGACCGTCCTCGCCCGACCCTGGTGTGACATTCGCCATCAGCGTCGAAATGCCTGCTTGACGAAACCGTCAATGCGGAACTTCAGGCGCCGGCCGCCGCCAATCGGGCGTCGAGCGGCTCGGGCATCTGCAGGTAGGGCCGCCACTCCGGCTGGAGTCCACCCATGGCGAGGAGCATCCAGATCCGTCCGACCGGAGCAGCCGGCGCTCGGCGAAGCCGCATCGAGGCGACCTCCGAGAGCAGCCGGTCCTCCTTGCGGGCATTGCAGGGCCGGCACGCCGCCACCACGTTGTCCCAGGCGTGGGGGCCGCCACGGCTTCTCGGAATCACGTGATCGATGTTCTCGGCCGCCGCTCCGCAGTACTGGCAGCGGTGGCCATCGCGCAGGAAGATGGCTCGCCGATTGAGCGCCACCCGCGTACGAAAGGGCACTCGCACGTAGGTCACCAGCCGAACCACCGACGGTTCCGGGAAGGTGGCGCGGGCCGAGTGGTAGGCCCGTCCGGTGTCGGAGACGAGTTCGGCCTTGTCGTCGAGCACCAACACAAGGGCTCGTCGGGCGGCGACGACACAGAGCGGCTCGTAAGAGGCATTGAGGACGAGCGCTCGCGACACGGCCCGGATCTACCGAGGCACCCGGTGGCGCCGGCCCGGTGGAGGGAGTGCGCACATCAGCTGCGAAGGTTAGCTCGCGACCTTTCCGTACCCTCGGCACCAGTGGAGGTAGGCGACGAGGTCGGCCGGTTCGGGCTCGCGCTCGCTCTCGCCGTACTGGGTCTGTAGGCGGAAGCGAAGGTAGTCGGGATCAGGCGCCGGCAGCGGTGGCCATCGGTGCCACCACCCGGGCGCGGCGAGCCGGAACAGTTGCACGATCCCCGTTCCCCACAGACTGGGCCGGAGGGCGACGGCCAACGCGACCCGGAGCACCCAGCGCCCGCTCACGCCACGGCCATGGGGGTGTGGGCGATGCCGTCCTCGACGAACTCGGCGCCGTCGACAGCGAACCCGAGCCTGGCGTACCAGTCCACGAGGTGGGACTGGGCGTTGATGCGCACCGGGCGGGGGGCGCCAACCAACGCCGCCTGTACCAACTCGGCGCCGAGCCCACGCGACCGGTGGGCAATGGCAGTGACCACCCGGCCGATCGAGCAACCCTGTTCCTCGGCAAGCACGCGGGCGCAAGCCACGACGTCGCCGTCGACTCCGTCCACGATCCACAGGTGGCGCGTGGTGCCTTCGAGATCGCGACCGTCAGGATCGAGGTAGACGCACGACTGCTCCACGACGAACACCTGGGATCGGAGTTCGAGGATGCGGTACAGGGTCGCCGCCGACAACTCCCCCGCTAGCGCTTCGACGATTCGCTCCACGAGCCCGTGTCCGCCCGCGGCTCCTTCGGCAGCCCGAGCACCATCTCGCCGATGATGTTGCGTTGGATCTGCGACGTGCCGGCATAGATCGTCCCGGCGCGCGCGTTGAGGAACGTGCCCGCCCAGGATGCGCTGTCGTTGGGTGCGCCCGGGTCGTCGGTCTGGAAAGCGGACGCCGGCGGCCGACCGGTCGGCACCTGACCATGCATGCCGAGGATGTCCATCGCCAGCTCCGTCGACTCGTGGTGGTACTCACTCCAGAACACCTTGGAGATCGAGGCCTCCGGGCCGGGGTGCCCGCCGGCGAGAAAGGCCGTCAGCGCCCGGTAGCCGAGGAACCGCATGATCGAGACTTTCGTGTAGCACGCCGCCAGACGTTGGCGGATGATCGGATCGTCGTTCTTCCCGTGCTCTCGGGCCAGCGCGATCAGACGGTCGAGCTCGGTGCCGAAGCGGATGGGCAGCGTGGCTGCGGCCTCGCCGCGCTCGTAGCCCAGCAGCGTCATGGCGACGGCCCAACCCTGGTTGGGCTCGCCGATGACGTTCTCCTTTGGCGCCTTTGCGTCGGTGAAGAAGACCTCGTTGAACTCGGACTCACCGGAGATCATCCGGATGGGTCGCACCTCGATGCCGGGCTGTTCCATCGGCACGAGGAGGAACGAGATGCCCTTGTGCTTCGGTGCCGTCGGATCACTGCGGGTGAGGACGAAGATCCAGTTGGCCAGGTGCCCGGCGGACGTCCAGATCTTCTGGCCGTTGATGACCCACTCGTCGCCGTCGAGCTCGGCCTTGCACCCGAGGTTGCCGAGGTCGCTGCCGGCGTTGGGCTCGCTGTAGCCCTGGCACCACTTGTCCTCGCCGCTGAGGATGCGGGGCAGGAAGTGCTGCTTCTGCTCCTCGGTGCCCCACGAGATGATCGTGTTGCCCACCATCTGGATGCCGAAGACGTCATTCGGTCCACCCTGGGGGGCGCCAGCCTTGGCGAACTCCTCGGCCAGGATCACCTGCTCGAGCGAGCTGAGGGCCTGCCCGCCGTACTCCTTGGGCCACGACACGGCGAGGTAGCCGTTTTCATAGAGGGTGTGGCGCCACTCGTCGGTGAACCGGGCCGCCGCCTCGTGGTCGAGGGCGCCGATGCCCTGCCAGCTGGCCGGCAGGTGCTCGGCGAGGAAGGCCTGCACCTTCTCCCGGTAGGTCTCGGCTTCGGGTGGATACGAGACGTCCATGACCCCGACCTTACCGGGGGGTCGCCCGCCATCCGACGGCCGCCGCACCGATCAGAGGACCGGCCGACCCGAGGCCGCCGGGGACGATTCGGACTCCCCGGGAGAAGTCGAGCCGAGCGGTTCGGTCGAGCTCGGACTGGGCCGCGGTGAAGAAAGGCTCGCCGAACCCGAGGGCCACGCTCCCGCTGCAGACGGCCAGCCGGAGGTCGAGGAGGTTGGCGACCGAAGCCACGGCCCGGCCGACCAGTTTTCCCGTCCGCCGCCGAACGGCTTCGTCGGCTTCCGCCGCCGGGCGTCCAGTCACCGATGCGATGGCCGTCCCGCTGGCCTCGGCCTCGAGGCAACCGCTCGCACCACAGACGCAGGCGCGGCCATCGGGTTCGACGATGACGTGGCCGATGTGGCCGGCATTCCCCGTCGCTCCGTCGAGGAGGCGGCCGCCGAGCACGATGCCGCCACCGACGCCAGTACTCACCACCATGGCGAGGTAGTCGTCGACGCCGGCGGCGGCGCCGACCCACCCTTCACCCAGGGCCAGCGCCTTGGCGTCGTTGTCGACGAAGGTGGGCAAGCCGGTTGCGACGGCCAATCGTTTGCGAAGCGCGAACCCCCGCCACTGCGGGATGTTCAGAGGGGACACGGCCTCGCCACCGGCCGTCATCGGACCGCCGCAGCCGACCCCGCACGCGTCCGGCTCTTCGTCGCCCCCGGCGCGCACCTCGTCGACCAGAGCAACGAGCCGATCGAACAATCCGTCGGCGGGTGTGGGAGTCGACGCGGAACGCACGAGGCGCCCGTCGTCGGTGACGATCCCGACGGCGACCTTCGTTCCGCCGATGTCGACGGCCAGCACACTGCGCACGGCCGGACCGTAGGCGCCCGGCGGTGGCGTCTGGCAGAAGCGCGTGTCAGCGGTGGTGGCGCTCGATGCGCGGCATGACCCCCTCGTAAGGTCGCCGGGATGGACCTGCCGGCGGTACTGACCGACGATTTGGCCGTGCGGCTGGAGCAGGCGGCCGTCGCGTGGAGTCGCGCCTGGCTGGCCGGAGTCGAAGGCATCGAACTGGGCAGCTTCGGCGACCACCTGCTGGTGGGGTGCCATCGCCAAAACCCCGAGCTCGACTTCCAGAACCGGGTCAACGGGTTGAGGTCGAGCGACGCCGACACTTCGGTCGTCGCCGAGATCGTGTCGTGGTACGCCGAACGCAACGTCCGTCCGTGGTTCGAGGTGGTGCCGACCGACGACGGCGGGCCGCTGTTGCAGGCATTGACGGCCGCAGGCGCCGACCACATCGGCTATCACGGCGTCGTCTATGGCCGGCCCGATGGCGGCGAAACGGCGGACCCTGGCCTCGGCGGCGACATCCGGCGCGTCGATCTCGAAGACATCGACGACTTCGCCACGTTCCGTCGGCTTCGATCGGTCGCCCACGACCTGCCGCCCGAGATCGTCGAACAGGCGGCCGCCGACCTCGTCGGTTGGTCGACGTTCCCGGACGTCCGTCTCTACGTGGCGTCGATCGACGGGCGTCCCGTCGCCACGGCCGCGTTGGCCGTCGTCGACGGTGTCGCCTATCTCGCCGATGGCGCCACCCATCCGGCCTTCCGGGGAAGCGGCTTGCAGTCGGCCCTCATCCGGCGCCGATTGCGCGACGCCGCCGACGAGGGCTGCGACATCGCCTGCAGCCAGGCGTCGGTCGCCAGCGCCAGCCACCGCAATCTGCAGCGAGCGGGCCTCACGGGAGGCTTCACCAAGGCGGTCTGGCGGGTGCGCCCCGCGAGTCCGGAGTCCGGACCCGCCCACTAACCTCCAGGCGATGGCCAGACAGCGCACGGCGGCGCAGAGCGTCACCTCCTTTGCCGACCGGTTCGACGCCGTGGTCGAGAACGTGGCCCAGGTGATCTCCGGCAAGGAGGACGCCATCCGCTTGGCCCTCGTCTGCATGGTCGCCGAAGGGCACCTGCTCATCGAGGACGTGCCCGGCGTCGGCAAGACCAGCATGGCCAAGGCCCTCGCCCAGTCGATCGCCGGCGAGTACAGCCGCATCCAGTTCACCCCCGACCTGCTGCCCAGCGATGTGACCGGCGTGATGGTCTACAAGCGAAACAGCGACAAGTTCGAGTTCCGCCACGGCGGCATCTTCGCCAACATCGTGCTCGGCGACGAGATCAACCGGGCCAGTCCGAAGACGCAGTCGGCACTGCTGGAAGCGATGGAGGAACGACAGGTCACCGTCGACTCCACGACCTATCTCCTCGACGCCCCGTTCATGGTCATCGCCACCCAGAACCCGATCGAGCACGAGGGCACCTATCCACTCCCCGAGAGCCAACTCGACCGCTTTTTGATGCGCATCGAGATGGGCTACCCGGACAAGGCCTCAGAGATCGAGATCCTCGACAACCACGGCGCCACCCGCACCGATGGCGTGCAGCCCGTGGTGTCATCGGCCGACATCCAGGAGATGGCGGCGCTGGCGGCCGGTGTGCACGTCGCGCCGAGCCTGAAGGGGTACCTCGTCGACCTGGCCGACGCCACGCGGCGCCATCCCCGACTCGCCCTCGGTGTGTCTCCGCGCGGCACGTTGGCCCTCATGCGCGCCTCGCGAGCTCTTGCTGCGTCTGTCGGGCGGGAGTTCGTGCTTCCCGACGACCTCAAGGCGCTTGCCGGACCGGTGCTCGAGCATCGCCTGGTGCTCACGCCTGAAGCCTCGATGGGCGGTGCCGGACAGGGCGACCTCCTCGACGACGTCCTCGGCTCCGTCCCCGTTCCCACTGCGCGCTGAGCGTCGCGACGATGCTCACCCGCCGCGGGTGGACGTTGGCGGGAAGTTCGTTGGCCTTCTTCGTCGCCGGCTGGCTCTTCGACATCGTGGAGCTGACGATCCTCGGCGTCGTCGTGTTGGTCTTGTGTGGCGGAGCCGCCGCCTTCGTGTCCTTTCAACCGGTGCAGGTCCAGACCGATCGGACGTTGCACCCCCCGCGAGTGCACGCCGGCACCTCCAGCCGGGTCGATCTCGAGATCCGCAACACGGGCTCGCGCCGCACGCCGGTCCTTCACGTGCGCGACCCCTTCGACCGGGGGTGGCGATGGGCCCGTTTCCTCGTGCCACCGCTGGGTGCGAAGGCGGCCAGCCGCGCCGCCTATCGCCTTCCCACCGAGGAGCGCGGCATCTTCGACATCGGCCCGCTGGAAGTCGCGCTGACCGATCCCTTCGGGCTGGCCACGTCGACCTTCACTTCGGTCGGCATCACCCAGCTCACCGTGTACCCGCGCATCGACGAGATCGCGCCACTGCCCACGGCGCAGGGCCACGACCCGCACTCCGGCGCGCAGCACCCCCGCGCCCTGCTCGGAGCCGGTGAGGACTTCTACGCCCTCCGCCCTTACGTCGTCGGCGACGACCTGCGTCGGGTCCACTGGGCGTCGACGGCGCGCCTCGACGACTTGATGATCCGCCAGGACGAAATGCCGTGGCAGACCCGCTCCACGATCCTTCTCGACGTACGCGCCGCCGTGCACACGGCGGCTTCGCTGGAGATCGCCGTGTCGGCGGCGGCCAGCATCCACGCCGCCAGCCACCGGTCGTACTCGCTCGTGCGCGTGCTCTCGACCGACGGCACCGACTCGGGGTTCGGCACGGGCCACAATCATGCTGAGGCGGTCCTGGAGCACCTGGCGACGGTCGAGGCCAGCCGCGACAATCGCTTCGCCGGCGTCGCCGCCTCCCTGCGCAAGGCCGGCAATGGCGGCTCACTGGCCATCGTCACCACCGACCGCGCCAACCCGGCCGACCTCCAAGCGATGGCGCGGCTCCGCTCGCGCTACGGAACGATCGTGCTCGTCGTCATCGAGCGTTCGGCCTACGAATCCGGTGGGCCCCTCTCTCGACCGGCGCCGCTGCCGGTGGTCAGTGCCGTCGTACGGGTGGACGGCGCCACGCCGTTCGCTCGGGCGTGGGAGTCGGCCGTCGTTCCGGCCTCGGTGGCGCGAAGGTGACCGCCGCCGTGGCGCGAACGCCGCCGACGCGCTGGCAGGACGACCGGAGCCTGCCGGCCACCGTCGCCCTCACGCTCCTGACCGTTGCCGTCGCCATCGGGTTCGGGCGCCTGTTCGCCGATCGCGACTTCCTGGCGCCGGTCGTGTTGGCCGCGCTGGCCGGCCACGGCGTCGCCTGGTGGTGCCGGCGCAATGATCTGCCGACCGGACTGGCCGCCACCGCGTCGCTCGGAGCCGTCGCCCTGGTGGCGACCTGGACGGTCCTCGGGCACACCACCGCCTATGGCGTGCCGCTCCCACTCACCGTGCGTACGGCCGTCGAGCTCATGGGCGGCGCACGCGAACTGTTCTCCACCGTGAAGGCGCCGGCGGCGTCACTTCCGGGGTTCGTCCTGGCGACCGCCCTCGCCGTCGGCCTCTCCGCCTTCATGGCCGACTGGGCCGCCTTCCGGCTGCAGGCCACGTTCGAGGCCGTCATCCCGTCGTTCACGTTGTTCCTCTTCACGGCGGCGCTGGGCACGTCCCGCTATCGGACGTGGGCGGTCGCGTTGTTCGTGGCCGCCGTGCTCGGGTTCCTCGTGGTGCACGGCCTGGCCCGCTCGAGTCGGAGCGGCGCGTGGTTCGGTGGGCGGGCCGATCGCGGGCCTAGGACCCTGGTCCGCACGGCCGCGATTCTCGGCGCCGTCTCCCTTGTCGGCGGACTGGTCGTCGGACCGCGGCTGCCCGGCCCCGACGGACCACTCGTCAAATACAAGAACAAGGGCCCGGCCGGGCCGTCGAGCCGGGCGACCATCAGTCCGCTCGTCGACATCCGGGGCCGCATCGTCGACCAACGCGACATCGAAGTGTTCACAGTGAAGGCCAACCAGCCGTCCTACTGGCGCCTCACGTCGCTCGACACCTTTGACGGCCGCATCTGGTCGTCCAACAGCAAGTACGTCAACGTGCGGGGCACGCTTCGTTCGGACGAAATCCTCCAGCCCACCCTCGACACCCAGTCACTGCTGCAGGACTTCTCGATCACCGGCCTGGCATCGATCTGGCTCCCGGCCGCCTTCCGTCCCCAGCGCGCCTCCGGCGTCGAGGTCAGCTTCGCCAGCGACACCTCCAGCCTCATCACGCCCGAGGACACCACCGATGGGACCGAGTACTCCGTCCGCTCGGCCCTTCCCAGGATGACGCCCGCGCTCCTCGAGCAGTCTCCGCCGCAGGCGCCCCAGGAGATCATCGACCAGTACCTCGCGTTGCCGGCCATCTCCCCCCGGGTACGGGCCGAGGCGCTGCGCATCGTGGCCAACGCCGCCACGCCCTACCAACGGGCGCTGGCACTGCAGAACCACTTCAAGACCCGCTATCGCTACGACATCAACGCCGGCGCCGGCCACGACGAACGCACGCTCGAAACGTTTCTCTTCCAGTCGAAGTCCGGGTACTGCGAGCAGTTCGCCGGCACCTACGCCGTCCTCGCTCGCCTCATCGGGTTGCCGGCCCGGGTGGCCGTCGGGTTCACCCCCGGCGTCTTCGACGAGGAGGAAGGCGTCTACCGGGTCAGCGGCGGCCACGGCCACGCCTGGGCCGAGGTCTACCTCCACGGCTACGGGTGGGTGCAGTTCGACCCGACGCCCGGGCGCGGAGATCCGCAGGCCTCGGCCTACACGGGCCTCCCGGCGGCGCAGGACGACACCATCGGCCAGACGGGCACGGCCGAGGCGCCGACGACCACCGCCATCCCCCAGGATCCCGCCACCACCCCCACCACGGATCCGAACTTCGACGCCGAGGAGCAGGCGCTCTCGACCACCGACGAGGAGCGGCCGGGTCTGCCCTCCATCGTGCGGCTCCTCCTCGCCGTTCTCGGCGCGATCGCGTTGTGGGCCATGGTCGTCCCCGCGCTGCACCTCCGTCGCCGCCGCCAGCGCCGGCACCGTCCGGGCACCGCCGCGCAAGTTCTGGCTGACTGGAGCGACACGGCCGAGGTGCTCGCAGCCGCTGGCGTTACGAGGCGCTCGTCCGAGACGATGACCGAATATGCCGCGCGGGCGGCAGCCTCCGCCGGCCTCCAGCCCGACCCCTCCCGGGCCCTGCGCCGCCTCGCCGGCGACGCCTCGACCGCCGCTTACGGCGACGCTGAGGTGCCCGATGACGTCGTCGCCCGCTCGGCCGCCAGCGCAGCGACGGTGAGGATCGCCGTCTTCGACCAGGTCTCGCTCACCGACCGCATGGTCTGGTGGCTCGACCCACGCCCACTCGTGGAGAGCGGGCGGCGCTGACTAACCGTCGCCCTCGCGACGGAAGCGATCCTTGAGCTTCTGGCTCCGGCGGCCCATGAGTTCGGTGATGTTGCCCGTCTTCTGCGAGACCGACTGCAGGCCGGCACGGCCCATCTTGGCCAGGTTCACGTAGAACAGGAACGCACAGCCGACCATCACGAGGAAGCCGAAGAACCCGAGGAACACGGACTCGGTGAACCCGATGATCAAGACGGCCAGACCGACGAAGAAGCCAGCGGCCGACCATTTGAGGTTGCGGCCGGCATGCCGGTACAGGGTGGTCGTCGAAACCTCGCGAGCGAACGCCGGATCGGAGTCGTAGAAATTCCTCTCGATCTCCTGGAGTATCCGCTGTTCTTCTTCGGAGAGCGGCACGCGTTCGGGTTCCTTCCACACCAGCGCTCCGACAAAACGGGAGCACCGCCATCATCGCGCAGTGTTGTTTCGTTCGCTACGCGGTGCTGATGGTTCGCTGCGCCGGTGCTGCTGGCTCCGCTCACGGCCGGCTGCTCGCTGGCGCTCCCTACGCCGGCGGTGCACGGCGGGCGCTTGGTCGTCCCCCGTTGTCCTGCGCCGGTCTTGTCTGCGCCGGTCTTGTCTGCTCCGGGGTTGTCCTGGCGGGTCGGGCGCCCTTTTGCTCCGCAGGTCAGCGGTCGTTCTTGCCGCTGGGGCCCCAGTGGGTGTCGCCTTCGCGCTTGAGGTGGAGGCCGTCGGCCTCGACGAGGGTGGCGGGGCCGACGGCGCGATCACCGAACCGGGCCCGGATGGCGTCGACGGCTCTCGAGGCGTCATCCCACCCTGAGTGGGCGGCGACGGCAGAGTCGAGGGTGAGCTGTTCGTCCTGAATGTCGACCAGGTTGGACACGCTGATGCCGAACAGGCGGACACCGGCGGCCGGATCGATCGTCGCCAGCAGCTCTTTCGCCACCGAGGTCACCACCGTCGGCGTCGCCGTCGGCGCCGCCACCGTGTGGCTCCGGGAGATCGTGTTGAAGTCGTGGAAGCGCACCTTGATGGTGATGGTCCGAGCCTCGAACCCACCTCGGCGCAGCCGGTGGCACACGGCATCGGCCATCCGGACGGCTTCCCGACCCAGGGCGTCGAGGTCGTGGAGGTCGACGGCGTAGGTCTCTTCGTGGCCGACCGACTTCGGCTTCGACTCCGGCACCACCGGCCGCTCGTCACGAGCCCAGGCCAGCTCGTGGAGGTGTCGGCCCTGTGCCGGTCCCAGCGCCGCCACCAGGGTGTCGACCGGCAGGGCGGCGAGGTCGGCCACGGTCACGATCCCGAAGCGATCGAGCTTTTTCTGCGTCGCCGGTCCGACCCCCCAGAGGGCGCCGACCGGCAGCGGGTGGAGGAAGTCGAGCTCGCCGTCAGGCGAAACCACGAGCACGCCGGCGCCGGGCACTGGCCCGCTCCCCGGTCGTCCCGGCTTCGGCTTGGCCGCCTTCGACGCCAGCTTGGCGATGAACTTCGAGCGACCGACGCCGACAGCACAACGGAGCCCGAGCTCATCCTCGATCCTGACCCGAATGGCGCCCCCGATCTCGGCGCCGTCTCCGAACAAGCGACGGCTACCGGTGACGTCGAGAAAGGCCTCGTCGAGCGAGATGCCTTCGACCAGGGGCGTGAAGCTGCGAAAGATCTCGTGGAACCGCTTGGAGTAGTCGCTGTAGGTGTCGAAACGCCCGTGCACGAACACGGCGTCGGGGCAAAGGCGCTTGGCCCGCATCGACGGCATGGCGGAGTGGACGCCGAACGATCGGGCCTCGTAGTTGCACGACGCCACGACGCCTCGGTCGCCGCTGCCACCCACGATCACCGGCTGGCCTCGCAACGTCGGATCGAGGATCACTTCGACCGAGGCGTAGAAGCTGTCCATGTCGACGTGGAGGATCGTCCGCTGGTCCGCCGCCGACTCGCCCATTGCGCTAGAGCCTGGTGACCGTCATGGCCGAGCGGTCGGCACCCTCCACCCGGTAGTGGAACGAGCGACCGTCGTCGTGCGACCACCGGTGTGTGAGGTACGCCGCCAGCGGCTCACGAACCCACACGGGGCATTGCTCGAGGTGTGGCGCACACGAGTCGGCATCGACCCACTGGGCGTCGACCACGATCTGGTCGAGGTCCTCCAACACGAGCTCGCCCGTGAAGGCCAGCGCCTGATGCACCTCGACGCGCAAGCGCCACCCCATCCCCTCAGCTTCGGCAACCACTTCGTAGACCGGCCCCTGCCAGGCCGTCACCCGGAGCCCGGTCTCTTCCTGCACCTCTCGCGTCAGGCCCTCGAGCACCGTCTCGCCCTCCGCGACCTCGATGACGCCTCCCGGCGTCGACCAGTCGAGGACACCATTGCGGCGCTGGTTCTGCACGAGCAGGAGGCCGTCCGGACCTTCGATGATCCCGCTGGCCACCAGCCATTCGCGCACGAGTCGATTCTGCCGCAACCCATCCGGCTTCTGTGCGTCCCTGCAGAGCTAGAGCGGGTCGGCGGGGACCGAGGCCTCGTCGAGCTCGCGCCGAAGGCGTTCCCGGCGGATCAAGGTGCGGCCGACGGCGATGGTGGCGGCGCCCAGCAGGGCAAGCACGCCGGCCAATACCCACGCGGCGCCGTACGACGCCGCCTCCACCACGGCACCGAAGGCCACTGGCCCGAGGACGGCGCCGGCGTACGTGCCGGTCTGGGTGACGCCGGACGCCGCTCCGGGGGCGGACGGGTGGGCGCGGACGATGGCGAGGTTGAAGAGTCCGGGCCAGCCCCAACCCGCACCGAAGGCCAGCGGGGTGGCGAGCACGAGAAACACCGGCCGCTGGGTTGCGTAGAGGGCGTAAGCCACCGAACCGGCGACCAGCATCAGCGAGACCACCCGGAGGTGGCCGCCCGTCCGCCGGTCGGCTCGGCTTCCGGCGAAGAGGCGCACGCCGATGCCGATGGCGCTGCCGCCCGACACCAACAGCCCCGCCGGCCCTTCACCGATCCCCGCATCGACGGCGGCGTTGACCAGGAACGCTCCGAGGGTACCGGCGGCGGCAGCCCCGAAGCCGATGCCGAGGCCCAACACCACCAGCGGCGCCATCGGTACCTTGGCCCGGTCCCTCCGAGTCGTGGCTCCATCGGTGCGCCTCCTCCCGACGGAGGGCAGTGTCGCCCCGCCCACGAGGGGGAGCAAGGCCCCGGCCACGAACGCCCATCGCCACCCGACGGTCAGCGCGATCGACGGCACGGCGAGTCCGCCGAGCAGTGTCGCCGCCGGGATGCCCGACTGCTTGACCGCGAAGGCCATCCCCAAACGAGTCGGATCGACCGTGGTGGCGATGAAGAGATTGGCGGCCGGCTGGGCCAACGCGTTGGCGAGGCCACCGAGAGCCAGCCACAGCAGCAGGGTCGTGAAGCTCCGGGCGCCACCGGCGACGCCGAGGAGCGACACGGCGCTGAGCGAGGCGCTCACGCGCATCGAGGTACTCGGTCCGAGACGCTCCGCCGTGCGTCCGAGGACGGCCGAGAACAAGGCGGCGGCGGTGAAGAAGGCCCCGATGGCCAGCCCCAGTCCGGCCTCGCTGAAGGCCAGGTCGTCCCGGAGCTGCACGCTGACCCCGCCCGTGAGGAAGGCGGGAAGCGCGCCGCCGGTGACGACGGCGATGACTGACGCCAACGGCCGGGCCGAGCCGGACTTGGCCATCGGCGCACTCTACGATCCACCTGTGCCCACCTCGGACGAACGGCCCCTCTCGGCGCTGCCGTCGCCGGCCGCCCGAGGCTTCGCCTTCGCCGCCATCGTCCTGGCGGGACTCTGCGGGGCCCTCATCGGTTGGGCGTTCGTCGATCTTCAGTGCGAGGGCGACTGCACCACACCGGGAGGCATCGGTGCCATCGTCGGCGGCGTGAGCGCCGCCGTCGGCGTCGCCATTGTCGCCGTGCTCACCCTTCGAGCCATGGGCGAGTGGAAGCGCATCAAGGAGGACGAGCTCTACAACGAGAGCCCGTCCACTTCGGAGTAGCGGGCCGCATCCGGCCCCGAAGTCCGAAGCGGACGCGCGGGTCGCGCCGTCAGCCGAGGACGAGGCGGCGGAAGCCCTCGGCGTAGCGGACCCCGGCCTGGCGACCGGCCTCCTCGGCCCGCTCGTTCACGAACGTGCGCAGCCACTCCCCGGCTTCGGCGACCTGGCTCTCGTGGCTCCGGAGCGCCTCGGTCTTGGCATCGAGGTGGTCGGAGATGTCGACCCAGGTGTCGGGGACGAGTGAACCGGACAGCCACAACTCGTCGACGCGATGTGGCGGGCCGGCGTCTGGGAAGTAGTGCGGGCCGCGTGCCTCGTGGGCCACGGCGTCGATGGTGGCCCAGCCGACGACACGATGGTCACGGTGGTTGACATAGCTCGATCCGAAGAACACCGCCGTTGGGTCGGGGCAGACCACGACGTCGGGCCGCTGGGCCCGAACCAGAGCGACGATCGAGCGGCGCAGCGGAGCCTCGTTCACCAGCTCCCCGTCGACGTGACCGAGGACATCGTGACCGGCTAGTCCGAGCGCCTGGACGGCGCGTTCGACCTCGCGGGCGCGTTGAACCGCCAGTGCCGACGGCACGACGTCGGGGTCAGACGAGCCTTTGTCGCCGGCCGCGCAGACCACGACGTGCACCTCGGCTCCGGCGGCGGCCCACGTCGCCAGCGTCCCCCCACACGAGACATCGGCGTCATCGGGGTGGGCGTAGACGGCGAGCACGCGCTCGGGCATCAGCCGCCGCCGGGCGCCGTGGCGAGGGCCTTGCACGCGCGTTCGACGCCGTCGTCGTCGATGTCGCAGTGGGTCACCAACCGCACCACTCCCGGCGCGATCGTCCCGGCCAAGATGCCCTCGGCTCGGAGGTGGTCCACGACGGACTTCGGGTCGGAGTGATGCCAGGTGACGACGTTGGTCTGGACCGAGGAGGGCACGACGCCGGCCGTCGGCCAGCGATCGGCCACGGCTTCGGCCAGCCGGCGGGCCCGAACATGGTCGTCGGCCAGCCGGTCCACCATCGAGCGCAGGGCGACGAGTCCGGCGGCGGCGATGACGCCGGCCTGGCGCATGCCGCCACCGAGCCGTTGACGTTCGCCACGAGCCGCCGCGATCACCTCGGCCGGCCCGGCGAGGAGCGAGCCGACGGGCGCCGCCAGGCCCTTCGAGAGGCAGCACATCAGGGTCGTGACCGTCGCCGCGTAGGCGGCCGCCGTGGTACCCGTGGCCACTTCGGCGTGGAACAGCCGCGCCCCGTCCATGTGCACCGGGAGGCCGGACTCGGCGGCAACCGCGGTCACCGCCCGCAGCGCGTCGATCGACCAAGGGGCGCCGTTGGCCGGCATGTGAGTGTTTTCGATGCAGAGGAGGCCCGGCGTCGGGTAGTGGTGGGCCGCCGCCTCGAGCTGCCAGGCCACGTCGTGCGGCGAGATCGTGCCGTCGTCGTCGGGCAGCGTCGTGAACTGCACACCGGCGTTGCGGCCGCCGGCCCCGTTCTCGTAGATGACGACGTGCTGTCGCGCGCCGGCCAGGACCGTCGTACCGGCGGGAGCCAGCAGCCGGAGGGCGAGCTGATTGGCCATCGTGCCGGACGGCACGAACAACGCCGCTTCCTTCCCCACCCGCTCGGCGAACGCCTCTTGCAACGCATTGACGGTCGGGTCCTCGCCGTAGACGTCGTCACCCACCTCGGCGTCGGCCATCGCTCGGCGCATTTCGGAGGTGGGTCGGGTGACGGTGTCGGAGCGCAGGTCGACGGGGACGGCGGGCATCGGTGGGAGGCTATTGCGTGCCCGACATCGATCCTGACGAGCTGTGCCGAGTCGCCGTCGAGCTGGCCGAGGAGGCCGGCGAGCTGTTGGTGAAAGGCCAGGACCGAGTGCGCACCTCGGTCGAGACCAAGAGCAGCGGCACCGACATGGTCACCGAGATGGACCGTGCATCCGAGCGCCTGATCGTCGACGGGATCCTCGCCCGCCGGCCCGGCGACGGCGTGCTGGGCGAGGAAGGCGCCGCCCGAACCGGCACGTCAGGTGTCCGGTGGGTGATCGATCCGCTCGACGGAACGACCAACTACCTCTACGGGTTCCCCTCCTTCGGCGTGTCCATCGGTGTCGAGGTCGACGGCCTGTCGATCGCTGGGGCCGTGCGCGATGCGGTGCATGGCGAGACCTTCACGGCCGTCCGGGGTGGCGGATCGTGGTGCGGCGCCCGACGCCTCTCCGTCGAGGGACCATCCACGCTGTCTCTGGCCTTGGTTGGCACCGGCTTCTCCTACGACGCCGGCCGGCGCTCACTCCAAGCCGAAGTGCTGCGGGGCGTGGCCTCCGAGGTGCGCGACCTCCGGCGGGCCGGCGCAGCCGCCCTCGACGTGTGCTGGGTCGCAGCGGGCCGCCTCGATGCCTTCTTCGAACACGGTCTGGCCCCCTGGGACTGGGCTGCGTCGTCGTTGATCGCGTCCGAGGCCGGCGCGACCGTCGCAATCCTCGAGCGCACACACGTCGCCGCGCCGCCGCAGCTCTTCGACGCCTTGGTCGACCTCCTGGGAGTCAGATCCCCAGGCCCATCCGGATGAACCGGTCCTTGATGAACGTCGGGGTGAGCGAGTCGGCGAGGCTCATCGCTTGCGCGTCGAGTCCGACGAGGTAGCGAGACCGGGGCAGGCGGCTCGTGAGCGCCGATGCGATCACCTTGGCGCAGGTCTGGGGGTTGCCCATGATCGGCTCCATCAACCGCTGGCCCTGCAGCGACCGTCTGTAGGCGTCGACGTACCGGGAACCGGACGCCTCGCGCTTGGAGATGTCACGTTCGAACTCTTCCCAGATGCCGGTCTTGAAGCCGCCAGGCTCGACGAGCACCACTTTCACGCCGGCGCCGGCCACCTCCATCCGCAATGCATCCGAGAGCGCTTCGAGGGCGTGTTTGGCCCCCGTGTAGTGGCCGGCGAAGGGCATCGACGTACGGCCGGCGATCGAGGAGATGTTGACGATGCGCCCCCCACCGGCGGCGCGCATGGCCGGCAGGGCGAGGCGGGCGAGGCGCATCGGCGCGTGCACCATTGTCTCGAACAACGCGTGCGCCTCGTCGTCCTCGACGTCCTCGATGGCGCCGGTGACGGCGTACCCGGCGTTGTTGACGAGTCCGTAGAGCGTGAGCCCCTCGAGGGCCCGGGCGCACTGCTCGGCGTCCGTGACGTCGAGCAAAAGGGTGTGCACCTCGACCCCGGCGTCGGCGGCTGCCTTGTGCACGACGTCGGCCTTCTCATCGCTCCGAACGGAGCCGATCGACCGGAAGCCCTTCCGGGCCAACTCGATCACGGTGGCCAGGCCGATGCCGGAGTTGGCTCCGGTCGTCAAGACCGCGCGCTCAACCATGTTTCCTCATGCCGCCATCCTTACCATCAGGGGATGACAATGAATCGAAGGAAACTGGTGGCGCTGGTGGCGCTCGTTGTCACCGCAGGGCTCGGAGCCGGCTGTGACAACTTCAACAGCGAGCGTGGTCGCGGCGACGCGCCCATCGGCGAGTTCAACGACTCAGCCGCCGAGGTCCTGAACTTCCCCGACAAGTTCGCCAACGTGGCCCACAAGTGCGACGGGCACGGGCACCGCGTCTACTCGACCACCCGCCAGGCGGCCGTCGTTGTCATCGACGACCCGTCCTGCGAGGGCGGCACCCGGGAGTAGGCCTCAGCCGGTGGCGGTGACCACCGCTTCGAGGCGCTCGAGGGTCTTGACCATGGCCGACCGGTTCCGAGCCGGCGCCCGGATGAGCTCGACGATCTTGGGACTCACGGCCGTCGACCAATCGAACGTCTCCCGCACGAGGGTTCTGCCGTCGGGCTGGGGCTCGAGCTCGTAGCGCCAGCGGTGCTTGCCGTAGTGGCACCAGGCGATCCGCCGATCCTGTTCGAATTCGACGACCTCGTTCGATGTCCGGTAAGGCAGCCCCCATTTCATACCCATCGAGAACTTTGACCCGAGGGTCAACGTGGCCGGGGCCTTGGAGGCCGCCCGCACGGTGCCCGATCCGTCGAAGCGGTGGTGCTGGTTGGCGTCGCTCAGGAGGGCGAAGATCGTGGCCGCCGGCGCCGCCATGGTCCGATCGACCGACACCTGCTCGGTCTTGGTTTTGGAGGGCTCAGCCATGGAACAGCTCCGCTACGGCGACGAGGCCAGGGTCGACCGTCTTGAGCTCGGTCACCGCATCGGCCAGCGGCACCCGCACGATCTGGCCCGCCTGCAACGCCACCATCTGGTCGAAGTCACCGTCGTGGACGGCGTCGATGGCGGCGACGCCGAAGCGCGTCGCCAGCACACGATCGAAGGCGGTCGGCGTACCCCCTCTCTGGATGTGGCCGAGCACCGTCACGCGCGTCTCGAACCCCGTTCGCCGTTCGATCTCCTCGGCCAACAACTGGCCGATGCCGCCGAGGCGCACGTGGCCGAAGGCGTCGACCTCTCCCGATGACACGACCATGGTCCCCTCCTTGGGTTTGGCTCCCTCGGCCACCACGACGATCGAGGCGAAGCGCCCCTTCTCGTGCCGCCGTTTGAGGTCGTTGCAGACCTTCTCGATGTCGAACTCGACCTCGGGCACCAGTACTTCGGCGGCGCCGCCGGCGATGCCGGCATGGGTGGCGATCCATCCGGCGTGGCGTCCCATGACCTCGCACACCAGCACCCGATCGTGGGACTCGGCCGTGGTGTGCAGACGGTCGATGGCGTCGGTCGCCACCTGCACGGCGGTGTCGAAGCCGAAGGTCACCTCGGTGGCGTTGAGATCGTTGTCGATCGTCTTGGGCACACCGACCACCGACACCCCGTCCGCCGCGAGTTTGTGGGCCACGCCCAGCGTGTCCTCGCCGCCGATCGCCACGAGGGCATCCACAGCCAAGCCCGCAAGGGTCGCCTTGAGTTGCTCGACCGCCCCCTCGACCTTGTACGGGTTGGTGCGCGACGAGCCCAGGATCGTGCCTCCCCGGGGCAGGATGCCGCGACAGCGCTCGACGTCGAGCGGCATCGTGAGGCCCTCGATCGGCCCACGCCAGCCGTCCCGGAAGCCCAGGAACTCGTCGCCGTAGTGCTGTTCGCCCTTGCGCACGACGGCCCGGATCACGGCATTGAGCCCCGGACAGTCACCGCCACCCGTCAGGACACCGATTCGCATCCCCGAACCCTACGACCCTGCGGTCGGCCTCAAGGCGGGCGGGAGGACGAGCCGCTCGGACAGGCCGAAGCCATCGAGACCATCATCGGTGCGGAGGCGGACGAGGCGCTGGTGCACCGTGGCGCCGCCGGCCGCCGCGCCGGACGACTCCACGCCCTGCATCGTCGCCACCGCACCGAACGTTCGCCCGCCGCCGGTTTGCAAGTCGATGCGTTGGGCCTCGACGCCGGCCACCCCGCCCTCGACGGCCGTGACCTCGGCGGCCTCGAGGCGAAGATCGGCGCCGGCGTCATGGACGAAGCCGTGCACCGTCGGACCGTCGCTGGGGTCATGGTCGATCAGCCAGAGGGCGACGGCGCGGTCGCTCTCGCAGAAGAGGCCCGTCAGCCGGTGCCACCCCGGCGCGCCGACACGGTCGCGCACACCCCACGTATGCGCGCGCGTCCCGACGCCGTCGAGGTCGATGTCGAACCCCTGCAGAGCGACCCGGCCCGTCATGCGGACCGCCTGCTCGACGTGTCCGGCAGCCACGCCGGCCGGCAAGCCTGGATGGTCGATCAGGCCGGAGACGCCCTCCCAGCCCAATGCCATCGAGTTCTCGCCGTCGTCGAGGGAGACGGTCCCCGAGCGCAGAGGCTCGACGATCCGGGTGCGGAGCCCGGCGATCACCACACCGTCCCAGTCGCCTCTCGGCACCTCGTCGAGGGCGTGGCCGTAGGAGAAGACCGGACGGGCGCCGAGCCACGCCAGCAGGCCGCCGGTGGCCGCCGTCCGGTTGGGCCACACGGCCAATCGGGCCGACACGAACAGCCCCGACCCAGGATCCCACGCCGTGAACGCCACCTCGTCCCGCCAGTCCGGGTCCGCGCCGACCACCGGCTGCATCCGCTCGTCGGCGCCGGAAGCGACCACGGTCCCCTATCCCGGCGCGGGGTCGTGGGAACGGGTGAGGAGCACGACCTCGCGCTCGAAATCGGTGAGATCCTCGAAGCCCTTGTAGACGCTGACGAAGCGCAGGTAGGCCACCTCGTCGAGACCCCGCAACCGGTCGAGCACGGCCCGGCCGATCTGCTCGGTCGTCAGGTCAGGACCTTCGAGGCGAAGCTCTTCCTCGATCTCCACGCCGAGCGCCTCGAGTGCCTCCTCGCTCACGGGCCGGTTCTTGGCCGCCGCGCGGATACCGGCCACGATCTTCTGGCGCTCGAAAGCGAGCCGCTGGCCCGAGCGCTTCACGACGACCATCGGCGCCTCCTCGAGTCGCTCGTAGGTCGTGAACCGGCGAGCACAGTCGAGGCACTCGCGCCGCCGACGAATGGAGATCCCGTCGTCGGACGTCCGGGAGTCGATGACTTTGTCGTCGAACCCCGCACAACCCGGGCAGCGCACGCCCGGCACGCTACCGACTTGGACGCGAGGATCAGGGCAAGACGATGCGCTCGCCGACCTGGAGGGGGCGTCCGTTGCGGGAGGCGGCGAGCGCGTCGACCACCGGTCGGACGTCCCCCTCCGGGACGAGCGTGCGGGCGATCGACCACAGGGTGTCTCCGGGCGCGACCACGTACGTGGCGCGAGCGACCGGCTGCAGGGACAGCTCCACCACCCGCGGCGATCCGGCCTCGGAGGCGGCGAGGGAACCGCCTCCGAGGGCACTCGACACCCAGCTGAGGGCCAGCAGGATGCCAAGGATGAGTACCGCCACCAACAGACGGCGACGGTGGTAGACGGACGCCGGGAGCGGCCGGTTGCGCACCCGGACCGGGCGCGTCCACACGGCGTTGGGAAGCGGAAATCCGGGGTGGGTGATGGCTGCCATGACTGCTCCTCCGTCGCATCGGTGGGAACGAACGTGCGTTCCCTTCCTCCATGCAACACCCGAACGCCCGTTCGTGTCAACCGCCAGACGAACAAATGTTTGCCACCACCCACCTGCAGTGTTACGTTCTCCCGGAACACACGTTCGGAACATTCCCGCACAGGAGACCGCCTCGATGGCCGACACGATGCTCAGCGGCAAGAAGCTCCAGATCCTCGACTACATCGAGTCGTGCCTCCGTGAGCGCGGCTACCCGCCCTCGGTGCGCGAGATCGGCGAGGCCGTGGGTTTGACATCGTCGTCCACAGTGCACGCACACCTCGCCAATCTGCAGTCGCTCGGGTACCTGCGCCGCGACCCCACCAAGCCCCGCGCCATCGAGGTGCGCTACGACGCCTCGTCCGGCGCCGCCGTCGACAAGGGCAAGGTCAAGCATGTGCCGCTCGTCGGCGACGTCGCCGCCGGCACCGACGTGTTGGCCCACGAGAACATCGAGGAGCTCCTGCCGCTGCCGGAGGACTTCACGGGCACCGGGCAACTGTTCATGCTGCGGGTCCGGGGCGACTCGATGATCGACGTCGGCATCTTCGACGGCGACTACGTCGTGGTGCGCCAACAGCCCGAAGCCGACAAGGGAGACATCGTCGTTGCCGGCATCCCGGGCGAGGAGGCGACCGTGAAGACGTTCTCTCGGAAGGGCAACAAGATCGTGCTGCTGCCGGCCAACGAGCGCCTCTCCCCCATGGAGTTCGACGCCGCCGAGGTGACGATCTTCGGCAAGGTCGTTACCGTGCTGCGCAAGTTGTAAGCCCAGGCCTCGGAGCATCGGAAGAAGTTGACGTTCTCGTCAACTTCTGAGGTGCCAGCATGCCGCCATGGAGGGGTTGGAGGTCGCAGCGTTGACGCATGCCGACCTCCCGGCGATCCGCTGGAGTGGATCGGCGACCCATGTCCGCAACGTGGCCCGCCAACTCGAACGGGTGGCCGCCGGCGAGGTCGAGTACCTCGTCGTCCGACGTCCGGGTGGCGCGGCGGTGGCCAAGGGTGGTGTCGACTACGTCGCCCACCCGGCGGCGGGAACGATCTGGCAACTGGCCACCCATCCCGACTGGCAGGGTCGCGGCATCGCCACCCACCTCATCGGCGAGCTCGAGGAGTGCATCGTCCGGCGTGGACTGGCCTGGTCGTGGATCGGCGTCGAGCCCGACAACCCGAGGGCCCGGGCACTGTACGAGCGTCTCGGCTACGAGTTCCGGTCCGAACGGGAGGAGTCGTGGGAGGCCCAACGGCCCGACGGTGAGCTGTACCTCCACTCGACCACGGTGGTGGAGCTGGCCAAGTCGCTTTGTTGACGCCGGGTCAGTTGGCCGTGCCGGCGGAGGATCGGCGACGACGGAGGCCGATGCCGATCCACCCGCCGACGCCGAGGACGGCGGATCCAGCCAGCAGGGCCAAGGCCAAGGGCACATCGTCGTCCGACGACTTCGCCTGCACGGCTTGTTGGGCGGCAGTGATGGTGAGCCCGGTCAACCCGTCAGAGGCCGGCGGCTCCGAACCGGTGGTGGCGGTGTCGTCGACCACGGCCGTCGGCTCGGGAGCGGACTCGACCGTGGTCGCCGGCTCGGTGCCGATCGGGGCCGTCGGTGCCGGCGACGCCGGCAGACGCACGCGCCCCGAAGGGGGCAGCGCAGTCCCCGGAGCCGGCGTATCCCCGGACGTCTGGGCAGGGGGAGGCGCGGTGCCGGGCGCGGGCGAGGGCGCGGGCGGCGGCGCCGTCGTTGCGACGGCCGGCGCCGGCGCCAGGCCTTCGGCCGCCTTGGCCAGATCGAGCCGTCCGTGGCAGCGCGCCCCGCAGGCCACGCCCTTGTTGGCGGTGGAGAGCAGCCGGTCCACGGCCTGGATGTTGGTGCGCCCGGCGCCCATCAACACGGCGGCGGCGCCGGCCACGTGCGGCGTGGCCATCGACGTTCCTTGCAGGAACGCGTACTGGCCACCTTTGTACGTCGACAGGACACACTCGGCCGGCTGCGCCGTGCAGCCGTCGCCGGCGTCGCCACCAGGAGCAACCAGCCCCCACTTGGCGTTGCCGGTCGGGCTCGAATAGGAGGCCACCTTGTCGTCGGTGCCGGTGGCCCCCACGACAAGGGCATTCAACGAGCCGTAGTTGGAGGAGCCGAGGCCGAGCACGTTTTCGTTGCCGGAGGCGAGGACGGGCACCCAACCGGCCGCCCAACTCTCTTCGATCCCATCGACGAAGGAGGCGCCGAGGACCGTCGTCACCACGAAGTCGCCGCCGAGGCTCAGGTTGATCACGCCCTTGCGGGCCACGTTGCGGATCACCCAGCGGATGCCGGCATTGATGTCGTCGGCCGAGGCGCTGAACTCGCCGCCTTCCTCGACGAACACCCGCACGGCGATGATGCGAGCGCCGGGCGCCACGCCCGACGTGCCGACGTTGTTGCCGGCGGCGGCGGCGATTCCGGCCACGTGGCTGCCATGGCCCTCGATGTCGGCCCCGTCGGTCTTGCACTTGGCCGGATCGCCGCCCGTGCCGACGCAGGTGACGGCGGCACCGATCTGGTCGCGCAGGTCTTCGTGACCGAGGTCGACGCCGGTGTCGAGAATGGCGATCGGCACTCCGGCACCGACGACGGCTCCCCCGGCCCAGGCCGTCGAGGCCCCGATCTGCCGGAGGCCCCACTGCTGCGCCAGCCCAGGATCGGTGCCGACGGCGCCCGCCGAAACCGTTCCCGCCACCAGCGCGCACAGGGCCAGGGTGACGGTGAGGAGGGCTCGGGGTGGACGAAGCATGTGCCCCCATCGTCCCATGCCGGAGGGCGCCCGACACGGCAGGACGGCCACTAGGTTCGGCCCTGACGCCCCGTCACCGATCGAAGGCGCCGCTGCCGAAGCGCATCGATCCGCGTCCCTCCTGGAGCGAGCCTTCCCAACGGGCGTCGGCCTTGCGTTCGGGCATCTCGGTTCCTCCTGCGATCGGTGACGGGGCG
>JBKJKM010000096.1:0-16019 GCA_046597375.1 Acidimicrobiales bacterium | reverse complement strand
CGGCGGTGGTGGCGACAAGGAGATCGTCGCCGCGCCCGAGGGCGCCCTCGACCTGTTCGCCTCGTTCGTCGCCGCCTGCGCCGGCACGGACGCTCCGGCCGTCACCGGCGAGGACGGTCGCGCCGCCCTCGCCATCGTGGATGGCGCCTATCGCGCCGCCGCCGAGGCGCGCACGGTGCGCGTCGACCACCGCCCGACATGACCTCCGTCGCCCCCGCCGGCGTCCACTTCGGAGTTGTACTTGTCCCGACGACGACAACTCCGAAGTGAACGAGATGTTGGCGGGTCGGCGGTTCACCGGCAGGCGCACGGTCCGCCTCGGTGACGCCGGACTCGACGGCACGCTGCGCCTGGATGCGCTGGCTCGGTTCCTCCAGGACATCGCCGCCGACGACGCCCACGACGCTGGGCTCCGGGGCGCGACCTGGGTCGTGCGCCGCACGGAGATCGAGCTGGAGGGTCGACCGCGCTTCGGCGAGGGGATCGAGCTGACGACGTTCTGCGGTGGTCTCGGCAGCCGGTGGGCGGAGCGCCGCACGTCGGTGGTCGGCCCCGACAGTCGCATCGAGGCGTCGTCGCTGTGGGTCTACCTCGACGAGACCACCGGGCGGCCGACGGCCCTCCCGGCATTGTTCCTGCACGCCTTCGGCGAGGCGTCTGGCGGCAGGACGGCGTCGAGCCGCCTCACCCTGCCGGCGCCGCCGACCGAGAGCTCGTCGGCGACGCCCTGGCCAGTGCGCTCGACCGATTTCGACGTCCTCGGCCACGTGAACAATGCCGTCTACTGGGCCATGGTCGAGGACGAGCCGGTGTCGCACGGCCGGCTCACTCTCGAGTACCGCACCGCCATCGAGCCAGGCCAGTCCGTCGATCTCGTCGCCGACGCCGACGGCCGATCGCGTTGGCTCGTCAGCGACGCCGGCGTGCACGCGGCGGCGCGGACCGAGGTCTGATCAGAGGCGACGCTGGGGCCCCGAGGCGCAGGCCACGCACCGTTGCGCCGCCGGCATGGCCGCCAGGCGCTCCTCGCCGATGGCCCGGCCACACACCTCGCAGTGTCCGAACGTCCCGCGGGTGACCCGGTCGGCGGCCGCCTCGAGGGCGGCCAGCCCGGCCTTGGCCGACTCGAGCAGGGCCGTCACTCGAGCCCGCTCGAAGCCCACGCTCGCACCCTCGACGTCGTGCTCGTCGTCGGGAGGGTCGGCCTCCTGGGCCGTGATGATGCCGTCGAGTTCGGCTTGGAGGTCGCCGACCAGCACCACGGCGGCGGCCTTGGCCACCTCGAGCTCGTCCGGCGCTACGACGACGCCACCGCCCCGGCGACGAACGACCACATCGCCTGGTTGGCCAGCGCCGAGACGCCGATCGGAAAGGCGTTGAAGCCATGCACGGCCTCGGGGTACACCCGCAACGTCGCCTCGTTGCCGGCGTCGCGCCATCGGGCGGACATGAGGAGGCTGTCGTCGAGCAGTGGGTCGAGGGCGCCGACCGAGAAGAGGGCAGGGCACAGCCCGCTGAGGTCGGCGTGCAGCGGGGAGACCTCGGGCGCACGCCGTTCGTCGGCCGACCGAGAGGGGAGGAAGCAGTCGTAGAACCAGGCCATGATCGGGGTCGAGAGCACGAGGTTGCGGTTGCCCCAGTTGCGCTGGCTGGGCGTCATGGCGAGGTCGAAGGCGCCGTAGACGAGGTTGGCGGCGACGAACGGCGTGAGCCCGTGCCGGTCGCGCAGGCGCAACATGGTCAAGGCGGCGAGGTGTCCGCCGGCCGACTCCCCGCCGATGACGAAGTTTGCGGGCGCCCCGAGGGACGCGGCGCCGCCACCGTCGACGAGCCAGAGTGCGGCGGCCTCGCAGTCGTCGGGCCCCGCCGGGAAGGGGTGTTCCGGAGCAAGTCGGTAGTCGACCGACGCCACCGCGACCGACGCCTCGTTGGCCAGCCGCCAGAGGGCCACGTCCTGTTGGTGCGCCGAGCCGAGCACCCACCCTCCGCCATGGAGGTGCAGGTAGACGCCGCGCACCTCGCCCGGCGGCACGAACGTGCGGATGGTGATGTCGCCGCCCGGTCCGGGAACCATGACGTCGCGGCCTTCCGGCAGCATCACCGGGGCGGGAAAGGTGCCCCGACCCTCGGCGCGCGCCAGACGGGTTTCGACCGGATCGACGGTGTGCACCGATGGCCCGCCGGCCAACAGCTCCTCCAGCGCGGCGTTGAACGTCCGGGCCTCGGTCCGCACGTCTTCATCGACCTCGACCAGTTCCATCAACCGCTCCCCACGTTGCCTCCTACGGACGATACTGCCGGGCGGGTATGACGATCCCGGTGCCGGACCAGACCATCTCCAACGACCTCGCGGCACCGCCGCAAGCGCGTGGCATCCGCCACGCCGCCCGAGCCTTCCGCCATCGCGACTTCACCATCTTCTGGCTGGGTGCGCTGGCGTCGAACACCGGGTCGTGGGTGCAGAACCTCGCTGTCCCCTACGTGCTGTACCAGGTGACGGAGAGCGCGTACTGGGTGGGATTGGCGACGTTCACCCAGTTCATCCCGGTGATGCTCCTCGGGCCACTCGCCGGCTCGATCGCCGACCGCTTCGACCGCCGGCGCGTGCTCCTGGTGACGCAGTCGCTGATGGCCGTCGCTGCGCTGGCGCTGTGGCTGGCGTGGGCCCAAGGCGTGCGGAGCCCGATCGCCCTCCTCGCCCTCGTGGCCGTGAGTGGCGTGTTCGCCGGCATCAACATTCCGAGCTGGCAGTCGTTCGTCAACGACCTCGTCCCGCGCAAAGACCTGCTGTCGGCCGTCACGTTGAATTCGCTGCAGTTCAACGCCGCCCGGGCCCTGGGACCGGGCATTGCCGGCATCCTCCTGGCCTCCCTCGGACCGAGTTGGGCCTTCTTCCTCAACGCCGCGTCGTTCCTGTTCGTGCTCGGCGCGCTGTTGCTGGTGCGCAATCGACAGGTGGCGTTGGAGACGGCGCTCGCCGGTGGGTTCCTGCGACAGTTCCGCCGGGCGGTGCGCTACACGCGGGGCCAGCCGGGCATCGTCATCGGGATTCTCGTCGCCATCCTGGTCGGCGGACTCGGCAACCCGGTGTTCCAGTTCACGGTCGTGTTCGCGGCCGAGGTGTACGACGTCGGCCCGCTTGGTCTCAGCCTGCTCAATGTGTCGCTCGGTCTCGGTGCGGTCCTGGCCGCACCGCTCGTGAGCGGCTGGAACGTGACGCGCGCCGCTCTGGTGCGGTGGGGGCTCTTCGCCTACGGCGGCGCGATCGTCGCGTTCGCTCTGGCGCCGGTCTACGTCATCGGGCTACTGGCGCTCGTGGTCGTCGGCGGGAGCTTCCTGGTGGTCATCTCGTCGACGAACACGTCGGTGCAGGTGATCGTGGCCGACCACATGCGGGGACGAGTGATGGCGCTCCGGATCATGGCCTTCACCGGTGCCTATCCCGTCGGCGCCTTGGTGCAGGGGTCGTTGTCCGACGTGATCGGGGCCCGCCCGACGGTCGCCGGCGCGGGAACGATCCTGGTGGTCGCCGCCGTCGTGTTGGCCCTTCGGCCGGCCTGGCTCCATCGCCTCGACGATCCGCACGACGAGAAGATCGGAGCCGGTGGTGCCTGAGGTCGTCCAACTCTCCGAACAACACGACGGACGCGTTTGGCGGTTGCAGCTGACGCGGCCGGAGAAGCTCAACGCCCTCAATGAGGAGCTTCGACAGGGGTTGCAGAGCGCCGTCGATCGCCTGGCCGAACGACCCGACGTGCGAGTCGTCGTCCTGGCGGGTGAGGGGCGGGCGTTCTCGGCCGGTGCCGATCTGGCGGAGCGGGCTCCCTCGTCGCCCGATGCGCTCGCTCGACGGCACGCCAGCGGGCGTTGGCAGCGTCTGCTCGAGGGCATCGAGCGGCTGCCGCAAGTGACGGTGGCGCGGCTGCACGGCCACGTGATCGGAGGAGCCGCCCTCCTCGCCGTGTCGTGCGACCTGCGGGTGGCGGCCGACGACGTGTCGATCGCCATCCCCGAGGTCGCCATCGGTCTCCCCCTCACCTGGGCCGGCCTGCCCCGACTCGTTCGCGAGATCGGCCTGCCCCGCACCCGTGACCTGGTGATGACGGGACGTCGCATCGATGGCGCCGAGGCTGAACGGTGGGGACTCGTGCAACGTGTGGTGTCCCGCGAGACACTCGACGAGTCCGTCGAGGAACTCGTCACCGGACTCCTGGCCCAACCGGCCGCGCCCCTCGCGCTGACCGTCGACGCGCTCCGCGCCCTCGGCCGCCACCTGAGCGGCCCCGAGACGGCCTGGGCCGACCCCGACCTGCTCCGCTGGTCACTCCGGGAACGGTAGGAATTAGCGTCGTGGCCATGAGCACCGACGAGTTCCCGGTCATTGCAGGTGTCACCCACCGCACCGTGGCCACCAACGGCCTCGAGATGCACATCGCCGAGGCGGGGACACCCGATTCGGAACGGCCGCCGATCATCCTGTGCCACGGGTTCCCCGAGCTCTGGTACACGTGGCGCCACCAGCTGCCGGCGCTGGCGGCGGCCGGCTATCACGTGGTCGCCCCCGACCAGCGTGGCTACGGGCGCACCCCAGGGCCCGAGGCCATCGAGGACTACGACATCGTGCACCTCACCGACGACTTGGTCGGCCTGCTCGACGACCTGGGCCACGAGAAGGCCGTCTTTGTCGGCCATGACTGGGGCTCGATGGTGGTGTGGGCCATGAGCCAGCTCCACCCGGAGCGGGTCGAGGCCGTGGTGGGCATGAGCGTGCCGTTCTCGCCGCGTGGCGAGCAGAGTCTCATCAAGGTGCTCGAGGCCGTGATGGGCGACAACTTCTTCTACATCCTCCATTTCCAGGAGCCGGGCAAGGCCGACGCCGAACTCGGCCGAGATCCCCGCGACGCCCTGCGTCGCTTCCTCTGTGCCATCGGCGGCGAGGGCCCGGAAGGCGCCAGCTTCCTCCGCAGCCTGCCGGCCGCCACCACGACGTTCTGGGACTGGATGCCTCCCGCCCCGGTGCTGCCTCCCTGGCTGAGCGAGGCCGAGCTCGACGTGTTCGCCACCGAGTTCGAGCGGACGGGCTTCACGGGCGGGATCAACTGGTACCGCAACTTCCACCGCAACTGGGAGATCACGCCGCAGTTGACCGGGGTCAAGGTGGAGATGCCGGCCCTGTTCATCGCCGGAGATCGCGATCCGGTCCTCCAGTTGTCGAACCCCGACACCATGGACCCGTGGGTCACCGACCTC
The DNA here is from genome assembly GCA_046597375.1 of Acidimicrobiales bacterium. Taxonomy (GTDB): domain Bacteria; phylum Actinomycetota; class Acidimicrobiia; order Acidimicrobiales; family CADCTF01; genus DATLED01. Next base: position 10,769 of record JBKJKM010000096.1, on the reverse strand, counting down.
CGGGGCAAGGTGCTCGTGCCCGGCGCGGGCCATTGGGTGGAGGAAGCCCCGGAAGCGGTGAATTCCGCCCTTCTCGACTTCCTCAAGACGCTGCCGCAGCACGGCTGACCCGGGCAGCCGTCAAGGTGGAGGGCGAATGCGTCGATACGGGGACATGCCCGACCGGCGGGGTCGCCTGAGCCATCTACGACGAGCGGTGCCCGCGATCGTCGGGTTGGTCGTCACGTTCGCCTCCGGCGTCGCACTCTCCGGCGGGCAGTACCTGGCTCCGCTCGTCGCCCTCGTCGGGATCGCCATCGTCTTGTCGGTCGTCGGCCGCCAGCTCGTCTCCATCCTCGAACGCGAGACCCACGCCGCCTCGCTCGAGGCCGAGGTCGCGTCTCGCACGGCCGAGCTGGAAAAGAGCGAGGTCCGGTTCCGTTCCCTCGTGCAGAGCTCGTCGGACGTCATCACGATCCTCGATGCCGAGGGCACGATTCTCTTCCAGACGCCGTCCGTGCAGCGGGTGTTCGGCTACCAGCCCGGCGACTACGAAGGACGCACGATCTGGGAGCTCTTGCACCCGGACGACATCGGGCGGGCTGGCCAGGTGCTGGACGAGGCCATGGCCGCGCCCGAACGCGCCCTCACGGCGGACTGGCGGTTGCGGACGAGCATCGGCACCTGGGCCCACTGCGAGTCGACCGTCCGGAGCCTGCTCTCGGATCCGAGCGTCTCGGGCATCGTCTTGAACACCAGGGATGTCACTGAGCGAAAAGCCCTCGAGGAGCAGCTCATCCGCGAAGCGTTCCACGACTCGCTGACCGGTCTGGCCAACCGCGCCCTCCTTCGTGACCGCGCCGCCGTCGCCCTGGCTCGAGCGTCGCGGACCGAGGGCTGCGTAGCCCTCATGCTCGTCGACCTCGACGACTTCAAGGCGGTCAATGACGGGCTCGGCCATGCCGCCGGCGACGAGGTGCTGGTGGCCGTCTCCCGCCGCTTGTCCGAGTGCGTCCGACCGAATGACACCGTCGCCCGCCTCGGAGGCGACGAGTTCGCCGTGCTGCTCGATGATGCCGAAGGGGATGGATCGCCAGAGGCCGTGGCCGCCCGCATCCAGGAGTTGCTGCGCCTCCCGCTTCTGGTGGCCGGGCACGAACTCTTTGCGGCGGCGAGCATCGGTGTGGCGCTGGCCGTCCCGGGGTCGCTCGACGCCGAGGAGCTGCTGCGCAACGCCGACGTGGCGATGTACATGGCGAAGGGCAAGGGCAAGGGCCAGGTCGCTCGGTTCCACCCGGAGATGCACATCGAGATGCGCGATCGCATCACGTTGGCCAACGAGTTGCGGCGGGCCGTGAGCCAGGAGCAGTTCTCGCTCCGGTACCAACCGCTCGTCGATCTCAAGACCAAGCGGATCGTCGGTATGGAGGCGCTCGTGCGGTGGCAGCACCCCCAACGCGGGCTCGTCGGACCGATGGACTTCATCCCGATGGCCGAGGCCACGGGCACCATCGTGCCGTTGGGCCGGTGGATCCTGCAGAGAGCAGTGGATGCCCTCGTCGATCTCCAGCAGGTGCAGGGGCCCCACGAGCGTCCGGTGTCGGTGACGATCAACCTGTCGCCCCGCCAGTTCCAGGAACCGACGCTCGTCGAGGAGATCGAGGCCGTCGTCGGCAACGCCGGCATCGAGCCTTGGACGGTCGTGCTCGAACTGACCGAGACCATGCTGATGGACGACATCGACGGCGCCATCGAGACGATGCAGCGCTTGAAGAAGCTCGGCGTTCGCCTCGCCCTCGACGACTTCGGGACCGGCTACTCGTCGTTGTCCTACCTGCGACGGCTCCCGATCGACATCCTGAAGATCGACAAGTCCTTCATCGACAGCCTGTCAACGGTCGAAGGCCCCGGCATGGTGCGCTCGATCCTGCGCCTCGGGGACACGTTCCGGGTGGCGACCCTGGCCGAGGGCATCGAGACGGCGGAGCAGCTCTCGCAGCTGCGAGCGCTCGGGTGCACCTACGGCCAGGGCTACCTCTTCGCCCGACCGCTTCGGCGGTCCGAACTCAAGAGTCTGCTCGAGCTCCAGTCGCAGGAACCCGTGACCGGCGCGCCCGCTCAGCTCGCCTGAAGCTCTTCGGGTCGGCCCGACTCGTCGCGGGGGTGGCGAACCTCGTTGGCCAGGTTCGACACGAGGGCGGTGACCGGCACGGCCAACACGGCGGCGGGCAGCCCGCCGAGGGCGGCGCCCGTAGCCACGCCGAGGAGGATGGCGACGGGGTGGAGCTCGAGGGTCTTGCCGAACACGACGGGCGCCAACAGGTCGTTGTCGAGTTGCTGCACGATCACGGCGACGATGCCGACCACGAGCGCCGGTCCGGCGCCAGCGGTCACGAGGGTGATGGCGGTGGCGAGTACACCGGCGACCAGCGCGCCGACGAAGGGAACGAAGGCGGCCAGGAAGGTGATGGTCATGACAGCGGGAATCAGCGACGCACCGGTCACGGCCATGGCGATCCCGATGATCACGGACTCGACGACTCCGAGGGCGGCCGAGCCGCGGAGGTAGCCGCCCAGCGTCCGCCAGGCGCGGGCGCCGAGGCGACGGGCGAGGGGCTGGCGTTCCTCGGGGACCTGGCGAAGAACGAACGCCTGGAAGCGCTCGCCGTCCTTCACCATGAAAAAGGCGAGGAAGAGGGAGAGCAGGAGCCCGGCGAACAGTTCGCCGACGAGCACGGCGCCACCGATGATGGCGCTTCCCGACCCGGTCGCACCGCTCCGGGCGGCCGAGCCGGCCTGGTCGCGCACCTCTTCGAGCCGGCTCGGGCTGACGCCGACGTCGTCGATCAGCCAGCGTTCGATGCTGTTGGTCGCCTCGGTGACGGTCGGGCCCACATCGCCGATCTCGTCGGCCACGGTCGGCACGATCAAGGCGACGATGCCGCCGAGAACTCCGAAGAAGAGCAGGAACGTGAGCGCCGTCGCCGGCAGCTTGGGCAGGCCCCAACGGCGAAACAGTCGGGCGACGGGCGAGAGGGCCACGGCCAGAAAGGCGCCGATGACGATGGGGAACAGCACCACCCGTAATTTCACGAGCAGGAGCACGGCGGCCAAGCCGGCGGCGCCGATCAACAGGAGCCGCCACGAGTAGGCGGCCAGCCGATCGACCGTCGGGTTCATGCGCGTCGTCGTGGTCGGTGAGCTCGGCACCGGGCCAGCCTACGAACGATCAGGCGGGGCGTTGACCGCCGACGAGTACGGAGAACTGACGGTCGGGCGCATCGCAGGCGTGGCGGGACATGGGCGGTTGACCGGGACCGCCCTGGCACGTGACGGCGCCGTCGGGTGCGTACTGCACGATGTAGGCCTTGCGCACCGCGTCCGTGGTGTTGGGCCCCGTGAGGTGCGGGGTGAGCGAGGAGAACAACACGGCCCCACCCGCCGGAACCTCGGCCGCCGTCGTCGTCGGATGGTCGGGGAAGCACTCGAAGCCGAGCGGGTCGACCCAGCGGTGGCGCAGGGTGCCCGAGCGGTGAAGACCGGGTACCACCTGGGGGCAGCCGTTGTCGACGGTCGCGTCGGTCAGGGCGATCCAGCAGGTGAGATAGGCCTGCGGCTCGACGAAGGTGTAGCCGTTGTCCTGATGCCAGGGAAAGCGGCGCGGCTTCTCCGGCTTCTTGTACACAGCCTGATCCCAATAGAGCCGGACATCAGGCCCGACGAGGTCGGCGCAGAGATCGGCGAAGGTGGCGTTGGCCACGAGGTCACGGAGCCATGGCGACTTGGTGACGAGGTGGGTGGTGAACGTGATGGCGCCGGCCTCGGAGATCACCTCCCGCCCGCCGTCGAGGCGCTGGAGCCGTTGATCGGTCACGGCTTCGAAGGTGTCGATCTCGGCCACGGTGCGGGCCAGCTCCTCGGCGCCGAGCAGGCCCTCGATGACGACGAATCCCTCCGTGTCGAACTGGCCGACCTGGTCGGGGGTCAGACGACGGAACGGGCCCGCGTGGTCCTGCCACTGGAAGTCCTGGTTCCACGCGTGCCGCTCGATGTTCCCCATGGCGGGCACGGTAGTCACCGCGCGGCGACGAGAATGGCGTCATGGATGCGGTCGGCGGATGATCTCGCTTCTCATCCGACTGGCCGGCGGCACGGCCTTTGTCGGCGCCGGCTGGTGGTTCCTGCGTCGGGGGGTCCGGTGGTCCATGCCCGTACGTCGCGTCGTCGGCTCGGCACTGGTCGTGCTCGGGGCGATCGAGCTCGTCTGGACCGGCGTCGATGCCGTCGACCGTGTCGGAGCGCCGACATCGGAGCGACGCGCCGTCGACACGATGGTCCTCGTGGCCGACGCGCCCGGCGTGGCGGCCCTGGCTCCGCTGGTCGGCGGCGGGCTGCGCTACGGCGAACGATCGACCGGGGTCATCCGCGAGGTGGCGGCCGACGGCTCGGTGCGCGCCGTCGCCGAGGTTGCGGTCTCGACCGGTGGCCAGCGGGGCTTGCTCGGTGTCGCCGTCGACGGCACCGACCGGACTTTCGCCGCCTGGACCGATCCATTGGGTCGGATCGTGGTTGGCCAAGTCGCACCGGGCCCGGCGCGCCAGGTGTGGGTCGGTCCACCGTCGGCCGACCTGGCCAACGGCGGGCATCTGGCCGTGCTCGACGACGGGCGCCTCGTGATCGGCATCGGTGACCTGCAGCAGCCCGACAGGATCGACGACCCGAGCGTGGTGAACGGCAAGGTCATCACCCTCGATCCCGACGGTCCGGTCGACCAGCAGCCCGAGGCCCTCTCCGACGGCTGGCACAACCCCTTCGCCTTCGCACTGATCGACGACGCGGTCTGGCTCGCCGACAACTCCCCCGGACGGCAGCCCGAACGGCTGGGACGCGCCGATTGGTCGCCATCGCCGTCGAACGTGGTCAGCCTGCCGCCGCGCACGGCCCCTTCGGGGATCGCGCCCATCGGCTCCGACCTGTACGTCTGCAGCTATCTCGAACGAGCGCTGCTCCGCTACCGCGTTGTCGGTGTCGGCGCCGTGCCGGCCGGCCGGATCGAGGTCGACTGCCTCCTCGGTGTCGCCGCCCTCGGCGACGGCCGACTCGTCGTCAGCACGGGACGGGATCTGCGCACCTTCCGCCCGATGCGCTGACCGCCGTATCCGCCGTATCCGCGGTCCGTCAGGTCAGATCGGACGCTGGTCGGCGTTGGCGATGGGTGTGGCGAAGCGCTCGCACCAGATGAAGACCGTGAAGTCCTGACCCAAGTCGAACGACGCCGGCACCGTGTGGTTGAAGGTGCCCTTGGTCGCCTTCAGCTTGCCGACCTCGATGCCCCCCTCGCGGGTCTGGCGGTCGCGCCCGGGGACGAGGTACAACACCGGATCGGGCGAGTTGCGGATGTCGACGTCCTCGAAGCGCACGATGGAGGTGCCGTCACCCAGGCGGAAGACCGAGACCGTGCCGGTGGCGTGGTGGCCGATACCGGATAGCGACCCGGTGGTGATGCGCTGGGGTTCGGCGGTGGCCGGCGGCGGCGAGGTCGTTGTCGTCGTCGTCGGCGCGGCCGCAACCGCCGTCGTGGTCGTCGTTGTCGGTGTCGCGGGGGTCGGAGCCGGCGGCGTGGCCGACGCTGGCGCACCCGCCCTAGGCGCGACTGTCGTAGGCGGCGGCGCCGTGACTTCGGTGGTCTCGGCGGCCGTCGCCGCGATGGTGGTCGATGTCACCGGCTCGGGTACCGACGTCGACGCCGGGCGGGCGGCGCCGGCGGCGACGGTGGGGATGTCCTCCACGAGTGTCTTCTGCTGGACTGCAGGGAGGACCAGGAACCACACGGCCAGAGCGCCGATGGCGCTGCGACCGGCGATGCCGGCGGGGCGGCCCCAGCGCCGATCGAGCCACCGACCGGCGAAGACGGTGGCAGCGACGAGCACGGCGATGACGGCGAGGGCCCGTGGACTTCGCGCCGTGCTGGCGGCGAGCGACGGCACGAAGAGGGCGACGGCCACGACGAGTACGACTGCGGGAAGCAGGAGGCGAAGGCGTGCCATGCCCCTATGGAACCTCACCGGCGGCTGGGATGGGGCCGAAATCGGCTTACGAAGTACGGAACTCTCTCGCCGGCTGGCGACGGCCGGCCATGAAGACGGCGGTGAGGGCGACGAGGGCGCCGACCTCGGCCGCCACCGTGCGCATAGCTTCGGGCGTCCAACCGGTCTCCATGAAACCGAGCAGGCCGACGGTGCGACTGAGCGCCAGTGCGGCGAGCGACCCGAGGGCCAGGGCGGCGCCACCAAGGAGGATGATGCGGTTTCGCCGCACCACCAGTGCGACGGCGATCACCGCCGAGACCACGACGTTGGCGAGGAAGAGGGGACCGATGTAACGGATGCCTTCGTAGCCGCCCCGCCACAGGTCGAAGTGCACGGCGCCACCCGTCAAAACCAGCACGGCGGCGATGCTTCGGGCGACACGTTGCATGACTTGCTCCTCTGGGACCGACTGTCCCTCACTGCTTCTACGGCGCCGAGAGCTCCCCCGGGTTGCAGCCTCGCTTGATGAGGCCAAGGGGGTGCGCGCCGAGCGGGTCGAGTTCTCAGAGGTAGGCCTCCGGGTGAAGCGTCCACTCGGGCTCGGAGACCCGGAGCCGACGGCCGGTGACCGAGAGAGGCCGGATGACGAGCCACGCCGTCTTTCCGGTCGGCCATGGCCGGGGATCGAACTGATCGCCCATCAGGTCGATTTCGGCCTGCTCGAGGTGTCGGAGGTCGCCCCGCACCACCACCGACCACCCTTGGCGGTGGTAGTGGTCGATGCCGTCGATCTCGAAGGCGACCGGCGCCGGCGCCCGGTCGATCGTGCTTCCCGGCGCCGTGCGGAGCAGGATGGCCGTCCCGGCCTCGTCGCTCAGCATGCGGTAATTCACCGGGACGACGAGCGGATAGCCATCGAGAATCATGGCCAGGCGCCCGACGGTGCCGAGCCCGAGCTGCATGCGGCAGTCCTCGGCGGAGAGCTCTTCGAGCGGGGGGACCGTCTCCACGTCAACGTTGCGTGTCATGCCTTGATGCTGGGCCGCTGGCGACGACGTCGGTAGGGCCGAAGGACCCGAATTTCGGCGTTACGGCGTTGCGCCGGGCCGGTGCTGGCGTCGCTCGGAGAGTCGGGCGGCGTAGGCGGCGGCCTCGGCCCGGCGTCCCATGCCCAGCTTCGTGAGCAGATTGGAGACGTAGTTCTTGACCGTCTTCTCGGCCAGGAAGAGTTCGGCGCCGATCTGGCGGTTGGTCATCCCGAGGGCGATCAGGTCGAGCACGCGCCGTTCCTGGTCCGTGAGATGCGAGAGCTCGTCGGGCTCCGGCGACTGGCGCAGCCGCTCGAGCACTCGGGTCGTCAGCAACGGATCGATGAGCGACTCGCCCCGCCCGACGCGCCGCACGCCGTCGACGAGGTCGTTGCCCCTCACCTGTTTGAGGATGTAGCCGGCGGCGCCCGCCATGATGGCGCTGAAGAGGGCCTCGTCGTCGGCGAACGAGGTGAGCATCAGACAAGCAATCTCCGGATGGTTCGATCGGATCTCCCGGCACACCTCGACGCCGTCGCCGTCGGGCAGGCGCACGTCGAGGACGGCCACGTTGGGACGGGTGGCCGGAATGCGGGCGTACGCCTCCTCGGCCGTTCCCGCCTCGCCCACGACCTCGATGTCCTCCTCCGACTCGAGAAGCTCCCGAAGCCCGCGACGCACGACCTCGTGATCGTCGAGAAGGAACACACGTAACGTCTCCCTTTCGATTTGGCTCACGGCGGCATTCTGGTCGGCCACCGCCCGTAGGGTGGGCGCATGTCCGAGGTCGCTGGTCCGCGCGCCCTCCGCGAGCTGCTCGACGCCGTGCTCGCCATCGGGTCCGACCTCGATCCGGCCAGCATCTTGTTGCGGATCATCGAGGCGGCGGTCGGCCTGGTCGACGCCCGTTACGGCGCGCTGGGCGTCCTCGATGACACCGGCACGCGTCTGAGCCAGTTCATCACGGTGGGGATGGACGATGCCCAGAGTCGCCGCATCGGCGACCTCCCGGAAGGTCACGGCATCCTCGGGCTGCTCATCCTCGACGCCCACCCCCTGCGGCTCCCCGATCTCCGTGAGCATCCCGACAGCTTCGGCTTCCCGCCGAACCATCCGCCCATGCGGTCCTTCCTCGGTGTCCCGATCCGGGTGCGGAACGAAGTGTTCGGCAACCTGTACCTCACCGACAAGACGTCCGCCGAAGTGTTCACCGACGTCGATGAGGAGCTCGTCGTCGGGTTGGCGACAGCCGCTGGGGTGGCCATCGAGAACGCCCGCCTCCACACCCGGGTCCGGGAGTTCGCCCTCGTGCAGGATCGTGAGCGCATCGCCCGCGATCTGCACGACACCGTGATACAGCGGCTCTTCGCCACCGGGCTGTCGCTGCAGGGGACCTCGCGACTGCTGTCGACCGATGCCGGGGCGGCGGTCACCCGCATCCAGGCCGCCGTCGACGACCTCGACTTGACGGTCAAGCACATCCGATCGGCCATCTTCGGCCTCGAGTCGTCGCGCGTGTCCATCGGCGTCGGCCTCCGCGACCGCGTGCTGGCGCTGGGCCGGGAAGCGGCGGGCGCCCTGGGCTTCGAGCCGTTCTGCCTGTTCGACGGACCGGTCGACACTGCCGTCAGCGAGGACGTCGCCGTCGACCTGTTGGCCACGCTCCGCGAGTCGCTCAGCAACGTGGCCCGGCACGCGGGCGCCACCCGGGTGGAGATCGAGCTCCTCGTGGCCGACGAGATCACGCTTCGCGTGCTCGACGACGGCGTCGGTCCGCCCGACCCGTCGGCCCGTCGGGGGCAGGGGCTCAAGAACATGGAGACCCGAGCAGTCCGCCACGGCGGCCGGTTCGAACTCGGCGCCGGTCCTGCGGGCGGGAGCGCAGCCACCTGGGTCGTCGGGCGCATCTGACCGACCGGCCGGCGCCGGGAGGAAGTCCATGACCGCAGCAGACTCCATGGCCCCCTCCGAAAACAGGGCCGAAGGTCACAGTCGTTCGCCTCTGTCGGCGCCGACGAGTTCGGCGGAAGATCGGTGCAGCGCCGCGATTCGGCGGTTGCGCGGCCGACGCCTCACCGAACCCAAGGAGCACCATGCAACGCAGAACCCTCGATTTCCTCTTCAGCGCCGGCGGGATCGCACTCGCCGCTCTCCTCCTCGTTCTCGGGCTGGTGATGACGAGCAATGCCAACTTCGCGGAGGGCTACGTCAAGGAACAGCTCACGCAGCAGAACATCAACTTCAAGACGGCCGACACCCTGACGGACGAAGAGAAGCAATCGGCGTGCGTCGTTGGCTATGCCGGTCAGGCGCTGACGACCGGCAAGCAAGCCGAGTGCCACGCCAACGACTTCATCGGACTGCACCTCGAGGCGGTGGCCGACGGCAAGACCTTCGCCGACCTGGGCGAGCCCCAGGCTGCGCTCCGCGAGCAGGTCGCAACCGCGCAAACGGCCGGCAGCGCAACGCTTCCCGACCTGCAGAAGCAACTGACCGCCATCACCGGTCAGCGCGAGACGCTGTTCAAAGGTGAGACGCTCCGTGGCTTGCTCCTGACCTCGTTCGGCTTCAGCGTCTTCGGAGAGAAGGGCCGCCAAGTGGCCACCGTCGCCTTCGCCGCGGCCGCACTCCTGGCGCTGCTGTCGCTGGCCGGTTTCGCCCACGCCTTCCGGACGCCGAAGAGCGAGATTTTCGCTGCCCCCATCGACGTGACCGATCGGGCCGTCGACCGGGAGCTCGTCAAAATCTGACCGTTGTCGCTGTCGCATCGCACGCCGAGGGCGGCGGACCGAAAGGTCCGCCGCCCTCGGTCGTTTCGCGCGCCCGGTCGGTGCACCATTTGGGACCAAAGTCCCGTCGGGTCGACGACCGATGACCCTGCCGGTCGTACCTCTCGAGTCGTTGGATGGAGACATGACCGCAACACATCTGCCGCTGCCCATCGCCCCCGTCGCGCCGAAGGGTGACGCTCGAGACGTCACGATGGTCTTTGCCTTCTTGCTGGCCGCCGTCGCCTTGATCGTCAGCGTGGCGGCCGTCGGGTTCGGCTTCCGGGCCATCGACGAATCCGAAGCCGGATCGGCAAGCAGCGGCGCCGCCAAGGCGACCTCCGGCGGAGGGAAGACGGCCGACGCCGGCGGGGGTCACGCCATGCCCGATGGCTCCGGCATGGACGCCACGATGGCGGCCGTCACGGCCAAGTTCCCGGCGGCGACCGCCGGCGTCGGCGCCCAGGACCTCGCCCCGACCGTCCTGCCCGACGGAACGAAGCAGTTCGCCATCACCACGACGCAGATCACGTGGGAGGTCGAGCCCGGCCGCATGGTCGACGCCATGGCCTACAACGGCACCGTCCCCGGCCCGACCCTGCGGGTCGAGCCGGGCGATCGCGTGCAGGTCGTCGTCACCAACCGCATGACGGAGTCGACCGCTGTGCACATCCACGGCATCGACTTGCCGAACTCGATGGACGGCGTGGCGGACATCACCCAGCCGCCGATCAAGCCGGGCGCGTCGTTCACCTACGAGTTCACGGCCCAGGCCACGCCGGCCGTCGGCATGTACCACTCGCACCACAACGCGGTCGAGCAGGTGCCCGACGGTCTGGCCGGCGCCTTCCTGATCGGCCGGGTCCCGACGCCCGGCGTCGAGCTCGCCGACGAAAAGGTCATGATTCTCAACGATGCCGGTGCCATCGGTTTCAGCCTCAACGGCAAGTCGTTCCCGGCCACCG
>JBKJKM010000063.1:0-3835 GCA_046597375.1 Acidimicrobiales bacterium | reverse complement strand
CGTAGGCAGGAGCATCGAGGTCTCGTCCGGCCACCTCGAAGAACACCTTGCGGGCCAACGAGACCTCGATGCTCCTGCCTACGAGGGCGCCCGCCGGACACTGGCCGACGAGCTGCTCGAACCGTCGGTGATCTACGCGCCAGCCATCACCGCTCTCGTCCGTTCGGTCGAGGTGAGCGCCATCGCCCACATCACCGGGGGCGGCATCCTCGGCAACCTGGTTCGCGTGCTGCCGAGTTCGGCTGATGCCGTCGTCGACCAGCGCAAGTGGGAACCACCGCGGATCTTCGACGAGATGGCTCGCATCGGTGGCATCGCTCCCGAGGAGATGGCCAAGACGTTCAACCTCGGCCTCGGCATGATCGTCGTCGTTCCCCGCACCGAGGTCTTCAAGACGCTCGACATCCTCCGCAGCCGTGGGCACCGCGGCGCCGCCGAGGTCGCCGAGATCGTCGACGGCCGAGGCGCCGTCCACTTGGTCTGAGACCCGTGGCCTAGCGAGCCGCGGCCTCGAGGTCGGTCTTCGTGAAGAGGGCCCGCACCTCGACGCCGAGCTCCGCCAGCTTCTCCCGGCCACCCGACTGGCGGTCAATGACACAGACGACGGTCTCGACCGTGGCGCCGGCATCCCGTAGCGCCTTTGTCGCATCGATGACGGCGCCGCCCGAGGTGATGACGTCCTCGACCAAGCAGATGCGGTAGCCGGCGAGGTCGCCCCCCTCGGCGAGCTGGCAGGTTCCGTACGTCTTCGCCGCCTTGCGGACGAACCGGGCCGGTCGTCCGTCGAGCTGCGACACCATCGTGGCCAGCGGTACGCCGCCGAGCTCGAGGCCGCCGAGCAACTGGGCGTCGTCCGGGACGAGCGGGACCATGCCGGCGGCGATGTCACGAAGGAGCACCGGGTCGGCCTCGAAGCGGTACTTGTCGAAGTACTCGTTCGAGGTCACGCCCGAGCGCAGCAGGAACTCGCCCTCGAGGTGGGCGGCCTCGTAGACGCGTGCGGCCAAGTCGTGGTTGCGAGCCATGGCCGGACGCTACCCATGCCGAGGTCAGGTGAGCTGGGTGAACCCTTGCACCAGCAGCACCAGTCCGAGCACCGTGATGGCCGCGGCTCCGACGATCGGGAGCCAAGGGAGCGAGAGGGCGAGGCGTGACGTGCGGAGGCGGTCGCGTCCGGCCACGAGCAACAGCCCGACGGTGACCAGGACGACGGCCAACCCGACGCTGAAGGCGAGGATGAGGGCCAGGCCCAGCGCCGCCCGTCCGAGGGCGAAGGCGCCGACGAGGACGACCACCGCCGACGGGCTCGGGAACAGACCGCCGCTCGTCCCGAGGGCGAGTATCCCAGCCCGGCTCAGCGGCCGGACCCCCTCGTCGAGCTCGTGGGTGTGCGTCCCCGGCCCATGCACGTGATGCCCGTGCTCGGGCTCGTGCTCGGGCCCGTGCTCGTGCTCGTGCTCGTCGTGCTCGTCGTGGTGGTCGTGCGTGTGCTCGTTGGTGTTGCCCTTGTGGTCGTCCAATGCCGTTGCTGTTGCCCCTGTGGCTGCCGGAAGGGCAACATCAACGCGCCCGTGGTCGTGCTCGTCGAGCACGCGGTCGTGGTCGTGGTCGTGGTCGTGGTGCTCGGAGGTGGGGCGGCGGCGGGCGGCGAGGCGTCGGCGCAGGAGGTTGGCGCCGACGCCGACGACGAGGACCCCGGCGACGAGGGTGAGGGCGGGGTAGATGCGCTCGGCCCGGACGTCCTTGGCGATGGTGGCCAGCAAGCCCGCGAGGGCCAGCACGCTGATGGTGTGCATGAGGCTCACGACGGCTCCGAGGGCGACGGCGTCGCGGCGCCGCCCCTCCGTGCTCACGAGGTAGGCCGCCATCACGGTCTTCCCATGGCCGGGGCCGACGGCGTGCACGGCGCCAAAGGCGAATGCCACGGCCAGGGCGCCGGCGATGGCCAAGGGCGACGAGGTCGTGTTGGCCAGCAGCCGGACGAACCGATCGCCGGTGCGTGCGCTTCCTTTGGCGTCGTCCTCGGCGGCCAAGGAGGCGATGCCGTCGGTGCCGGTGCCGGGGATGAATCGGAAGGTGGCGGAGCGGACGTCGAGGGGAGCGACGCCGGGATCGGTCGGGTAGTTCCGTAGCCCGTCGGTGCGATCGGTCTCGGGGACGGTCGACTCCACGATGTCGGCCCCCGCCGTCGCCCGGACGACCACCTCGCGCCACCCGATGCGGTCGGGTTGGTTGCCGTCGGCGAACGACGCCGGCGTCCTCCCGCCTCCCAGCCCGTCCGGCAGGTCAGCTTCGAAGACGGCGTCGATTCGGAGCGTGGTCAGGCCGCCCTGTCCCGCCGGTTGGGTGAGGGCGTGCACCACGGGGCGAAGGGCGAGGGGCGCGCCGTCGACCTCGAGGCGGAGACCGGCGGCGATCTCTCCCACGCGCCGCTCGCCGTAGGCGTCGACATCGCCGGCCAGCGCAGCTCGGGCTCGGAAGGCGACGAGCTCGGCTTCGTCGAGGACGTAGTGAACGCGGATCACCGAAGCGCCCACCTCGACCCGGGCGTACCGATTGGTCGTGAAGTTGCCCAGGGGATGAGCCGACGCCGGACCGGCAGCGCCGACGAGGAACGCGAGGCCTCCGCCGACAACGACCAGAAGCCTGGCCAACCACAGAGAGCGCACGGGCCGTCTACGTGGGTGGTGCATGGGCCGGATGATCGCCGTTCGCGTGGAGGTACTAGTCATCCAAGGCCACGGCTGAGACCGTAGAGCACTCGTCCGCAACCACCCGAGGAGGGATCGCCATGCGCACCATCGAACGCCCCCTGGCTGCCTCCCCGGAAGAGGCAACCAGCTCGAATCGCCAGGTTCGCAGCCGCCTGGGCGGCCGGTATCTGGCGGTGGTCCTGACGGCGATCATCGGTCTCCTGGCCGGTTTGGGCGTCGCCTACGTTGCCCTTCGCCCCGAGGGCGAGATCTCGGTCTTCAGCGGTCCACCCTCCGTGAAGAGCATCGATCGTCCAGCCGGCGCCCGGGGCGAGACCGAGTTGTCTCTGCCAACGGCGTTCGCCGTCACCAACCCGGTTCGGGAGCCGGCAAGCGCCAGACTCGCCCTCGACGCCTTCCTCCTCGCCGAGATCGCCGACATCGATGGCGAGACTCCCGCGCGCAGCGCCGAGTCGTTCGCCCTCTTGGACGAGCCGACCCAACGACGGGTCGGTTCGGTGGCGGCATGGCGCCAGACCCGAGCGGAGCGTGTCATCCCTGCTCGGTATTCGGTCGCCAGCGAGCGCCGCACCTCGGATGCCACGCAGTTGACCGTCGCCGCGTCCCGACCGCCCTCGATCACACCGTTCCGCGGGCTGGTGGCGGCTGAGACCACCGAGGTGTGGGCGGTGGTGCGAGGAGACGCCGGGTGGCGAGTGCAAGGTGGCCGTCCCGTGTCCGTCGAGCCGAAGCTCCCCCCGGACGCCGCCGCAGTTGCTCAAGCGCAGCGTTGGATCGACCGGGCCTCGGATTGTGAGAAGTCGGTCACCGAGTTCCAGCTCGACAAGGTTCTCCTCGGTGATCCCGGACTCGCCGACGTCGCCTGCAAGACCAAGGGCGACTGGAAAGCGGGCCGCCTGGTACCCGTGGGCGGGCTCGACAACATCACCCCCTTCGTCGCCGCCTTTGGCAACTCCGTCTCATCGTGGGGGCGCTCGGTCGAGGTCACGACTTCCGATCAACGCTTCCTCGTCGTCCTCGGCCCAGTTGGCAACGAGTGGCGGGTGATGGGTCTCCTTCCGATGGCGAAGGGGGGTGGCTGACACCAACCGCAGCACCGCAGTACCTCGAGGACACAGAAA
>JBKJKM010000021.1:0-6529 GCA_046597375.1 Acidimicrobiales bacterium | reverse complement strand
CGGACCACCGGCGGCTCGAACGAGCCGTCGGTGGAGATCACCGGCGCCACCCGCTGCAGGGCCGGGCAGACCTGCTGGGCGAAGCGCAGGACGTCGCCGGCTGGGACGTGCAACCGGTCGCCGTTGATCACCATCCGCTGGAGCTCGGGCGGCGCCGGCCGCATCAGGCGCACCAGCTCGAACCGCGGGCCGCCATCGCCGCAGACCACCCCGTGCCCGGCCGTCCCGAGGAAGAGAAGCGGCGTGAGGTCGTGGCCGTCCGCGGCCTCGATCTGGACGCGCGCCTGCACGTCGAGATCACCGTCGTCCCGCCGGGTGACGTCGATGACCACCTCGCCGCACGACGAGTGATCGACGTCGTCGCCGCCGGCGGCGGGGACAACCTGCATGCCGCACCGGCCGGCCTCGGCGAACAGCGCCCAGAGCTGCGCCCCGCACGTCGTGAGGTCGATCGACTTGTCCGACGACATGCGCGCGTAGGAGTAGACGGGCTGGCCGGCCCGTTGGATGGCGACGAGATCCTTCGCCAGCGCCCCGTGGTCGGCTCGGTAGTCGCCGGAACGGAGCTGCCACGGTTCGAGTGACCCGAAGCTCAAGCCACCGTTGACCCATCCGCCACGCGCCGCCGGTCGCACGAGCCGCGCGTGGAGCCTCGGAGTCGGACCCCTCGACGAGGTCGTGCGGACCGACAGCTCGATGGCGATCGGCGTCGACCCGGTAGTCGCAGGCGAACCCACCAGGGCGGCGAGGGACTCCTCCCAGCCGGGCACCGGCCGAGCCCGCGCCGCCGGCTCGTGGCGCGGGCCGGAGTTCGGGCGTGGCGGAACCCCTCGGTTGCGGTCGGCGCCGGAGGCGGCGATCACGAGCGCGGCGACGTGCTTGCAGTCGACTTGCATGGGGCAGGTGCAGTCGCCACCGAGGAAGGCGAGCTCCTCGCCTTCCTCGCCCTCGAATTCGGCCGTGGTCTGGTAGAGGACGGGACTGCTGCCGATGACCGAGCCCCTGAGGAGGAATTCGCTCGGCGACCAGGCGACCTTCACGACCCGCCCCTCCCGTGCGTACGCTCGGCCGCGCTCGAAGGCCCGAGCGCCGACCGCGCCCTCGATCTCGTCGAGGTCGACCTTCCAGCCGTCGCCGATCACGCCCATCGCCGACGCGACGGTAGCGGCCCCCTCGGGCGAGGAGGCGCACGCCGTCTCCGTGAACCCCGAAACTGGTACCGCCGCTGGGGTGGCCGATCGGGTGGCTCCGCGGAGCCACCCGGACCGGAGGGTTGCTCGCGACCGCAGGCTCGCACCGCACTCCGAGTTGGCACCACCACGCTGGGACGCCATCAGGGGCTTCGAGGGGCCAAGCGAGGGGACATGGCACGCGTCCGACCGTTGCGCGGGCGCGGCGGAGCCGCCGGCGCCCTGCTGGGCCCGGCGCCTCACGCCCTCGCACGGCGACGGTCAGCCCGACGGCGGGCCGGCCCGCCCGGAACCGGCGCTGACGAGCTCATCGACGTTGTCCGCGGCGTCGAGGTCGGCGAGGTCGGCTCGGCGCCCGCCACTCCCATCGAGCGCCAGCAGAGATTCGATGATCACCGACAAGCCCCACGTGGAGAGCCGCTCGCCCCTGGCATGGCCGCCGAGACTCGACAGCGCGGTCGGCCCCAGCGGTGTCCCGCCTCGTCCGCGGTTCGCGTAGACGAGAGCCGCCGGCGACACGGGCACGGCCTCCATCGTCGGCGCAGGGCCGACTTCCCTTGTGCCGTCTGGTCGGATCAGGACGGTCCGTCCATCGATCCCGAGCACCTCGCGCCAACCACCCTCGTGGACGAGATGGTGGTGGAACGAGCAGCGAGGACGCAGGTTGTCCATGTCGGTCGGGCCCCCGTCCTCCCATGGCACCACGTGATGCACCTCGCACCACGCGAACGGCACGTCACACCCGGGGATCTCACACGTCGGGTACATCGCCTCGAGCGCGATCCGTTGGTTCCGGGTCGCCAACCGGACGCGGTCGCCGAAATCGAGCGGCTTCCCGTCGACCCCGTGCAGCATCCCTTGGATCAACCCTCCGCACCCGAGGCGACGCAGCGTGCGCGGCGTCACCGCCAGGCCGTTCCCGAGGTCGACCTTTCCGTCGTCCGTCACCATCGCCTGACCCTCGCGGACGTGCAGCATCACGAGATACCGCGACTCGTCGACGAGATCGGTCCGCTGCGCATTGATCAGGCCGCGTTGGAGCACCCACAACAGCGCGTCGAGCCGACGCCGCGACACCGACGGTCGCGGCACCGGGACGACGTTTTCATCGGCGCCGTCGTCCGTCGACTTCTTCTCCTTGGCGGCCGACTTGGCCATCTGGAACAGGTTGTCCGCGCCGAAGCCGAGCGCAGCATCGACGAGCCCAGCCTGTTCCGGCGCCGACACCACCTCGTGATGCACGAGGCCCAACTCGTCCACCCACCGTGTCACGCCGCACTGCGTGCGCCGCCGATCGTCATCCGACTGCATCAGCCGCTCATGCGCAGACTCGAGCGCGCCGACCACCCGTTCCAGCTGGGTCGCCGTCAGATCGCCCGCCAACGCGACCAGCATCGACTCGTTGTTGGCATCCGCCGCGCGCGTCAGCGCCCGCACCTTCGAATAGGTCAGCCGCCCCGCCTCGAACTCGGCCCGCACCCGCGGCAGACCTTGCAGCTTTCGGATCACCCGCATCTGCTCCCGCGCCGTCCGTACGTCCAGCCCGCACCACCAGCTCAAGAACTCGGCGCACGAGCGCATGCCGAAGTCGAGATGACCTTCCCGCCGATCGAACTCGGCGATCAGCGAGAACCACCACGCTTGATGCGCGGTCTGCTCGGACGCAGCTACACGGATGCGCTCGGCCAGCGCATCGGTCGACAACTGACGCGGATCGTCGGGAATGGCCACGAGACCACACCTCCACAAGATGAGGAAACTTCAAAGGCAGCCGAAGCTGCGAGTCCGCCGACCTCGCCACCGTAGACGAACGTACGTTCGCCCGTCAAGTCAGGTTCGACGTCGGAGCTGGCGCCGGACCCGCACCAGCATCCGGACCATCTCCTCGCCGACGTCCGCCGTATCCGCTCGAGGGTTGTTGTAGACGACGTACTCCTTGGCCACCAGCGTGGCGAGGTAGTCGAGCAGGGCCGCTTCTTCGTCCTTGACGAGCAGGTAGTCCGGGTGACGGTCGCTGTAATAGACGACGCCGGACTCGGGATCGAACCGGCTGCGGGCCTCGCCGGGATCGGGATCGAGGGCGATCGTCGGGAGTCGCGAGCCACCGGGACGGGACGGCTTGGCCGAGTCCGGCAACGGCGGCGGCTGGATCAGCACGTCGCTCGGCGGCGCTGGCGGGATCGGTGGGGCGAGGTCGTTGAGCGACGGCTCCCCCGCATCTGGGGCCGTACCGACCGACCCGTCCCGGACATCGAGCTCCGGCTCCCCGGACTCCTCGGGCGCGAACAAGCCACCCTGGCCCGGCTCGTGACCCACGGAGGAGCGCATCGGGTTGTCCAGGTCCTCGAGCTCGCGCAACACCCGTCCGAAGATCCGGCGAACGGCGTCCGACAATCGGTCGGCTGTCTGCTCGTCCACCTCGCGACGGACCTTCTCGAGGGAGGCCGCGACCGTCGCCTCGACCGACCGGATGGCCAGCACGAACGCCGGAAACGCGTCGCGGTCTCGCAGGATGGCCCTTCGCCCGGCGGACTGCTGCAACGCCTCGAACGTGATCTCGCCCGCCACCTGATCGGCCGACCACGGCCCGTCGTCGAACTCGTCGAGCTCGGACAGGTCGTCGATGATCACCGTCCCCGCCCGGCCGACGACGGACACGCGTCGCTGACGCCCGTCCGGCGGGGCGACGTACAGGGCGAACTCGATCCGTCCCCACAGCGTCGGCTGCGCAGCCAACGTCAGACGGATGCCATCCGGTCGCTCGGGCGAGACCGTCTCGACCGTGCGCCCCTCCTGCACCTCGATGACGTAGTCGCCGCGCGCCAGCGCCGGGCCGCGGCGCCGGCGGAGGTAGTCGACGACCTTGCGGTGCGTCAGGACCCGCAACACTTCGGGGTCGAGCTCCGAGATGTAGATCGTGGTACCGGGCGTCGAGCGGGGCCGGCGGCGCTCGTTCACCTCGAGCTCGGCGTTGACCTGGCCACGTTGCAGGCGGAGGGAGTGCGTCTTGTCGCTGCCCTCGGGACGGGTGACGATGTCGAGGCGCCCGCCGAGCTGCTGAAAGGCGAGAGTGCCGATCGCCTTCTCGCCGAGCGTCCGGCCGTCCCCGACCTTCTCCGACTCGAAGAGGTTCCTGGCGACCGACCGCAGCTTGTCCACGGTCATGCCTCGCCCGGCGTCGTCGACGGCGATCGTCGGGTAGCGACCCTTTCGGCGAAGGATCACCCGGATCAGCTCGCCGCGTCGTTCGGCCTCGGCGTACTCGTCGGCGGCGTTGGAGACGAACTCGTTGAGCGCGTCCTTGGGATCCTGGTAGGCCTGCCCCGTCACGAGGACGGCCTTGGCCATGTTCCCGATCTTCAGCCGGACCTTCTCCACCGCCATGGCGCCCGATCGTAGAAGGCGCACTCGGCTCGGCCTCACCCGGACCGACGACCTCCGACGCCTCCTCGCTGACACGGCGGCGCTCGACGGTGCCGGCGGAGGGCGGGATCTACGGAAGCTTGGCGAGTGCGACCGCCAAGCCGGCGGCCGTCATCTGGAGCCCGACGAGTCCGAGGAACAGCGTCTGCTTGAGCTTTCTCGACACGGCGCCGGCGGAGGTAGTGCTTGTCCACGGTGCCGGATCGTGCGGTGCTCAGTCGGTGCCGATGCCGCCTTCCTCCAGCAGCCGCCGCAACAGCGGCAGCTGCGCCGCATCCTTGGCCCGACCCGCCGCCGCCTTCGATCGCACGACGTCGGCCAACGACGCCACCCGCACGACGACGCCGAGGACCTCGAGGTCGACGGCATCCCGCGTCAGGTCCTCGAAGCCGGCCGTCCCCGAGGGTCGAAGCGCCAGGTCGAGATCGCCGAACGCGGTCGTGAGATTCCAGATGGCGTTGCCAGCGAGTGACGCACCGTCATGATCGAAGGCAAACGTCGCCCCCTCCGCTCGCACGCGGGCCTCGAGCTCCCGCAACGCCGTTGCGAGGCGCTCGAGGTTGTCCACGTCGCCCGCCGGCGTGACGTCGACATCCACCGTCACATAGGGCGATCCGTGGATGGCGGCCGCTAGCCCCCCGATGAGGATGTAACGCACGCCGTGACGGTTCAACACGTCGAACATCGCTGCCGGGTCGAATGCGCTCACGGTCGGGTGCGAGACCCACGACGTCGACGACCAACCGCCTGGCGTCCGGAAAGAACGAACTGCGCGGCCCGCACCGCACTCGCCAGCCGCTCGTCGGCGGTCAGCGCCAGGTTGCGCTGCGCCCGCTGCCACTCGTCCGGATCGATCCGACCCGCGTCGTCGAGCTCCACCACGAGTGTCAACCCACAGGCCCGCACGATCTGGTCCACCCGTGCAAGCGACGGCGCCGTGGCACCCGCCTCGAGCCGGGCGATCGCCGACTGCGTCGTCCCCACCCGCTCAGCCAACTCGGCCTGCGTCAGCCCGGACCGCCGCCGCGCTTCCCGGACCAGCGTCCGACCATTCACGCTCGGAGTATAGCGGTTCTGCTATGTGTGTTCGAGGTCGTTCGTCAGCTCGTTCGTGCCGCCCGTGCTGCGCGTTGGGCCCGCCGTCGTTCCCGCCGCTCCTCCTGGTCGGCGCTCCAGATGGCGTCCTCCTCCTCGATCGAGCGCAGACACGCCTCGCAGGTGGCCCAACCGGGGTGGCGGGCGTTGTGACGCGGCGGTCGCGCCGTCTCGTGTTCGGGGACGCCCGTCCACCACAGCGCAGGCCCCAGATCGATGTACTTCGCCCGGATGCGGTTGGCGCGATCGACCGTCACCCGGTGCGGGCGACCCTCCGGATCCACAGCAAGGTCGCCACCCGTGGCGATGTGGACGTAGACCGAGAGCCTCGGGCGCCCCGTGCGCTCGATCCACCCGATCAGGCGGAAGTCCAAGGGATCGAGGGCCCAGGACTCCTCCTCCAGCCGCATCTCCCGCGCCGCTCTCAGGAAGGGACGCCATTCCCCGAACGTCTCCTCCGACCCCGCGTCCCGCGCCGTCCATCCCATGACCACTCCTCTGTTCTCACAAGCGGAGGAGTGCCATCACCCGGCGCTCGAGGTGCCGGCCCTGCCGGCGCCCTCACCTTCGCGCCGAGGTGCGACACGAATTCCGGAACTCACCTCGCCCGGCGCGGCTTCGCCCTCGGCTTCGGCTTGACCCTCCCCAACGGCTTGGGACGAGGCTTCGGGCGGACTCGCTTCGTGGGGACCAGGGACTCGTCGGGCGGATCTCGAGGCGGACCATCCGGCGTCTCGTCCCCCCAGCCGGCGGATGTGGTTCGTCTTCCCGCAGGTCGCCGGCCTCGGGTCGAGCCACCTGGCCCAGCGCTATGCAATCGC
>JBKJKM010000013.1:0-9167 GCA_046597375.1 Acidimicrobiales bacterium | reverse complement strand
TGGGTCGACCTCCTCTCCGACGCCGGCCGCGAAGTGATCGGCATCGACCTGCTCGGCCACGGGAAGGCCGACAAGCCCCATGATCCCGCCGCGTACGCCAACGTGGCCGACGACATTGCCGCCGCCCTCCCCGACGACGGCGCGTCGGTGCAGGCCATCGGCTTCTCGATGGGCGCTCGTCTCCTGTTGGAGGTGGCCGCGGACCAGCCCGATCGCTTCGACAGGATCGTCGTCGCCGGCATCGGCGCCGGCGTGTTCGCCGGCGGATCGTCGGATGCGCTGGCCACCGCCATCGAGGGCGGCGTGGTCGACGAGTCGCACGGCACCGCCCGGCTCTTCGCCCAGTTCGCCGCCGGCTCCGGCAACGACCCCTTCGCTCTGGGCGCCTTCCTCCGTCGCGAATCGGCTCCCCTCGACCGCGACAAGCTGGCTGGTCTCACCTGCCCGGTCCTCGTCGTTCTCGGTGACAAGGACTTTGCGGCGCCGGCCGAGCCGCTGGTGGCCGCCCTCCCCAACGCCACCTTCGTGTCGTTGAAGGGCGTCGACCACTTCGCCACGCCCAAGGACTTCAAGTTCCTCGACGCCGCCCTGGAGTTCCTCGGGGCCTTGTCTTAGCCCTCGCTCTGCGGCGACTACTCCCGGGTGAGCTGCTCGGCGGTCGTGGCCATCTCCGTTTGGAGGGCGTCGATCTCGGCCTGGATGCGGACGGCCTCGGCATCATCGTGTTGCACAGCGGCGCGTTCACGCTGCTCCACCAGTTCGACGATCTGCAGCTCGAGGCCGACCACGTGATCTTCGAGCTTCGGGTCGTGCATACGGGACATCTACCCCGGCGAGGCCGCGGCCATGCCGTCCCTAGGATGCGGCCATGGCCACCGCCACCCCGTCGCCCACGCCCAACCCGAACGCCCTGCGCTTCGGCCTCGACGTGACGCTGCCCGGCACCGTCAGTGCTTCGTCAGCCGCCGAAGCCGCGTCCGACCCGTTCCTCGCTGCCTTGCTCGGCATCGATGGCGTGGCGTCGGTCTTCGGCACCGCCGACTTCGTCACCGTTACCCGAGCGTCAGGTGGCGACTGGGACGAGATCGTCCCGGCGGTGCAGGCCGCAGCCGCCGAACACCTCTAGGTGATGGTGATGGTCCCCGTCATGTCGGCGTGGATCGTGCATCGGTAAGCCACCGTCGCCGAGACCGACCTGAAGTCGATCTCGCCGTTCCTCGGGAGCGGGATCGGATCGGCATCCCCGAGCTTCCAGGTGTGGTCGGCATTCGAACTATTGGTCATCTTGACGCGGCTGCCGGCAGGCACCGAGAAGTCGCGCGGTGTGTAGGTGAAGCCACTCGGGTTGCCAGTGACAATGATCGTCCGGTCAACCGGCGGCGGTGTCGACGTCGAAGTTGTCGATGTGGTGCTCGTCGTGCCGCCGCCGCCACCGCCCGGCTTGGCCGTGGAGGTCGTCGAGCCACCGGTGCCACCGCCGCCGGCAGGCGCGACGGTCGTCGTGGAGTCTCCCGTGGCACCGCCACCTCCGCCGGGAGCGGCGCCAGGAACGGCCGGTGTCGACGGGCTCGCCTCCACCGGCGTTGCTTCGTAGGCCGTGGCGCCACCCGCCCCTTCCGGTCCTGCCGTCGTGGCGTCGCTGAGGCCGGCGGCCTGCTCGTCGCTCGACGTGGCCAGACCCTCGAGCGCCGCCTCCCGCTCGGCCTCGTCGAGGAACCCATCGCCGTCGAGGTCGGCTTCCGCTTCGGCCTCGGTGTCGACGATGTCCGGCGTCCCGCCGTCGTCGATGGTGTCGGTGGCGTCGAGTTGGGCCGTCACCGTGGCGTCATCGTCGCCCCTCTTGGAGAACTGTCCGACGAGGAACAGGGTGAAGAGCAGCCAGACGGCGACCACGACGATCACCTTGGTGCTCGTCGCCACCCGCTTGCGCTTCTTCGGCGGGATCTCGTCGCCGTCCTCGACGACTTCGCCGCCTTGTTGCTCGTCCATCGCCACTCCTGCCTACCTGAGCGACCAACGGTACCCTGCGCCGGTGACTGACCCCGGCCAGCCCTCACCCGCGCTGCGCTTCGTCGGCGTCACCCTTCGACGTGAGACCCTCGTGGCTCTCGATGCACTGGACTGGACGGTGCAGGCGTCGGAGCGCTGGGTCGTACTCGGCGCCAACGGCAGCGGCAAGACGACGCTGCTCCAGCTGGTGACGGGCTACCTGCACCCGTCGGCGGGAACCGTCGACATCCTGGGCCAACGCCTCGGTCGGGTCGACGTCCGCCAACTCCGCACCCGCATCGGTCTGGTGAGCGGATCGATCACCCGTCTGCTCCGACCCGGCCTGAGCGCCGCCGACGTCGTACTGACGGGAGCCTTCGCGGCACTCGAGCCGTGGTGGCACGACTACGCCGACGATGACCGCCGCCGGGCGGCCGAGCTCCTCGAGCGAGCCGGCCTCGGCGCCGCACGCCACCGCCCCTTCGGGGTGCTGTCGGAGGGCGAACGCCAACAGGTGCTGTTGGCCCGTGCCCTGATGGGATCGCCGGAGCTGCTGGTGTTCGACGAGCCGGCGGCTGGCCTCGACCTCGGCGCTCGCGAGCGTCTCGTGACGCGTCTTCGCGAGATCGCCCTCGATACCGCCGGCCCGCCGGTGGTGTTCGTCACCCACCACGTCGAAGAAATCCCGCCCGGCTTCGGTCACCTCCTCCTGCTCTGCCGGGGCCGGGCCGTCGCCGCCGGCCCTCTCGCCGAGACCTTGACCTCGGCCCACCTGAGCGCCACGTTCGGCCTCGATGTCGAGGTGCGCCGAGACGCCGGTGGCCGCTTCTCGGCCACGGCGACCTGACTCGGGGCACCACGCAACAGAGGCCCCGTCCCCCCGCCTGGGACAAGGCCTCTCCGCCGTTGCGTTGCGTTGCTGGTGCTTCGTATTTCCCGCCTGTTTTCAAGGTACGACGGGAAGTGGCGGCCCGTCGTTCCCATTGGTGACTCCCGGAGTGTCAAGAGCACGACACTTCTACCGGGAGCGGCGAGCGAGACCCTCGGCGTCGACGACGGTGATCCGCCCTCGTCGCAGCTCCACCAGGCCGGCCCTCACTGCCTCCCCCAAGACGCGGTTGACCGTCGCCCTCGACGTGCCGGACAGGCTGGCGAGGTCCTCTTGGGTGAGCGGCACCTCGGCCGGTGTTCCGTCGCCGCCGTAGATGTCGGCCAGGGCCAGCAGACGGCGGACGACCCGGATGTCGACGGGCACATGCAGCGCCTCGACGAGCAGGCCGGAGAGGCGTCGCACCTCCTCGACCAGCACGTTCACGAGGAAGGCATCGACACTCGGATGGCGTTGGCGAAGCTCGGCGAACTGGTCACGGTGGAGAGCAAGGGTTTCCACCTTCTCGAGAGCGACGACGGTGGCGGCGCGCCGTGACCCCTGGTCGAGGAGCGCCAGCTCACCGATCACCTCGCCCGGCCCCCGCACCCGCAGCGTGGCCACGTCACCCGACGGCGTCGTGATGCGCACGGCCACCCGTCCGCGATCGAGGAGGTGGACCGTGTCGCCCGGGTCGCCCTCATGGAACAGCACCTCTCGCCGAGCGAAGCGACGCCGGCGGGTGGCGGCCAGTAACCGTCGCCGGTCGTCTTCCGGTACGCCCTCGAGAAACGACCATGCCGCCACGGCGTCCATGTTCTCACTGGATGACCCGGGCGGGCCATGCGAAAATGGCTCGTCCTGGTCAGTTGCGTCAACGACCCTTGGCGTACCCTCGGAGTCGTCATGGTGGGTGATCGAGAAGTCCCGAGCGACGAGTCCGCCATCCTGTCCGTGGCCGCCCATGGAATGTTGAACTCCCTGGGGGTGGCCAAAGCCACGGTGGCGACACTGCGCATCCATTGGGGCAAGCTCGACGAGGAGACGTGCATCGATCTGCTCACTCGGGCCGAGGAGCAACTCTCGTTCCTCGCCGAGTCGTTCGCCGACCTCGTGCGGGGCAGCCCGGCCGAGACCCGCACCTTCCTCGACGAGCTCCCCTCGGCGCGCGACTAAGACATGTCGCTCATCTCTGTGAGCCAACTGCCGATGGAGAGGCAGAGGTCGTAGGTGGTGGTCGATCTTCGTGCGGTCCGGCGGCCGGCACGAGGATCGACCGACTTCACCGCCCCTGGAAGTCGGGCGATCGCTTCTCCAGGAACGAGCGCATGCCCTCCTGGAAGTCCTTCGTCCTGAACAAGGGCAACAGTTGGAGGTACACCCGATCGACGTGCTCGTCGAACGGCTCGCCGAGACCTTGACGCATGAGCCGCTTCGAGGCCTGCACGGCCAGCGGTGCGTTACCGGCGATCTCGAGGGCCAGAGCCCGAGCGTCCTCGGCCAGCGTCGCGTTCGGGACCACGCGGTTGACGAGGCCCCACTCGAGGCACTCTTCGGCGCCGAGCGTCCGGCCCGTGAAGATCAGCTCTGAGGCCTTGGCCCAGCCGATCATGCGGGGCAGGAACCAGGTGCCTCCGCTCTCGGGCACGATTCCCCGCTTGGTGAATGCGGCCGCCAGCTTCGCGCTCTCGCCGGCGATGCGGAGGTCGCACCCGAGGGCGATGTCCATGCCGTATCCGGCGGCTCCACCGTTGAGGGCGCAGATCGTCGGCGTGTCGATGTTGTGCAAGACGTTGGGGGGCGAGTTGCGCAGGTGGAAGGGGGTGAAGCCGCCCCCGCCGCCGCCGCCTCCGCTCCCGATGCCGTCGCCGGAGGTGGCGTCCTGTAGGTCGAGGCCGGCGCAGAACGCTCGACCAGCACCGGTCAACACGATGGCCCGGACGGACCGGTCACGGTCGGCGTCGAGCAGCCGCTCCGACAGTTGCCGCAGCATCGGACCGGAGATGGCGTTGAGTCGGTCGGGCCGATTGAGGGTGAGGGTGGCGACCCCGTCGGCCGTCTCTGACAGGACCTGATCGCCGTGGCCGCTCACGCCGAAACCACCGAGAGGAGACGGTCGACGAAGTCGGCGGCCCCGCCAGCCAGGTCGGTGCGGCGAATGGCCAGGCCGCCCACCACGTCGGCACCCCGGTCCTCCATCATCGCCACCATCTTGTCGAGCACGTGGCCCGAGTCGATGGCGTAGGTGCAGAACACCGCACACCGCTTGCCCGAGATGTACGGCAGCGTCTTGAGTCGACCGGAGCGACCGGGGCGCTGGCCGACGAAGAACAGCCCGTCGGTCCACGTCCCGACCACGACCAGGTCGGCCTCGGCCAGCGCCTGGTAGGGCACCGAGGTGATGTTGGCCACGGTGGTGGCCACCCCTCGCCGCTGGAGTTGGACACCGATGTGGCCGGCGGCCTTGCGGGTGTTGCCCGTCAGGCTCTCGTAGATGACGACTGCCTTCATGCCCTGGTTCTAGCCGGTCTTCTTCCCGCGCGTCAGCGACCGTCCGAGGACGAACAGCATCCCCAGGAGGGCCAGCACGCCGACGCCGGTGAGCCAGGGACCGGCGCTCTTGTACGCCTCGCCCAACAGGTAGCCGGCGACGAGCACCTCGGTGATGCCGACGAGGGCGCCCAGCGCATCCGCCGGGAGGAACTTCTTGGCCTCCATTCCCGAGGCGCCGGCGGCCGCCCCCAGGAGCGACGAAGGGAACGTGGCCAGTCGACCCAGGAAGATCAGGCGAGGTCCGCGCTCGTCGAGGGCTGCGCACAACTTCTTGATCCGTTCCGTCGGGAGGACGCGCTGGGCCAGCTTGGGTAGGCCCTCACCGGCCTGGATCTCGTCGGCATAGGCCCGACCGAGGAAGAAGAACTGCCACACGCCGAACAGGGCCAACGGAATGGCGGCAGCGACGACCACCAACGGGTCGACGTCGCCTCGGCGGATTTGGAACCCCGCCGCCAGCAGTACCTCCTTCGTCGGTCGGAGCAGGACGAGGAGGACGAAGTGCTCGCGATAGAGGAACGGTGCGAGGGGGATGGCGACGACCCCCAACACGGCGCGGACGGCCGCCAACCACAGCAGCGGTGTACGGAGTCGAACAGCCAGGTGGGGGCGCTTCGTCGTCGTCGTCATCGGCGGGATGGGGAGATCATGAACGGGGTATACCCCGCAACGTGCAGGTGATCCCCCGTTCTTGGCTGCGGCGCCTCGACCCGGAGCGTCGGTTCGAAGTACGACTTCTCGTCTTCGGCCTCGCACTCGTGCTCGTGGCCGTGCCCTTCTCCTATCTCCTCTTCGAAGTCATCCGCGACGGTCCGTTCACCCGCTTCGACGAGACGACCGCCAACGACCTGCATCGCCTGGTCGTCGGCCGCGACGGCATCGTTCGGATGCTGCACGGCATCTCTATCCTCGGCAAGCCGCTCCTGCTCGGGGTGTGCATCGCCGTCGGCGCAGCCTTCGCCTACTGGCGAGGCCGGCGACGTCTGGCCCTGTTCCTCGTCGTCACCGCCATCGGCGGCGGCCTCGTCGACTCGGCCGTGAAGATCATCGTTAATCGGCCCCGTCCCGTGGTGGAGTCGCCCCTGGCCCACGCGTTCGGCAAGAGCTTCCCTTCGGGTCACGCCATGTCGTCGACCGTCACGTACGGCGCCCTACTCCTGGTCTTCCTCCCTATCGTGCCGAAGGCCTGGCGATGGCTCGCCTACACCGTCGTGACCACGTTGGTCCTGGCCATCGGCGTCAGCCGGCTCTTCCTCGGCGTGCACTTCGTGAGCGACGTCCTCGGCGGCTACGCCCTCGGCCTGGCCTGGTTGCTCGGATCGGCCGCCCTCTTCAACATCTGGCGGGAGGAGCGGGGCAAGCCGGCCGTCGACCTCACCGACGGACTCGAGCCGGAGGCCGAGAAGGACCTCACCCGTTCGAAGAACTGACCCGCGTGACGCCTGAGCCGGCCCTGTGACGAACGTCTCCTTGACCCGTACTGCCAGTAACGTTACTCTGGGTAACATGCTCGCCGTCGAAGACCGCATTGGAAAGCTCAACACCGCCTCGACCCGTCGGGTCATCAACCCCGACACCGAGATCACCGGCCATGTCGGCCCCGGTCAACTCGTCGCCGACGAGCTCCTGACCACCGCCGGGCTCGATCTCGATCTCACGCCGGACCAGAAGGCCAAGTTGTCCCGGGAGGAGGTCGCCTCCATCACCGACGCCGGCATCCGCTTCGAAGCCGTGCTCACCGCCGGGTTCGCCCTGCAGATCGCCACCACCTCGGGCTCGATCACCGACCCCCGCATCGAATACCTCCTCCACGAGATCGGCGAGGAGAGCCGCCACTCCCGCCTCTTCGCCCGGCTCCACACCCAGCTCGAGTCGACCGCCACCAACCCGCTCACCGGCAGGGTCCTGAATTTCGTGATGAACCGGGGCGTGCGTCGCATCATCACCCTCCCGAGCCTCCTCTACACCCTCGTGCTGGCTGGCGAGGAGATCCCCGACCTCGTCCAGAAGAAGACCTCCGAGCACCCGGACACCGACCCCTTCCTGCGGGACGTGAACAAGTACCACCGCATGGAGGAGGCCCGTCACCTCTCCTTCGCCCGGGCCGTCCTGCCGGAGATCTGGGCCGAGGCGTCACTGGCCGAGAAGGTCGCCGTCCGCCGCGTGGCCCCGTTCGTGATCAAGGGCATGTTCGAGACCCTCGTGCACCCCGGCGTCTACACCGCCGTCGGCCTCCCCGGCTGGAAGACCTGGAAGGCCGTCAACCGCTCGCCGCAGCGCATTGCCTTCCGCCACGAGGCCCTGCGTCCCGTCGTCAAGGCCCTCCTCGACGCCAACGTGTTCCGCGGCAACAAGGTCACCAAGGGCTGGCAGAGCCTCTGCGGCGTCGACGCCGCCGGCCAACCCGCCTAACTCGAGGCTTCACCAAGCACCTTGCGACGACCGAAACGCATCATGAAAGCGAGGATGGCGGCCCCGGTGGCCGCCATCGTCGCGTCGGCACCGAGCCCGGTCGCCGGAAGCGTTCCCGAAGAACGGGCCGGTGTGGCCGGACCAGGCGCGGGTGGAGCGGCCGACACCTCTGAGGGAGCTGTCGACGGTGCCGGCGCCGGCGGCGAGGTCGACGCCGGCGCCGAGGCCGCTCGGATTTCGCCGCAGGGCGCGCCGAGTCGGTGGCGGAGGAACCAGTCGTAGGCCCCAGTGGTGACGTCGGGACCGGCCGGATCGGTGAACGAGCCGTCCGGGTCGCCAAAGGGGTAGTCGTGGCTGAGACCGTGGACGATCCAGAAGTCCACGACGTTGCAGCCGGCGGCATCAGCGTGGTGCTCGATGGAATACGGGTAGGTGCCGTTGCCGAGCAGGCCACTGGCGCAAGGGAACTGGCGGTTGCGGACGCAGGCGTCGCCCGTCTGGCCCACGCCGGACAGGAACGAGGCGTCGAGACCGACGTGCTCCACGGAAGACGGTTCCTGGGCGATCGAACCGTTGGCCGAGCCGTCGTCGCCGAGGTCGTTGGTGCCGACCCACTGCCGGGTCATGGTCTCGCCCATGGCGAAGTTGTTGAGCGGATCGACAGTGCCTTGGATGAGCAACGCCGGCAACACCCGGGCCCGAGGGCCCTGGGTCTGATGGGCGAGCGTGCCGGACACGTCCGCGCAGGTCGCGTACGCACAGCCAGCGAAGCCACTCATGCCGGCGAAAAGATCCGGATGGGTGGCGCCCAGAATCATTGCCATGTCGGCGCCGGCGGAGATGCCCATCACGTACACGCGAGACGGATCGGTCCCGCTCGCCGCCATGATCGAGCGGGTGATGGCGGCGATGACCGCGGGCTCGCCGGCGTCGCGCGTCTGGTGGTCGGGCAGGAACCAGTTCCAGCACTGGGCGCCGTTGGCCACGACGGATTGTTCGGGGAACACCACGGTGAAGTCGCGGCGCTCGGCCAGCTCCGTCCACCGGGTGCCGATGGCCGCATCCTTGGCGTTTTGGTTGCAGCCGTGGAGGAAGACGACGAGCGGACGAGCACCGCCGGCCGACGCCGACGGTTCATAGACGGAGAAGTCGCGTGGGCCGCTGGTGCCGACGCCGGGGTGCGTCCCCTTGGTGAACGTTCCCGGACCCATGGCGGCCTTCGCCGGAGCGATGGCGACAACGCCGAGCACGCCGAGCACGCCGAGCACGCCGAGCACGAGCACGGCAGCCGCGAACGCCCGCCTCACCTAGCGCCGCTCGAGGAACTCGAAGATCACCTTGGCGG
>JBKJKM010000006.1:0-3427 GCA_046597375.1 Acidimicrobiales bacterium | reverse complement strand
GTCGACGGTGACGAGGTGAGCGGCGTCGTCGACTGGTCCGAAGGCGGCCAAGGCGATGCGATGTACGACCTCGCCACCCTGACGCTCGCGCACGAGGAGCACCTTGACGATGTCATTGCGGGCTATGGCGGCGACGTCGAGGTCGACGTGATCCGCGCCTACTGGTCGTTGCGAAGTCTGATGTCGACCCGCTGGCTCGTCGAGCACGGGTACGGCGCTCCGGCGACGTTCCCAGAGGTTGGCGTCCTCAACGCCTTGGCCGCCAGGCACTAGAGCCAACAGCCGAGGTCGTGGGCTGGCAGGCGGCGGCGGATCCGCACCCCCCGATCGTTGCAGCGGCTACCGGGGCCGCGGTGTCTCCTATGGACCGGGTCCGCACACCCCGACTCAAATGGCGGCGCCCAGCTCGCCGCCTGTCGGACGAGGGCCAACCTGGG
Source organism: Acidimicrobiales bacterium (assembly GCA_046597375.1). Lineage (GTDB taxonomy): Bacteria > Actinomycetota > Acidimicrobiia > Acidimicrobiales > CADCTF01 > DATLED01. The sequence goes on along the minus strand of JBKJKM010000006.1, from coordinate 2,990 downwards.
GCAAATCAAGAGCCGCAGGTTGTGACCTGCGGCTTCTCCAAGCAGCCCCAACGGGATTCGAACCCGTGCCGCCACCTTGAGAGGGTGGTGTCCTAGGCCACTAGACGATGGGGCCGTGCTGCGGGTCGCCAAGGTAGCAGAGGCGCACCCGCCAATCGCGAGTCGAGGTTTTCCGCCGGCGAGTTGATCCGCTACAACCCGTAGCGCGACGGTGCGGTGCGGATCCACTCCCCCACCATCTCGCCGATCATGATGCAGGTGAGATTGGTGTTGGCCCGGGGCACCGTCGGCATGATCGACGCGTCGGCGACCACGAGCCCGTCGACGGCGCGGCATCGTCCGTATTGGTCGACCACGGCGGTCGCATCGTCGGCCGGCCCCATTCGTACGGTGCCGGACGGGTGGTACCCCGAGCCACATCGAGTCCGCACCAAGGATCGGAGCGCCTCGCGATCGATGGGCAGCCGGGGAAACGAGACCACCGAGATGAGATCGGCCAGCGGCTTCGTCTCGACGAAGCGGATGGTACCGAGCATCGCCTCGACCAAACGGTCGAGGTCTCGTTCGTCGGCGCCGAAGTTGGCATCGATCTCCACCCCGACCCCGTCCTTGGCGAGACGAACGGTGCCTCGTGAGTACGTCTTCTCCACCACGGCGGCGATCCCGAAGGCGGGAGGACCGGCGCGCCGACCGAGGAACGACATCTGTTCGATCTGCAGGTCGTTGCGCATCGACCCGTCCTCGACGCCGGAGGTGAAGCGCAGGATGGTCTGCATCAACGGCCCATCCGTGTCGATCTCGACGCCGTCGCGCACCTCGCACACGACCATCGATGCCGGATGGTCGGCCAGGTTCTCGCCCACACCCGGCATCGTCAGACCCGACCGCAGGAGCAGCGCCGGCGAGGCGATGGCACCGGCCGACAGGACGAACAGCCTCCCGTCGATCCGCTCACCCGACTCGAGCTCGACGGCGGCCATGCGACCTCCCTCTACGAGCAAGCGGGCCACGGGCGACGAGCCCCGCACGGTCAGGTTCGGCCGGACCCGTGCTGGAGCGAGGTAGCCGATGGAGGTGGAGACGCGCACTCGCCCCGCCTTGTTCATCGGATGCGGGCCGGCGCCCCACGACGCCGGATCGTTGGCATCTGGGCACGCCGGGTACCCGAGTGCTTCCGCCGTCTCGAGGAAGGCGAGTTGCGGCACGGTCATCTCGTCGTTGCCGTACCGTCGGATCGTGATCGGCCCGGCGTCGCCGTGCCAGGGTTCCGACCCGTAGTCGAGGTCTCGCTCCAGCCGGCAGAATGCGGGAAGCACCTTGTCCCAGGCCCACTCGTCGTTGCCCAGTTCCGCCCAGCCGTCGTAATCCTCGGGCATGCCACGAAGGGCGATCGTCGTGTTCACGGCCGAGGAGCCGCCCATCACCCGACCGCGGGGGAAGGGCGTCGGGCGGCCGCCGGCGACGGCCCGGTAGGAGTAGCCCCAGTCGTGGTCGACGTAGGAGTTGTCGTTGCTGTTGACCAGATCGAACGGCGTCTCGCCCAGCGACTCATAGTCAGGCCCGGCCTCCAACAGCAGCACGTTCAGCTGCGGGTGCTCGCTGGCCCGCGCCGCGATGACCGCTCCGGCCGAACCCGCCCCGATGATCACCACGTCGTAGGTCACGAACGGAACGTTATTGTCCGGCGGGTGCCCGCTGACCTCGTCATCCGCAACGTCCGCATCATCGACGGTACGGGCGGGCCGGCGACCGAGGGCGACATCGGGATCACCGATGGACGAATCTCCTCGGTCGGCGCCGTCCCCGACGCCGGTCCCGGCACCACCGAGATCGATGGTGGCGGCCACGTCCTGTCCCCCGGATTCGTCGACACCCACACCCACGACGACGGTGCCCTCCTGCTCCACCCTGGCCTCGAGTTCAAGGTGGCCCAGGGCGTCACCACTCTCGTGATCGGCAACTGCGGTTCGAGCGCCATTCCGAATCGTCCCGGCGAGGCACCGCCCGGCGGCCTGCTCGGCCGCCTCGGCGGCGAATGGACAGGACTCGACGGGTTCCGCGACGCCGTCCACGCCAAGCGTCCGGCGGCCAACGCCATGGCCCTCGTCGGCCACAACACGATGCGCCAGATCGTCATGGGCGTCGAGAAGCGCCCGCCGACGGCCGCCGAGCTGGCCGAGATGCGGGGATTCGTCGAATCGGCCATGGCCGAGGGGGCCTGCGGGTTCTCCACCGGCCTCATCTACGTGCCGGGTCGCTTCAGCGACACCGACGAGGTCGTGGCACTGGCCGAACCAGCCGGCGCCGCCGGCGGGCTCTACGCCACCCACATGCGCAACGAAGGCGACCGCCTCCTCCAGGCCGTCGGTGAGGCCATCGAAGTCGGTCAGCGCAGCGGCTGCGCCGTGCACATCTCCCACCACAAGGCGGCCGGACAGCCGAACTGGGGGCTCGTCGTCGACAGCCTCGCTCTCGTCGACGAGTCCAACGCCGCCGGCGCCGACATCACCCTCGACGTCTACCCCTATACCGCAGGCAGCGGACGGATGATCGAGTACTTCAACCTCGACAAGATCAGCATCGAGCTGGCCGAAGTCATCCGCCTGGCCAGCTGCCCCGCCTTCCCGGAGTACGAGGGAAAGATGCTCGTCGACATCGCCACGACGGAGGGCATCGCCCTCGATGACCTCGTGCGCAAGATCCTCACGGCGGAGAAGGGCGAACGCACGCTCTGCATCCATTTCATCATCGACGAGGCGGACATCGAGACGAACCTCCGTCACCCGCTGATGATGGTCGGCAGCGACGGCATTCCCGATCTCAAGGGCCGTCCCCATCCCCGCCTGTTCGGCACCTACCCGCGCATCCTCGGCGAGTACGTGCGGGTGCGCGGAGTTCTGACCCTCGAAGAGGCGGTACGCCGCATGACGAGCCTGTCGTGCGATCGCTTCGGCCTCGTCGACCGAGGCCGCAACGCCGTCGGCCAGCAC
>JBKJKM010000181.1:0-4318 GCA_046597375.1 Acidimicrobiales bacterium | reverse complement strand
CGACGCCCGGGCGCGGGCGCGAGAGGCCGATTTGCTCCGCTACCAGATCGGCGAGCTCGACGAGGCCGGCATCGCCGACGCCGACGAGGACGCGCAGCTCGGCGAGGCCGAGGATCGTTTGGCCGATGCCGATGCCGCGAAGACGGCCGCTGCACTCGCCCACGACGCCTTGGTGGAGGATGGCGGCGCAACCGATGCCATCGGCGTCGCGCTCTCCAGCGTGACCGGCCGGCCGGCACTTCTCGCCTTCGAACCTCGCCTGCGGGCGTTGCAGGCCGAGGTGGCCGAGGTGGCGACCGAGCTCCGAACGGCGAGCGAAGGGATGGAGGAGGATCCGGAACGACTGGCCGAGGTGCGGGCTCGTCGTCAGCTCCTTCGCGACCTCCGACGTAAGTACGGCGACACCCTGGCGGAGGTCGTGGCCTTCGCCGGCGACGCGCGGGCACGTCTCGACGAGCTCGAATCGCATGACGTGCGGGCGGCCGAGCTCGAGGCCGAACGAACGGAGGTCGAGGCGAGGGTGGCCGCCGCCGCCGCCGCCATCGCCGACCGTCGGCGTCGTGCCGCCGGACCGTTGGCGGCTTCGGTGCAGGAGCACCTTCGCGAGCTCGCGCTGCCGCGAGCACGGATCGAGATCGCCGTCGAGGGTGCCGATCCGGGCGACGAGGTCACGTTCCTCCTGGCGGCCAACGCCGGGGAGCCCCCGCTCCCGCTCACCAAGGTGGCCTCCGGCGGCGAGCTGGCGCGCACCATGCTGGCGGCGCGCCTCGTGCTCTCCGACGCCCCGCCCACCCTCGTGTTCGACGAGGTCGATGCCGGGATCGGCGGGGCGGCGGCGGTGGCGGTCGGCAAGGCACTGGCGGCCGTGGCGACGGGGCACCAGGTGCTGGTCGTGACCCATCTGCCCCAGGTGGCCGCGTTCGCCGACCGACAGGTGGCGGTGACGAAGTCCGAGGTCGACGACCGCACGGTGGCGACGGCCGAGGTTCTCGGCGACGGTGCGCGCGTCGTCGAACTCTCCCGCATGTTGTCGGGTCAACCCGAGAGCGCCACGGCCCGTGACCATGCGGAAGAGCTGCTTGCCACCGCCGCCCGGGAGCGCGGTCGATGAAGGACACCGCACCACTGGCTGGTGCGTCGGGACGGGCGCGCGTCGACCGTCGCACCAAGGACCTGATCAAGAGACTCGAGCCCGGCGACATCGCCATCGTCGATCATGAGGACCTCGACCGGATCGCCGCCGAAGGACTGATCGAGGCGCGAGTGGGCGGCGTGGTCAACGCCGCCCGTTCGATCTCCGGGCGCTATCCGAACGTCGGACCGTTGCTCCTGGCGGCGGCCGGCATTCCGTTGCTCGACGACGTGGGTGGCGCGGTGCTCGACGACCTCCAGGAGGGGCAGGTCATCCGGATCGAGGCCGGCGAGGTGTGGGTCGGTCCGGCCCTCGTGGCATCGGGTGAGCGCCAGACGCTGCAGTCACTCGAGGAGGCGTACGAGGCGGCCAAGGTGACCATGGGTGACGAGCTCGAGCGCTTCGCCGAGAACACCCTCGAGTACATGCGCCGTGAGCGCAACCTGATCCTCGACACGCCTGACCTCCCGGAGTTGGCCATCGACATCGCCGGCCGGCACGTCCTGATCGTCGTGCGGGGGCACGATTACAAGGACGACCTCAACGCCCTCCGCAGCACCTACGTCCGGGAGGTGCGGCCGGTGCTGATCGGGGTGGATGGCGGCGCCGATGCCCTGCTCGAGGTCGGGCTCCGGCCTGACGTGATCATCGGCGACTTCGACTCGGTCTCGAATGCCGCGCTGCAGTGTGGCGCCCAGCTCATCGTGCATGCGTACGCCGGCGGGCAGGCGCCCGGCGCCCAACGCCTGGAGCAGCTGGGCGTGCCGTTCACCGTCTTCCCGGCCGGCGGGACGAGCGAGGACATCGCCATGCTGCTCGCCTACGAGAAGCGGGCCCGTCTCATCGTGGCGGTCGGCACCCATGCGTCGATGGTGGAGTTCCTCGACAAGGGCCGGGCCGGGATGGCCTCGACCTTTCTCACCCGGCTCAAGGTCGGACCGATCCTCGTGGACGCCAAGGGGGTCAGCCGCCTCTACGAGAGCCGGCTGCGCAAGCGTGACCTCGTCCTGTTCCTCTTCGCGGCCATGCTGGTCTTCGCCGTGATCGTCCTGATCGTGGTCCCACAGGTGTTTCTCGACAGCACCCAGCTGTACGTCGAGGACCTCTGGGATTCGGTCTTCCGCTAGGTCCGGCGCTTCTCATGGTCAATTTCCGCTACCACCTCGTCTCCATCACCGCCGTGTTCCTGGCGCTGGCCGCCGGCATCACCATCGGCGCCGGCGTCGTCGACCGGGCGACGGTCGACCAGATCGAACGCCGGCTGGCGGACGTCGACGGGAGGCGGGAGGACACGAACCGGAAGAACGACGAGCTCCGCTCCGACCTCACTCGTTGGAGCAACTTCGCCGGGGAGTCCGGCGACCGACTGGTGGCCGGGCAACTGGCCGGGACACCGGTCGTGGTCGTGGCGACCAATGGCGTCAATCGCGATCTGGTCAACAGTGTCCGCAGCGCCCTCGTGACGGCCGGCGCCGAGATCGACGGCACCATCTGGTTCACCGGGCGGTGGGTGCTCGACGACGAGGACGAGCTCCGCCAGCTGGCCGGTGTCCTCGATGCGGCGCCCACGACGGACGGCGAGGATCTGCGGGCGGCCGGCGTGGCCGGCATCGGTACCGCCTGGGCTCTCGGCGAAAGCGGCCCGCTGGTCACCGCCCTGGTCGAGACCGGCTTCCTCGAATACGAGGCCCCGGCCACCGTGTTGGTCGCCCTGTCGGAACTGCCGCGACCGGACACGCTCTTCCTGATCGTGTCCGGCGATGATGCCGACGTTCCCCCGGCCGACTTGGCCATTCCCCTCGTCACCCGCCTGGCTGGCTCCGACGTGGCCGTGCTGGCGGCGCAACCTCAGCGGGCACCGATGCCGCCGCCGGCCGAGGGCGAGGAGGACGTGGTGCCCGAGTTCGTGATGGCCCTGCGCGCCGACGGGGCGGTGTCCGGTCGCCTCAGCAGCGTCGACAACGTGGACGACTACCGGGGACGCATTGCCACGGTGCTGGCCCTGCGCGAACTGCGCGAGGGACGAAGGGGCCACTACGGCTTCGGCCCCGACACGCGCATCGTGCCCCGACCTCCGCCGACATGACCGACGGGTGACGGTCACCGCCATCGTCCCGGCAAAGGACCGGGCCGACTCCATCGCCGCGACCGTTGTCGCACTCATCGGCCTGGCCGGCATCGACCGGGTGATCGTCGTCGACGACGGTTCGGCCGACGCCACCGCTGAGCTCGCCCGTGACGCCGGGGCCAACGTCGTTCGGTTGGCCCAGAATCGCGGAAAGGGCGGCGCCGTGGCCGCCGGCATCGAGGCCGACCTCGAGGCTGACATCTACCTCCTCATCGATGCGGACCTCGGTACCACGGCGGGTCTCGCCGACGCACTCCTGGCACCGGTGTTGGCCGACGAGGTGGATATGTCGGTCGCTGTGCTTCCCGGTGCTGGCGGGCGAGGAGGGTTCGGCGCCGTCCGCCGCCTGGCCGCCGGAGGCATCCGCCGCGCCACGGGTCTCGAGGTGCACGCGCCGCTGTCCGGTCAACGGGCCGTCCGTGGCCCGCTGCTGCGATCGCTGGTGCCGGCCGAACGCTTCGGCCTCGAGGTCGGTCTCACCATCGACGCCGTGCGGGCCGGCGCCCGCGTGCGGGAGATCGACGTGGCCATGGATCACCGCCACACCGGACGCCGCTGGCAGGGATTCGCCCATCGTGGTCGTCAGGGCGTCGACATCATCCGGGCGCTGTGGCCCCGGCTCACCACGCCGCGACTCCGGGTGGCGCTGATCGCTTCGCTCTTCCTGGCGACCACGCTCGGGGCGCTCGTCACCAGCAGTCGCGCCGAGCCGCGCAGCGAAAACTCCACCGTGCGCGCCGACAAGGTCGTGGTGTTCGGCATCCCGCGCCTCTCCTGGGACGACGTCGGGACGGGCCGCCTCCCGACCTTCGACCGGCTGGTCGACGAGGGCGCCATCTCCGCCACCAGCGTGCGTACCCTGTCCTCGCGGCCCAACACCACGGAGGGCTACGCCACCCTGGGCGCCGGGACACGCGTTGCGGCCGAGGACATCGGTGGTTTCGCCTTCGACGCCGACTCCTCGCTCGAGGGTGGGACGGCCGCCCAGGCGCTGGGGCGTCGGACCGGGCAGCAGCCAGGCGGCGAGGTTGCGGTCGGCGGCGGGCCGGCCACCCGCA
>JBKJKM010000083.1:0-9753 GCA_046597375.1 Acidimicrobiales bacterium | reverse complement strand
GTCGCCGATCGGCCCTTCGCCGAGGTGCCTGGCGAGGGCCGCCCGGGCCTCCTGCACGGGGAAGGGCGTCACGATCCCGAGGGCCCGGCGCTGGTGGTCGGCTGCGGCCGAGAGCGTCCTCGCCATCGTTGCGTTGCCGCGGGCAGCGGCCAGCCAGGCGGCGGCGTCCAGCAGGTCGGCCTGCTCGAGGGACGTCGTGGCCCGTCCGCCGGGACCCACCGCCCGCTCCAAGGCGTCTTCGGCGGCGACGAGCTCGCCTCGCCGCACGAGGAGCCGGGCCAGCTGGGCGAGCGCCTCGGTGGCGCCTCGCTCGTCGCCGAGCGATTGAAAGGAAGCAACGGCGGCCTCGGTCCCGGCCGCCGCCGTATCGAACCGGTCTGCGATCTCGTCGAAGGCTGCCACCCGGAGCTGGCTCAGCGCCTCCTCCGTCGGAGCGCCGACGGCGCGGCGCAGGGCGAGGGCCTCGCGATGCAGCTCCGCCGCCCGCGTCGGGTGGTCGGTCGCCGTCACCTCCGCCAGGGTCGACAGACCGTGGGCTTGAGCCAGGCGGTCGCCGAGCGCGCGTGCAAGGGCCAGACCCTCCTCGAGTTCCTCGGCCGCGTTGCGTCCAGCCAACGCCAGGAGGTCGGCCAGGCTCAGAAGGGAACGGGCCAGAAGGTGCTCGTTGCCGGACTGACGGTCGAGAGCGATGGCCCGGCGGTAGTGGTGCTCGCCGCCGACGAGGTCGCCCGCCGCCCGAGCCAGGACGCCGAGGTTGCGGAGGCAGTCGGCGACCACCTCGTCGTCGCCGGCGACGTCGGCGGCCTGCAGGGCCTCGGCCAGGTGCCGGCCGGCCAGGATGCTCTCGCCGAGGGCATGCTCGGCCATCGCCAAATGGAGTCCGGCGACGGGCACCGTTGGGCCACCGATGGCGAGCGCCTCACGAGCCAGGTCGGCCGCAGCGGGCGCGCCGCCCCGGAGGAGGGCGATCTCGGAGAGTTGGAGGAGGGTGACCGCCAGGTGTTGCTCGAACAACGGGAGGTGGGGCGAGACGTTGGCTCGGAGCTCGGCCAGGATCTCCTTGAACAGGTGTTGCGAACGCTCGAGGTGGCGCATGGCCGCAGCGAGGTCGCCCTGGGTCTTGGCCAGGACGCCGGCGCTGCGGTGCACCTCAGCCCGATGACTTCGGAACCCAGCGCCGCGTTCGAGCACCGCCTCGAGGTGGGCGCGGCCTTCGGTGAAGGCGCCGCGCAGGTACCAGAACTCCTCGAGAGCGCCGGCCAGCTGCACCTGGAGCCCGGCGCCTTCATCGTCGAAGGGCCGATCCAGGGCGGCGAGCAGATCGTCGCCAACGAGTCGAAGGTGATCGAGGCGGGCCGGACGGTTGTGCCCGTCGGTCACCCCCGCCGTCCGCGCTGCGAGTGCCGTCGCCAGGCACCACGAGAGGTGTCGTGTCGCCAGGTCGTCGTACTCGCCGGCAGCCACCGCCCGCTCCGATGCGTCCTCACGGACCACGACGAGCTGGCGGTAGGCGCCACCGTCGACCCGATGGAGGAGGGAACGTTCGACGAGGCTGCCGACGAGATCGAAGACGTCGAAGGCATCGAGGTGGTCGTCGGCCACGACGGCCTCGGCGCCGTCGAGGGTGAAGGGCCCGGCGAAGATGCCGAGTCGGCGGAAAAGCACCTGCTCGTCGGCGTCCAGGAGCTCGTGCGACCACGCCAGAGTGGCCTGGAGCACCGATCGACCGGCCTCCTCAATCTGGGCCCGAGCCACCCCGCGTTCGACGACGTCTGGGCCGAGGACCTCGGCGCGGGCGGCCGCGATCTCGATGGCAAGGGGGATTCCGTCGAGGCGGTCGCACAGGCGTTCGACCGCTTCCACCGTCTCCTTGTCGGCGCCGCGAACGTCGAGGCCCGAACGATCGGTAAACAGGTCGATGGCGTCGGCCAGCGCCAGCCCCGGCAGGGGACGGATGCGTTCGCCGTCGAGCCCGAGAGCTTCGCGAGAGGTCGCCAGCACGTGGACCCGCGGGCATCGGTCGAGCAGGGCTCGGACGAGCCGTCGGGCGGCCGGCACGACGTGTTCGCAGTTGTCGAGCACCACGAGGGCGTGCTCTTCTCCGAGCTGGTCGGTGATGGTCTCGAGCAGTGGTCGGCCCGGCTGCTCGCGAGCGCCGATGGCGGCGGCCAAGGTGCCGTCGACCTCGTCTTCGGTCCGGGCGCCGGTGAGGTCGGCGAACCAGGCGGCGGCGGTTGACGCCGGATCAGGCGAGGAGCTTTCGGCGACTTGGGCCCACGCAACCTCGAGGGCAAGGCGGGTCTTGCCGACGCCGCCCGTCCCCGACAGTGTCACCAGGCGTTCGACCTCGAGGGCCTTGTTCACGGCACGGCGGTCCTGGGATCGGCCGACGAAGGCACCTTGGCGGTAGGGGAGGTTGTGCTGCTCGACGTCCGGCGAGCGCAGTGGTGGGAAGCCGTCGGCCAGCTCGTAGTGGCGCAGCTCGAAGACCCGCTCGGGGACGGTCAGCTCCTTGAGCCGGTGGGTGCCGAGATCGACGACGGAGGCACCGTCGGGGAACCCGCCGGCCGCAACCACCGCATCCACGGCCGATTTCGACAGGATCGTCTGGGCGCCGTGGGCCAACGACCGGAGCTTCACGCACCGGTTCACCACTGGGCCGTAATAGGTGTCTCCTCGAATCTCGACCGTGCCGGTGTGGAGGGCCGCCCGGGTGCGGAGCCGGAGTGCGGCCGGCCATCCGTGCGACGCCATGCCCCGCTGGAGGGCGATGGCGGCGGTCACGGCGTCCTTGGGGTCGGCGAAGACGGCGAAGCTGCTGTCGCCCTCGGCGCGCTCTCGCTGCAGGGTGCCACCGGAGCCGGCGATGGCGTCGGCGACGATCCGGTCGTGGTCGGCCAATGGAGCCAGCATGCGTTCGCCGTGCAGTTCCCACAGTCTGGTCGACCCCTCGACGTCGGTGAACAGGAGCGTGACCTCGCCGGCGGGAAGGGCTTCGCTCATCTTCCACCCTCGGGATCCGACAGGAATCGGGCGATGAGGGGCAGCACCCCGTCGTGCTCGTGCCAACCGGCGGCCACCCATCGGGGGTCGCCCGACGGCGCCGCCAGCAGGTCGGCGCGGGCGGCCGGGTCCAGCCGCCCGAAGGCATCGCGCAACGCCGCCCGCAGGCTGGCGTGGCGGGGCGGCTCGGCCCGGCGGTCGCCGCCGAGGACGGCGAGGGTATCGGCCGCCAGCCGTTCGGCCAGCACCGTCGGGTCGACCGACGACGCCCGCCTCGCCAACAACTCGATGGCCAGCGGCAGACCGTCGCACCAGGCCACGAGCCCCGGAGCGAGAGGCTGATCGGGCGGCAGCCGGTCGTGCAGCAGGTACTGCGCGTCGAGATCGTCGAGGGGGGCCAGCCGGACGACGATCTCACCGGGCCCGCCGAATGGTGCCAGGCCCGTGACGATGGCGGGCCCTTCGGGGGCGGCGTTCGGCGGCCACTCCCTGGCTCCGTCGGCCACGACCAGTTCGCCCGCCTCGGCCCGCACGGATGCGACGGCGCCCCAGCTGGCTGGATCGGTGACCAGGCGGACGGGCCGGCCATCGTGTTCCCACCACTCGGCGGCCGCCTCCAAGGCCAGTCTGGTGGTGCCGACGCCGGGCGCGCCGGTGACGGTGACGACGGCACCGCTGGTGAGCGCCGCCGACACCCGATCGAGCTCGGCTCGGCGGCCCACCAAGGACGTGCGGGGGAGAGGCAACCCCGAGGACCGGTTGAGCGTGGCCAGCGGAGGGTGAGAGTCGACGAGACCCCCGGCGCGCACCTGGAACACCTCGACGGGTTCGTCGAGATCCTTCAGCCGGTGGCGGCCGAGGGAGTGCAGGGTGATGCCGACCGGTAAGCCGCGGCCAGAGGTCGCGATGCGGGACACGACCTCGGCCGAAACGAGTGATTGGCGCCCGTGCGCAGCCGCCCGCAGTCGTGCACATCGGTTCACCGTCGTCCCGTACCAATCGCCGTCGCGCAGATCGGCGATGCCGACGTTGCAACCCGATCGCAAAGACAGCGAGGGCTCGTCGGCCAGCGCCCGTTGCAGGCCCACCGCGCACGCGACGGCGTCGGTCGGCTCATCGAAAATGAGGAAGTGGCTGTCGCCCTCGCCCCGGGGCTTGACCTGGGTCCCGCCGTGGTCGGCCACGACGCTTCGGACGACCGCATCGAGACGGGCCGTTGCCGCCACCATGTCCGATTCGTCCCGCTCCCAGAGGCGGACGCTGTCCACGACCTCGGTGAGCAGGAAGGTGACCTCCCGCCGCTCCACGCTGCGATCGTTGCAGCTACCGCTTGACCCTGGGGTCAGGCGCGACAGATAATGATCGTTATGGCAGACGCGAAGAAGCCCCGTGCACCGTTCGCTCCGTGGGACCGAAGGGAGCTGCCGGGGTCGTTCTCGGTCGAGGAGACGGCCAAGAAGGTCGGCAACTACAAGTGGATCGAGATGCGCTTGTTCGAGGTGCTGGGCGGATGGGTCGCCACGGTGCCCGAGCTCGACGTGAAGATGCGCCTCGGCACCTATTGCTACAAGCACGCGTGGCACGCCGAGCTGTGGCACAAGCGCCTCCCCGAGTTGCGGGAGATGAACCCGGAGCGCCTGACCCAGCCCCCCAACGACGAACTCGTCGCCTTCGTCGATGCCATGACCGAGCCCGAAGCGCCGGAGACGACGATCGAGAAGCTCGTCGGCGTCTTCCGGGTGCTCATCCCCCACAAGATCGCCGCCTACACCTATCACCTCAACAACACGTCCTCCATCACGGACGCACCCACGCAGCGCAGCCTCCGCTTCGCCCTCAACGATGAGTTCGAGGACTGGCGCGACGGCGAGATGCTCATCCAGTCGCTCCTCGAGACCGAGGACGAGGTCAAGCGGGCCGCCGCTCACCAGGCACGGCTCGAGACGCTCATGATCAAGGCCGGCGGCATTGCCGGTCCCGGTTCCATCGGCCCCGTGGCCGCCAAACTCGAAGAGGTTTCCGCATGAAGAAGCAGATGACCGCCGATGAGCTCGCCCGTGACGGCCGCTTCAAGCGGGTGAACATGCTTGACCAGATGACCGACCCGCGCAACGCGCCGCGGCCGGCCACCGAGGGCGGCGAGGCCAAGCCCGCCGGCAACCGCAACCGGATGATGGGCGCAATGAAGATCGACCACCCGGACACGCCCGACCGGGCGCGCGGGCTGATGCACGGCATCTTCGTGGGCGAGATCCAGGCCCTCGAGGGCGCCGGCCGCACGTGCTGGGACTTCGAGGTCGGCAAGGGCCCGGATCAGGTGCCCTTCGAGCTCAAGCTCGACATGGCCCGCCAGTGCTGGGACGAGACCCGCCACTGTGAGATCTCCGTGAAGCTCAGCGACTGGATGGGCACCGAGATCGGCGAGTTCGCCGAGTCGGCCTTCCTCTTCCAGGCCGCCTGCAACCCGGACCCGATCCTGCGCCTCACCGGGGTCAACCGCGGCCTCGAGGGTCTGGCGATCGACGTGTTCAACACGATGAAGGAGTTCGGCAACCTCACCGGCGACCCCGTGCTCGAGTTCTGCGAGGACTGGATGCTGGCCGACGAGGTCACCCACGTGAAGATGGGCTCCGACTGGCTCCGCAAGATCACCGCCGACGATCCCGAGCGTCGCGCCCGCGCCCTCGAGTTCCAGAAGGTCGTCGACAAGCTCTTCTCACTCGGCGGTGGCCGTGGTGAGGAGGAGGACAGTGCCATCAAGCTGGCCCGTCGCTTCCGCGAGCTCGCCGGCTTCACCACCGAGGAGATCGACGAGATCCGCGACATCTCCAAGGAGGCGCGCGACGAGATGCAGGCGCGCCTCGCCGGCGCCAGCTCCTAGTGGCCGAGGTCCGGGTCTCCCCCCAAGAGTTCCACTTCGTCAGCTTCGACGCCGCTCGCATCGCCGAGCTCACGTCGACGCTGGCCGACCAGATCGGCCTGCCGGCCGACACGGTCATCGAGCTCGAGATCGACGAGAGCACGCCGGCCACCCGCGTGGTGACGGTGTCGCTCGACCCGATCAAGCTCGAGGTCGAGGGCGGAGCGCTCGAGGATCCGACGGTGCCCCGCACGCTGAGCGATCGGCTTTCGGCTGATGTGCTCGGACGGGTGCTGTTCCGGGCCGCCGACCGTCGCACGCCCGGCTTCGCCGACGCCCCCGCTGATGGCGACCTCGACCTGCAGCAGCAGACGGCGTGGGACAGCTACTGCATGGGTCGCCTCGACCGCCTCGGCTACGACGTGCGACTTCCCCGTCGGCAGTACCACTTCCGCAACCGCCACGGCTTCAGCGTCGTCGCCGACGGTGCGTTCGCCCGGCTGTGGGCGGCCGACGGCTTGACCTGGGCCGATCTGCAGGCGGCGTGCGACGAGACCGCCGCAGCCCGAGCGGCCGTCTCCGCCTGACCACCGGCGGCGACGGCGACCGGCACGACGAACTGTTCCGCCGGTACCTCGAAGAGATCCAAGCGCACCCGCCCCTGACGGCCGAGGAGGAGTTTCGCCTCGGTCGTCTGGCGCGGAACGGCGACACGGAGGCCGGTGAGCTGCTGATTCGGGGCAGCCTGCAGCTGGTCGTCACCATCGCCCGGCGCTACCAGTCCAGCGGGCTTCCGCTGCTCGACCTGGTACAGGAAGGCAACCTTGGGCTCATGCAGGCCGTCGAGTCGTTCGATCCCGACCGGGGCTTCGCCTTCCGCACCGTCGCCCTGTGGTGGATCCGCCAGGGCATCGCCGCCGCCATCGAGGAGCACGGCGCCCCGACCCTGCCGGTCGGCGACCCGGCCGCCGACCTCCAAGATGTCTGGGACGGCTTCGTCGCCCACGAAGGCCGCCAGCCCACCGTCGCCGAACTGGCGTCGATGCTGGGCCTCGACGAGTCCCGCATCCTCGACCTCCTCGGTCCCCCGCCTCCGCCGCCGGACCTCCCCGGCGCCGGTGGCGCCGATGGCGCCGCACCATGACGCCAGTTTCGTGATGCGTTTTGGTCGTGGACGGACCATTCTTGACGCGTTACGGCCGCCGAAAGGCTTCACCAAAGATGGGTGAGCCGGACGACCCGCTAGTTGTATTCGCCGGGCTGCAGTGGCCAGGGGCGTGGTTCGTGCGCGACGCCGCGCCATCTGGACGGCTGGCCGTCCTCTACGCCGTTGCCCTGGGCGCCAGGGCCGACCACGACTACCTCGGCTGCGAGCACCTGGTGGCCGGCAGCGTTCGGGCCAGGGGCCTTCCCGAGCTCCACGCCCCGACAAACGACGACCTCCGCCGGGTGGCGGCGGCGGCCGTCGCCGCATCCCGGAAGCTTGCCCAGGTGCACCCCGACCAGATCGATGCGTGGTTCGCCGACGAGGCCGCCGGCGACCCGGTCGGGGCGTTGGCGTCGATCCGGATCCTGCCGACGCTGAGCCCTCGGGCCGAAGGCGCGCTCCGGCGTGCCCGCGGTCTGGCCGCGCGAGCGTCGGCCGTCGGCGGGGCGGCGGCGGTCCATGTCCTCAGCGGTGTCCTGGCCGACCCGGGCATCGTCGGTCCGGTCGCCGAGGGTGAGGGCATCAGCCTCGACGGCGCCCGCCAACTGGCCGACCGCCGCGCCGCTTGGGGCCCGCTCCTCGACCTGCTCGAGGAGTAGGTCGGCGGGCTAGTTCAGGTCGTGGGCGGAGAGGCCTTCGAGGAGGTCGATCTCGGGGGCGTCGGCCAGGAGCCCACCGCACGCTTCGGCCATCTCGATCATCTCGCGTGAGTTGAAGTGGGCCTGCTGCGACTCCGGGCTGTCCCACTTCTGGATCACGACGAAGCGGCCGGGCGTCGTCACCGATCCCGTCAGGTCGATGTTGCGGCAGCCATCCTGCTGGCGGCTCAAGACGACGTACTTCGAGAGGATCCCCATCAGCTTCTCGGGATCGGACGTCTGGAACCTGAGGGTGACCAGGGTGATCTCGGCGTCGTCCACGCCGGCACGCTACTCGGCCCTCCGATCCCGCCCGGGGGTTGCCGATAGAAGAGGAGCGAACGCTTCGTCGGGGGGCTTGACCCGGTGGGTATGGTCTCTTCAGGCCCCATTTGTCGATGAAGTGCAGAAGGGTGCGTGCTCGTGGCGAAGGAGCGTGTAGCGCGGGACGAGGAAGACCTCGTGCGTCTCTACCTGAGCGACATCGGGCAGTACCCGCTCCTGACCAAGGACGACGAGGTACGGCTGGCGCAGACCATCGAGGAAGGCACGGCCGCCCGCTCGGAACTCGAGGCCGCGAGGCGCGACGTCCCGGCGGCCCGCAAGCGAACGCTGCGCAAGGCCTGCCGCGCCGGCGAGGACGCCGAGCGGACATTCGTGCAGTCGAACCTGCGCCTCGTCGTCTCGATCGCCAAGAAGTACCAGGCCTCCGGCCTCCCCCTGCTCGACCTCATCCAAGAGGGCAACCTCGGCCTGATGCACGCGGTCGAGAAATTCGACTGGCGCAAGGGCTTCAAGTTCTCGACGTACGCGACGTGGTGGATCCGCCAAGCGATCACGCGTGGCATCGCCAACACGGGTCGCACGATCCGACTCCCGGTGCACGCCGGTGACACCCTCGCTCGTGTGCAGAAGGCGAGGGCGCGCCTCGAGCTGAAGTTCGGGCGGCCGGCGACGCATGCCGAGCTCTCGGCCGAGTTGGAGATGCCGGAGGACAAGGTCAGCGAGGCATTGCGGTTCGCGTCCGAGCCGATTTCCCTGTCGGAACCTCTGCGCGAGGACGGTGACGCCGAGCTCGGAGACGTGGTCGAAGATCGGTCCGCCGATTCGCCGTTCGAGGTTGCCGCCTCCTCGATGTTGCCCGAGGAGATCGCCCGCCTCCTCCTTCCGCTCGACGAGCGCGAGCGCGAGATCCTGCGGCTCCGCTTCGGTCTCGACAGGGGAGAGCCTCGCACCCTCGAAGAAGTCGGTGAACACTTCAATCTGACGCGCGAGCGCATCCGCCAGATCGAAGCCCGTGCGATGTCGAAGCTGCGCCATCCGTCGTCCGATACGGGCGCGCGCGACCTGCTGACCGTTTGATCCTTCTGTCACCGCACTGACAGACGCCGCAATGCGACGCAGTGCACGCTTCGGTCAGCTTGGGGCGGCCGTGGGCGGGCGCGTCCGCCCCGAGTTCTAGAACAGGGCGAGCGCCAGCAGGGCGATCGGACCCGCGCTCGCCAGCACGACCATGGCGATGATCGCCGATCCCGTCCAGATCCAGAACGGCGGGGCTGCCACCTCGATCACGTTCGTGATCGGTCCCAGAAACTCGCCCAGTTCTCGGACCGTCGTGCGCACCGTCCGCACCGCCCGAAAGGCGCCACCGGTCCGGACACCGGGGAGCGTTTGGCTCTCGGTGAGCGTGAAGGTCGGGCCGTTGGCGTTCGTCGCCAACCACGCCGGTAGGCGAGCCAACTCGTCGAAGACCTCGCCGGCGTGACGTAGCCACCACGCCGGTACCAACAAGACGACGAGGAGGATGATCGCTGCCACCGATCCGACCGGGGTCTCCGCCGCCAATCCGCGACCGATGGCGATCGCCGCCCAGACCGAGAGTCCACCGCCGAGGGCGACGCCGGAGGCGAACCGGCTCGCCCGGGCCAAGACCGTCGACGGACCGGACAGCCGGCGGGCGGCGGCGATCACTCGCGGCGGCAGGCTCGGCGTCATCGGAAGGACAGCGCTCTGGCGGAGGTGGACGGGAATCGAACCCGCCGGAC
>JBKJKM010000322.1:0-3184 GCA_046597375.1 Acidimicrobiales bacterium | reverse complement strand
GTTGAGATTGCGGGCCGCCCGACCGATGGTCTGGATGAGCGACGTCTCCGAGCGCAGGAATCCTTCCTTGTCGGCGTCGAGAATGGCCACCATGGAGACCTCGGGTAGATCCAGACCCTCCCGCAGCAGATTGATGCCGACGAGTACGTCGAACTCGCCGAGGCGGAGGTCGCGCAGGATCTCGATGCGCTGGATGGTGTCGATCTCGGAGTGCAGGTAGCGCACCCGGATGCCCATCTCGAGCAGGTAATCGGTGAGGTCCTCGGCCATCTTCTTGGTCAGCGTGGTGACCAGCACACGCTCCTCGAGATTCACCCGCTCGGTGATGGCCTCCATGAGGTCGTCGATCTGGCCCTTGGTCGGCTTCACGATGATCTCGGGGTCGAGCAGGCCGGTCGGGCGCACGATCTGCTCGACCACCTGGGTCGACTGCGCAATCTCGTACTTCGACGGCGTGGCCGAGAGGAAGACGCACTGGTTGACCCGCTCGTAGAACTCGTCGAAGCGCAGCGGACGGTTGTCGGCCGCCGACGGCAAGCGGAACCCGTGGTCGATGAGTGTCTCCTTGCGGGACCGGTCGCCCTCGTACTGGCCGTGCAACTGGGGCACCGTGACGTGGGACTCGTCGATGACGAGCAGGAAGTCCTTCGGAAAGAAGTCGATCAGCGTGGACGGAGGCGATCCGGCGTTGCGACCGTCGATCGGAGCCGAGTAGTTCTCGATGCCGTTGCAGTAGCCCACCTCCTGGATCATCTCGAGGTCGTACTGCACCCGCATGCGCAGGCGCTGGGCTTCCAGCAGCTTGCCCTCCCGCTCGAACAGGGCGAGCTGCTGCTGCAGCTCGTGCTCGATCCGCTTGATGGCGGCTTGCAAGCGCTCCTCGCCGGCGACGTAGTGCGTGGCCGGGAAGACCGTAACCTCGGCGAAGTCACCCAGCAGCTCGCCGGTCAGGGGGTCGGTGCGGGTGATGCGCTCGACCTCGTCACCGAACATCTCGATGCGGAGAGCGAACTCCTCATAGGCCGGATGCAGCTCGATCGTGTCGCCCCGAACCCGGAACTTGCCCCGGACGAGGTTGGCGTCGTTGCGCTCGTAGTTCATGTCGACGAGCTGGCGCAGCATCGTCCGCTGGTCGTAGGTGTCGCCGGCCCGGAGGAACAGGATCTTCTTGGCGTACTCCTCCGGTGAACCCAGGCCGTAGATGCACGACACCGAGGCCACGACGATGGTGTCGCGCCTCGTCAAGAGAGCCGAGGTGGCGGCGTGACGGAGCCGGTCGATCTCGTCGTTGACCGACGAGTCCTTCTCGATGTAGGTGTCGCTCGAGGGGATGTAGGCCTCGGGTTGGTAGTAGTCGTAGTAGGAGACGAAGTACTCGACCCGATTCTTCGGAAAGAACTCACGCATCTCGTTGGCCAGCTGGGCGGCCAGGGACTTGTTGGGGGCGATGATGAGCGTCGGCCGCTGGGTCTTCTCGATGGTCCAGGCGATCGTGGCCGACTTGCCCGATCCGGTGATGCCCAGGAGGGTCTGGAACCGGTCGCCCCGCTCGACCCCCTCGGTGAGCTTGGCGATGGCCTCCGGCTGGTCACCGGCCGGGTCGAAGTCGCTCACGACCTCGAAGGGAGGCCCGGCGGTCGTCGTGGTGGTCACCCCCCAAGCTTACGAACGGGGTACGACAGTGTTGCCGAGGCCGGCCTCAGGTCGGGGTCGATGAGGCAGTCCTCAGCTCCTCGAGCCAGGTCCAGATGCCCGGAAGCTGGGCCTCGAGGGCGTCGAGGTCGCCCGAGTTGTCGATGACGAGATCGGCGATGGCTCGGCGCTCCTCTCGAGAGATCTGGGCGGCGACCCGGGCCCTGGCGTCGGCCTCGGCGAAGCCTCGGTGTTCCACCAACCGCCCGACGGCCACGTCGACCGGGCAGTCGACGACCACGACGCCGGCCACCGGGTAGGCGCCCCGTCCCCGCTCGGCCAGCAGCGGGATGTCGAGGACGACGACGTTGTCGGTCTCGGCCTGGGCCGCCATCCGGGTCGCCATCTCCCGGCCGACGAGCGGATGGGTCAGTCGATTGAGGTCAGACCGGGCGGCGTCGTCACCGAAAACGAGCGCCGCTAGCGCCGGCCGGTCGAGGGTGCCGTCGGCCGCCACCACCTCGGGACCGAAATGTTCCACGATGCCGACGTAGGCCTCCCCACCGGGCGCCTGCAGTTCGCGGACGATGGCATCGGCATCGATGACCACGGCACCGCCGTCGGCCAGTCGCGCGGCGACGGTCGACTTGCCGGAACCGATCCCTCCCGTGAGTCCCACGACGAGCACGGCTGGCGAACGTACCATCGCTCGATCGAACTCCGGAGCCGCGGCTCCTCGTCGCTCGGCGAAAGGGGGCAACGATTGGCCGAGGGCATCGCCACGCAGGCCGCGCTGGCCCTCGACAGAGGTCCGCTGGTTCTCACGACGGCGGACGGTTGGTGCCGACGAGGAACGGATCGGCATCGCCCGCGACCTCCACGATCGCATTGGCAGAGGCGGGCCTTCGTGTCCGACGAGTTCGATCAGGGGGGCCGAAAGGTGGCGGGCCGAGCCACCGAGCCGCCGTCCGCTGGCTGCGCCACGACATCGGGAAGGTCGTTCCCGGGGTGCGGTACGCGCTGTACGACCTCCGGACGGACGTTTCCGAGCATTCGACCTGTCGAAACTGCCCTCGATGGCCGATACCTTCTTGGAGGAACAGCCGCATCCGACCAAGGAGATCCGTTGCATTTCGTGGGCTACCACCAGCAGTTCGTTGCGCCGTATGTGCGCGCCCGCTGGGGTGGCAACAGTGAGACCGGGGCCGGCATGGTGGAGTATGCGCTGCTCGTGGCGCTCATCGCCGTCGTTTGCATCGTCGCTATCACGTTCATCGCCCGAAGAACCTCGCGCGGCTGAGCGACCCTCGTTCGAACAGGGCGGACTCGCGTTCTGGGCGGGTCCACCTACCGAGGAGGTAGACAGACCCGCCCAGAAGCGGTTGGTCGTGCGGTGTTGCGGTGCTTCTCGGTCTCCGCCTCGGCTTCGATCGGGTCGGGGGTCGGCACCTGCAGCGTCTCGGCGCCCTCGGCGTTGTCGCCACCCGAGGTGTATTCGCCAGCCAGGTCGGCCCAGGCCGCCTGCGACTCGGTCTCCGGCTCGAACTCGCCG
>JBKJKM010000134.1:0-24995 GCA_046597375.1 Acidimicrobiales bacterium | reverse complement strand
CGCAAGGTGGACATCGAGCGACTGCGGGAGATCAACGCCCGCCTCGGACTTCGCCGCTAAGTTGCATCTCGACCGCCCGGACGGGCGGTCGTTCCACATCACTGCGGCGAGGCCGCGGTCAGCTGCCAGTGGCAGCCTCCTCAGGGGAGCACCCTGGGTGGACCACCACTGGGAACTGGCCGGCTCGCCGCTCCAACCACATAAGGAGTGAGCATGGCTGACGCCATCTCCGTGTCGGGCCCGATCAGCGGCACCGACAAGACCCTGTCCTTCGAGACGGGCGTCCTCGCCCCGCAATCGCAGGGCGCCGTCACCGCACGCATCGGTGACACCTACATCCTGGTCACCGCCAACGCCGAGAAGAAGGTCCGCGACGGCATCGACTTCTTCCCCCTGACGGTCGACGTCGAGGAGCGGATGTACGCCGCCGGCAAGATCCCCGGCTCGTTCTTCCGCCGCGAGGGCCGTCCGGCCGACCAGGCCATCCTCACCTGCCGGCTCATCGACCGCCCCTTTCGGCCGAGCTTCGCCGCCGGCTACCGCAACGAGACTCAGGTCATCGTCACCGTCATGGGCGCTGACCAGGAAAACCCCCACGACGTCCTCGCCATCAACGCCGCCAGTGCGGCGCTGATGATCTCGGGCATTCCGTTCGAGGGTCCGATCGGCGCCGTCCGCGTCGCCTTCACGACCGACGGCACCTGGGCCCCGCACCCGACCTACCAGGACGGTGAGGCCTCCACCTTCGAGCTGGTCGTCGCCGGCCGCCAAGTGGGTGACGACGTCGCCATCATGATGGTCGAGGCCGGTGGAACCGAGGATGCCTGGCGCTTCTACGAGGACGGCGCCCCGAAGGTGACCGAAGAGGTCATCGCCCAGGGTCTCGAAGAGGCCAAGAAGTGGATCCAGGAGTCGATCGACCTCCAGCTCGAGCTGGTCGAGAAGGCCGGCGTCGGCGAGCCGATCCCGTACGAGTCGCAGGTCGACTATGGCGACGACGTGTTCGCCCGGGTCGCCGAGCTCGGCACCGACTCGATCACCAAGGCCAGCGCCATCGCCCTCAAGGCCGAGCGCAATGAGGCCACCGATGCGGCCACCGCCTCGATCCGAGAGACCCTCGGCGGCGAGTTCGAAGGCCGCGACGGTGAAGTCAAGGCGGCGGTGCGCAGCCTGCAGAAGAAGCTCATCCGGAAGCGCATCGTCGAGGACGGCATCCGCATCGACGGGCGTGGCCCGGCCGATCTCCGTCCCGTGACCGCCCAGGTCGGCGTGCTGCCGACGGCCCACGGCACCGGCCTGTTCCAGCGGGGCGAGACCCAGGTGCTGAACGTCACGACGCTCGGCATGCCCCGCATGGACCAGCTGCTCGACACGGTCGGCACCAAGGACCGCAAGCGCTACATGCACCACTACTCGATGCCGCCGTTCTCCAACGGTGAGACCGGTCGCGTCGGTGGCACCAAGCGCCGCGAGGTCGGTCACGGCCTGCTGGCCGAGCGGGCTCTGCTGCCCGTCGTCCCGCCCCAGAGCGAGTTCCCCTACACGCTGCGCCTTGTCTCCGAGGTGCTGTCGTCGAACGGATCGACGTCGATGGGTTCGGTCTGCTCGTCGTCGCTGTCGCTGATGGATGCCGGTGTGCCGATCAAGGCGCCGGTCGCCGGTATCGCCATGGGCCTCGTGTTCGAGGGTGGCAAGTACACCTCGCTGACCGACATCCTCGGCGCCGAGGATGCCTTCGGCGACATGGACTTCAAGGTCGCCGGCACGGCCGAATTCGTGACGGCCCTCCAGCTCGACACGAAGATCGACGGTCTGCCCCTCGAAGTGCTGCAGCAGGCGCTCCAGCAGGCCAAGGACGCCCGCCTCCAGATCCTCGCCATCATGAACGAGTGCATCGCCGAGGCTCGTCCCGAGGTCCGCGAGACGGCCCCGAAGATCATCAGCTTCGAGATCCCGATGGACAAGATCGGCGAGGTCATCGGCCCGAAGGGCAAGGTCATCAACACGATCCAGCAGGAGACCGGCGCCGACATCGCCGTCGACGACGACGGTTCGGTCGGCACGGTCACCATCGGGTCGAAGGACGGCGAGGCCGTGACCGAAGCCCGCCGCCGCATCGAGCTGATCCTCGACCCGCCCAAGGCCGAGGTCGGTGCGATCTACAGCGGTCGCGTGGTCAACATCACCAAGTTCGGCGCCTTCGTCAACATTCTCCCCGGCCGTGACGGCCTGGTCCACATCTCCAAGCTGGGCCAAGGCAAGCGGGTCGAGAAGGTGGAGGACGTGGTCGACCTCGGCGATGAGATCCAGGTCCGCGTCGACGACATCGATCCGCAGGGCAAGGTCAGCCTCTCCATCGCCGGCGATGCCTCTGCGGCCAAGCCGAGCAGCGGCGGCGGCGACCGTGGTCCCAAGCCCATGACGTCCTCGTCGGCCGAGTCGGCCGCCGAATTGGGCGACGGCGAGGGGGGCACGGCTACCAAGACGGCCTCTTTCGAGGAGTTCTTCGAAGAGGAGGCCGGCAGCGAGTTCGGCGACCTCGGCCCGGCCGAGTCCGGCGGCAACGCCGGCGGCGGCTTCGGTGGCGCTCCCCGTCGCTCCGGTGGCGGCTCCGGCCCTCGCCGCGGCAGTGGTGGCGGCGGCGACCGCGGTGGCCGCGGCCGGCGCTCCTGAGCACCCCTCCCCGTTCTGTGAAGGTCCTCTGCCCTTGAGGGTCAGTACACCTTCACAGAACGTGAGGACGACCCAGCTGGATACCGGCCTGACCATCGTCACCGAGCGCATGTCCGACGTGCGCTCGGTGGCGGTGGGTTACTGGGTCGGCATCGGTTCGAGAGACGAGGCCCCCGAGCGATCGGGGGCCTCCCACTTCCTCGAGCACCTGCTGTTCAAGGGGACGCCCGAACGGTCGGCCCGTCAGATCGCCGAGGCGGTCGACGAGGTCGGGGGCGACCTCAACGCGTTCACGACGCGGGAGTACACCGCTTTCGAGATCCGACTCCTGGCGGAGCATCTCCACCTGGGCCTCGGGATCCTCTCCGACATCATGTGGCAGCCGTCGTTCCGGCCGGCCGAGGTCGAGGCCGAACGATCGGTGATCCTCGAGGAGATCCTCATGAGTCGGGACGAGCCCGAGGATCTCGTGCACGAGCTCTTGGGCGTTGCGTTGTTCCCCGATCACCCCCTGGGCCGGACGATCCTGGGCGACGAGGCCACCATCGCCTCGATGACCCGCGACGACATCGCCGACTTCCACCAGCGCCACTACCGGCCGGAGCAGGTGGTCGTCGCTGTGGCCGGCGCCCTCGACCACGACGACGTCGTGGCGGTGGTCGCCGCCGGCGGCCCGACGACCGAAGGCGGCGCGCCGCCGCCCCGCACCCCGCCGCCGGCCGATGTCCGGCGCCGCCTCGTCGACAAGCGCAAGACCGAACAAGCTCACCTCATCGTCGGCGTCCGCACCCCCGGCGCCCTCGACGACGACCGCTTCGCGCTGGAGATCGTGTCTCAGGCCCTCGGGGGCGGCATCAGCAGCCGGCTGTTCCAGGAGGTGCGGGAGAAGCGCGGCCTGGCCTACTCGGTGTACGCGTATCGCTCGGCTCTCAGCGATGCCGGCGCCCTCGCCTTCTACGCCGGGACCTCACCGAAGAACGCCGCCCAGGTGGTCTCACTGTTCCACGAAGCCCTCGACGCCCTCGTCGCCGGCGGCCTCACCGAGCGCGAGTTGGCCATCGCCAAGGGCCAGGTGCGCGGATCGACCGTCCTCGGCCTCGAGGACACGGGCGCCCGGTCTGGCCGCCTCGGCCGCAGCCAACTGGTCCACGGCTCGATCGCCCCCATCGACGATCTGCTCGACCGCATCACCTCGGTCACCACCGACGACATCGATCGCGTCGTCGCCCGCCTCGCCGCCGAGGAGCGCGTCCTCGCCGCCGTGGGCCCCTTCACCAAGAAGAGTCTCCCCTGACCAAGGCCGTTGCGGTTGCCCTTGCGGTCGCCGTACGGGCAACCCCAGCGTGTTCGAACGACCGCAAGGGCAACGCCAACGCGCAGGTACGCTCGGTCCCGTGACGAGGGTGGCAGTGTTCGGGGCGGGCGGACGGATGGGCGCCACCGTGTGCGACGCCGTGTTGCGCGATCCAGACCTCGAGTTGGTCGCCGCCGTGGACCCGCACCACGCCGGTCTCGATCTCCGGTCACTGACGGGACACGATGCCGGCGGGCTGCAGATCTCGGCCACGGCCGACGCATTGGTCGACGCCCGCGCCGACGTGGCCGTCGACTTCACCGTCGCTGATGCAGCCCGGGAGAATCTCGCGTGGTGCGCACGGCACCGGGTGCACGCCGTGGTCGGGACGACGGGGTTCACCGACGACGACCACGCTTCGCTCGCCGCCACGTTCACCTCGAGCAATTGTCTGATCGCCCCTAACTTCGCCATCGGCGCCGTGCTCATGATGCGCTTCGCCGAGTTGGCGGCACCGTGGTTCGAGACGGCCGAGATCATCGAGCTCCACCACGACCAGAAGGTCGACGCGCCGTCGGGCACGGCGATGCGGACGGCCGAGCTGATGGCGGCGGCCTCGACGCACTGGGGCGCTGACCCGACGACCAAGATCGTGGCCACGGGCGCCCGTGGCGGCGAAGGGCCGGCGGGGATCCGGGTGCACTCGGTTCGCCTTCGCGGCCTCGTCGCCCACCAAGAGGTGCTGCTCGGAACGGAGGGCCAGTCGCTGACCATCCGCCACGACAGCTACGACCGCTCGTCGTTCATGCCGGGCGTCGTCCTCGCCTGCAAGCACATCGCCGAGCATCCCGGCCTCACCATCGGCCTCGAGCCCTTTCTCGGCCTGTAGTCCGCCGACCGCCGCTAATCCGTTCGACGACGAACGGACGACCCGTCAGACTCTTTCGCCGCTCTGGAACGACTTGGGGGTCTCTCGATGGCGAAACGAAAACAGGACCGTCGGAGCCGCGCCATGCGCCTGGCGGTGGCGGCCTACACGGGCCAGCTCCGCACCGACAAGCGCATCGCCATCCCTGCGCTTGTGCTGCCGGCCGTCGGCAACGTGCTCACGGTGTACCTCCCACCCCTCGTGATCGCCAAGGTCCTGCACGCCTATGCGAACGCCGACGGCGCCACCATCGGCGTCGGTGACCTGGCCCCGTACCTCGTCTGGTTCGGCCTGGCCTGGCTCGGCGGCGAGATCTTCTGGCGTATCGGCATCCACTTCCTCTCCCGGGTGGACATCCGCGGTATGTCTCGCCTCTACGTGACCGGCATGGACGAGCTGCTCGCCAAGGACCTGGCCTTCTTCCAGGACAACTTCGCCGGAAGCCTCACCAAGAAAGTCATCGCCCATTCCAAGGCCTACGAGGGCTTCGTGGACACGTTGACGTTTTCGGTGATCTCGAGCCTGCTGCCCCTCGCCTTCGTGACGGTGGTGCTCTGGCGGTTCTCGCCGATCCTGCCGCTGGCCATGGTCGGGTGGCTCGTCGTGACCTTGATCCTCGTGATCCCGCTGATCCGTCGGCGCAAGAAGCTGGTGGACGCGCGCGAGGAAGCCAGCAACGAGGTGGCGGGCCACGTCGCCGACTCCATCGCCAATATGGAAGCCGTCCGCGCGTTCGCCCGCGAGCCCTACGAGGCGGAGATCCACAAGAAGAACGTGCAGCGCTACGCCCGCAAGGTCCTTCGCAGCTGGGACTACCAGAACCAGCGCGTCGAGATGGTCACGATGCCGATGTACGTGCTGGCCAACCTCAGCGGCATCGTGCTCGCCATCCACGTGGGCGGCGGCGGCTTGCTCAGCCTCGAGACCGTCTTCGTGACCTTCACGTATTACTCGGCGGCGACCCGGGTGATGTGGGAGTTCAACCAGATCTACCGCAACCTCGAGAGCACACTCGCCGAGGCCGCCCAGTTCTGCGAGCTCCTCCTCGACGAGCCCACCGTCGTCGACGAGCCCGAGCCCGAATCGGTCAGGATCCAAGGATCGAGCGTGCGTTTCGACGCCGTGCAATTCCGCTATCCGAACACCGGCGCCCGCCTCTTCGACGGTCTCGACCTCGCGGTCGCGGACGGCGAGAAGATCGGCTTGGTCGGTCGCTCGGGCGGTGGGAAGACGACGATCACCAAGTTGCTGCTCCGCCTGATGGACATCGAGGGCGGACGCATTCTCGTCGGCGGCCAAGACGTCGCCCGCCTTCCTCAGGCCGAGCTCCGCGGGCTCATCGCGTCGGTTCCGCAGGACCCGGTCATGTTCCACCGGTCGTTGCGCGACAACATCGCCTTCGGTCGGCTGGACGCGACCGACGACGAGATCCGAAACGCAGCCGAAGCCGCGCATGCGGCGGAGTTCATCGATGCGCTGCCGGAGGGATACGAGACGCTGGTGGGGGAGCGTGGCATCAAGTTGTCGGGCGGACAGCGCCAGCGAATTGCCATCGCCCGAGCCATCGTCCGCAATGCGCCGATCCTGGTGCTCGACGAAGCGACCAGCGCCCTCGACTCCGAGAGCGAAGGCCTCATTCAGCTCGCCCTGCACAACTTGATGGAGCGATCGACTTCCCTGGTGATTGCCCACCGGCTCAGCACCGTTCAGCAGATGGACCGCCTCGTCGTCCTTGACCACGGTCGGGTTGTCGAACAGGGCACCCATACCCAGCTCGTCGCCGAGGGCGGCACCTATGCCGGGCTCTGGGCCCGCCAGTCCGGCGGCTTCCTTGTCGAGGGCGACGCCCTCGCCGTCTGAGTGGATGATTGATTAGATTCTCTAAGCATGGAGGGAATAGATGGGGAGCGGGTCGCGGCCTGGCTCGTCGAGAACATCGAAGGCGTCCAGGCACCATTCGACTTCGCGTTCATCTCCGGGGGCCGGTCGAACCTGACCTTCGGAGTGATCGATGCCACCGGCCGGCACCTGGTCCTGCGCCGGCCGCCCATCAGCCACGTGCTGGCCACGGCTCACGACATGGGTCGAGAACACCGGATCATCACGGCTCTGGCGCCGACCGACGTCCCGGTGCCGGCGGCGCTCGGCATCTGCACCGACGTCGAGGTCAACGGGGCCCCGTTCTACGTCATGGACTTCGTGGACGGCCTCGTCCTGCGTAGCCCGGACCTGGCCGAGCGCCACCTCACCGAGGACCAGCGCGGCGTTGCCGCCAACGACCTGGTCGACGTGCTGGTCGCGATCCACGCCGTCGAGCCTTCGTCGGTCGGTCTGGGAGACCTGGGTCGACCCGAGGGCTACATCGAGCGACAGCTCAAGCGCTGGTATCGACAGTTCCAGGGCAGCCAGGAGCAGGCGACGGGCGCGGGCGCCGGTCGCCTCGTGCCGGAGGTGCATGAAGTGCACGACCTCTTGGCGGCGAGCGTGCCGGCCCAACGAGAGGTCACGATCGCGCACGGTGACTATCGCCTCGACAACACGATCGTCGGATTCGACGGCCGGCTACAGGCCGTTCTCGATTGGGAGCTCTGCACCCTCGGCGACCCGCTGGCCGACCTCGGCACGCTGATGGTCTATTACCCCGATTCAGCCGAGCTCCGGGCCGGCCGCCCACCGGCGACAACGCAGCTGCCAGGTTTCCCGACGCGCGTCGAACTGGCTGCGCGCTATGCAGAACGCAGCGGTCGCGACATCGCCGACCTCGCCTACTTCACCGCCTTCGGCCACTGGCGCCTCGCCTGCATCATCGAAGGCGTCTACGCCCGCTATGCCGCCGGAGCCATGGGCGCCGATGGCGTGAAGAGCGCCGAGCTGTTCGGAGGCCAGGTGCTGCACCGCGCCGGCCTCGCCAAGTCCATCCTCCAAGGAGACGGAGTCGTATGAGCGTCGATCGCACGGACGAGGAACTGCGTACGGAGGTGCGCGAGTGGCTGCGGTCGAACCTGCCGCCGGCGTGGGTGGCGTCGGTCGACGCAGATGATGACGACGCGCAACGCGACGCCGCCAAGGGCTTCGACCAGCGCGCCTTCCTGCGGGCGATCGGTCAGGCGGGCTACGCCCAACCGACGTGGGAGCCCTCCCACGGGGGCCTCGGCCTCGACCCGCGCGAAGCGGCAATCGTCGAGGAGGAGAAGTCCCACTACCGGGCGCCGCGCTCGTTCAACGTGCTCGGGTTCGGCCTCGCCGCGCCGACGATCCGGGAGTACGGAACCGACGAGCAGAAGGCGTTCTATCTGACTCGCATGGCCCAGGGCGACATGTGGTGCCAGCTTTTCTCCGAGCCCGGCAACGGGTCCGATGTCGCCGGGCTCGCGACCCGAGCGGAGCGAGACGGCGACGAGTGGGTCGTCAACGGCCAGAAGGTGTGGACGTCCGGCGCCCACGTCTCGAAGTGGGGCATGCTCATCGCCCGTTCGCACCCGGATCAGCCCAAGCACAAGGGCATCACCTACTTCCTGCTGGACATGGAGTCGCCAGGCGTCGACGTGCGCCCGCTACGCCAGATCACCGGCGACGCCGAGTTCAACGAGGTGTATTTCACCGACGTCAAGATCCCTGACGAGGAGCGCCTCGGTGACGTCGGCGACGGCTGGAGAACTTCGCTGACCACCCTCATGAACGAGCGCGTGTCGATCGGTGGGGCCATCGCCCCGCGCGACAGCGGGCCGATCGGCGCCGCCCTCTCGATCTGGCGGAACCGCACCGACAAGACGTCACCCGGCGCCGTTGCGCTCCGCGATCGGCTCGTCGGCGTGTGGTCGGAGGCCGAGGTGCTGCGCCTGACGAACATTCGGGCATCGGAGAACCGACGGGTGGGTGTCCCTGGACCAGAGGGGTCGACGGGCAAGCTTCACTTCGCCGAGCTCAACAAGAAGATCTACGAGTTGTGCATCGACCTCATGGGCCCGAGCGGCATGCTCTATGGCTCCTACGAGATGCGACGACCCGAGTCAGCCATGGCTTCGTCGACCGTTTCCCAAGCCTTCCTGCGGTCGCGGGCCAACTCCATCGAAGGCGGCACGTCCGAGGTGATGCGCAACATCCTCGGCGAGCGGGTGCTCGGTCTGCCCGGTGATGTCCGCAACGACAAGGTGCTCCCCTGGTCGCAGGTCCCGCGCTAGCCGACGCCGCCTCGACGGCACCCAACGCTCCCGGCGTCTACTACTTCCTCGGGTCGGCGCAGGACGTGCGCTATATCGGCAAGGCCGGCAACCTTCGGACCCGACTCCGCCAACACGCTCGGGATGCCGACGCCACCTCGGGTCGCGTGCGGCTGCGCGGTCTCTACGCCACCGCGTCGGAGATTCGGTGGGAGGTGCTCGGCGACGAACCGGCCGCCGTACGCCGGGAGGCCGACCTCCTCGTGGCCTTCCAACCGCCGTACAACGCCTCCGGGTCGGTCGGCGGTTGGCACTACCTCAACGTCGACGGCGGCCAGTTCTCCATCGGGCCCACACCCGAACATCGGGGGCGGACCTACGGCTGCTTTCCCCACCTCGGTGGCCGGGCATCGTCACCGTCCGGCGTGGCGTGCCGCGACGGCTCTACGGCGCTGTTGCGATTGCTGTGGGCCGCCTCGACTTCCGCCGGCGTCGGCTTTCCCGCCCGGCTCACCCGAGCGGCGCCTCCCGACCGCATCGACCTGCCGTACGACGACGAGTTGGGTGCGCCGATCCACGCCTTTCTCTCCGGCACGAACCTGCGCCTGCTCGACGAATTGACGCAACGAACAGCCGATTGCGAGGCCTTCAGGCAGCCCGCCCTCCGACGCGATCGCGATGCCGCCGAAGCCTTCTACGTGCATGGCCCGGCGGCGATGCGCGCACTTCGTCGCCGCCACGGCGTAGGCCCAGGAGCGCTCTCGCCCGACGCCGTCCGTGCCTACTTGGCCGACGAAGTGCGAGCCGCCATCGGCGGCGACATCGTGTTCCCGTCTCCGGCCGACGCCAGCGGGGGACTTCTCGGCCCGCGGGCCTCCCGCGGCCTGCGCAACACGGTCGGACGCGGGCCGAACAGCTAGCCATCCCCGCTCGGACCAACGTGCCAAGGTGTCCTCCATGACCCTCGAAGGCGAGTACGAGCCGAGCCCTTGGCAATGGGTGCGCGACCAGGTGGAGACCTACGAGCGCACCGGCGGAGCCGAGGCGAACACGCTGCGAGAGACGGGCCTGCCAATCGTCATCGTGACGACCCGAGGCGTGCGCTCCGGCAAGCTGCGCAAGATCCCGCTGATGCGCGTCGAACACGGTGGCGAGTACGCCCTCGTCGCGTCCATGGGCGGCGCACCCCAGCACCCGGTCTGGTATTCCAACCTCGTGGCCGATCCGGCGGCGGTCACCATCCAGGACGGGCCCGAGCCCTTCGACGTCGAGGTACGCATCGTCGACGGTGAAGAGCGATCGACGTGGTGGGAGCGGGCCGTTGCCGCCTTCCCGCCCTATGCCGAGTACGAGAAGAAGACGGACCGGGTCATTCCGGTCTTCGTCGCCCGCCGCTCTTCGAGTTGAGCGGAGTCGGTCGGCGCTACCGTCGGACGATGCTCATCGTCACCGGCAGCGTGCGGGCCCGTCACGACACGATCGCCAGGATGCTCGAGCTCAGCCTCGAGCACGTCCATCGCTCACGTCTCGAGCCCGGCTGCCTCCTGCACTCGGTGCACATCGACGCCGAGGACCCGCTTCGCCTCGTGTTCCTCGAACACTGGGCCGACGCCGACGCGCTGCGGGCGCACTTCGGCGTTCCGGCGTCCGGCACATTCGTCGAGGAAGCCACCGCTCTGGCTGATGGCCCCACCGAGCTCGCCATCTACGACGCCTCGCCCGCCAAACTCTGAGCGGCGGGCGCCCGCCACGGCCGTCGATCAGCCTCCGAGAGCCGCTCGGACGAGTTCCGACAGCTCGCCGTCATCGATGGCCGCGGCGGCCTCGGGCGTGAGCCGGAGCGTGCCTTTGCCACTGGACAGCTCCGGGTGGCGAGCGGTGAACCCGCCGTCGCGGCCCTCGTCCCACCCGTAAACGGAGAGGCCGTGCTTCCAGACGCCGACGTACAGCCGGTACGGGTCGACCCGATACGTCGGCATCTTGTACGACAGACCCACCTCGACGTGTGGGAAGGCGTCCAGGATCAAGCCGTGCAGCCGATCGAAGAGCGGTCGGTGGGTAGGAAGAATGGCGGCGATGTAGTCGCGCACGGCGGTGTCCATCCGTCCATCATGTCGAGCCAGGCGACGGCACGCTCCGCATCCTTCCGGAGGCCTGGAGGAGGTCGTCCCACGGGTCGTCGGTGCGGCCCAAGCGCCTCCACCCCAGGTCCCACATCGGCCAGGGACGGGTGTGCTCGCGCAGCCGTTCGCACAATCGGAGCGGCGGTTCGAACGCCACGCCGAGACCGGCGCAGACATCGTGGGCGTGCAGGATGAGCTCCAGCGCTCCGCGCGGTAGGAAGTCTGGCGGTGCCGCCGTGATGGAGCTGGGCCGGCGGAAGATGATGGCCTGCACATCGGGCGCGGCCTCACCGACGACGGCCACCAGGATCCTGGTGGCGATGCGCAACGACTCCACCAAGAGCGCGGGGCTGGCCTTCGGTCCGAGCTCGAGGTCGAGCCCGACCTCGGGGTAGGCGTCCCGGCGTCGAGACGCCAGGAAGAACGCCGGCGCGTACACGCAATCGACGGCATGGTCGGCCGTCGCCCGGCACGACCACTCGAGGGTTCCCGCCGGCGCCGACCAGTCGCCGTCGGCTCCGAAGAGCCAGGCGTCGGCGACCATTTCGGTCAGCTCGTCAAGATCCTCGGCGGCGAATCGGACCTCTCCGGAGGCGAGCATCACCCATGCTCGCAGGAGGACGGAAAGCGGAGCGTCCATAACATCCGTGCATGCGTGAGGAACGGATCGAGACCGCAGGTGTCCCAGGTCGGCTCTACGACCCCGGTGATGCCCGGGGACTGCTCCTCTTCGGACACGGCGGCGGCCACAGCAAGGACAGCGAACGGTTCGTCCGTCTGTGCCGTACCTATGCCGAGGGCACCGGACTCGCCGTCGTGTGCATCGACGCCGTCGATCACGGCGAGCGCAAGCCCCCGGCGCCGAGCGCAAGGTTGCCTGTGCGTTGGCACACCAGCTCGGCAGCGCAGATGGTGATCGACTGGCACAGGACCGCCGACGCACTCTCGTCCGTCGGGCCTCCCGTTGCCTACGTCGGCTTCTCGATGGGGATGATCTTCGGTGCGCCGACGACCGCCTCGATGCCGAGCATCAGGGTCGCGGTGTTCGGTGTCGGCGGCATTCCGGCGGGAGGCGGGATCGACGATCCGCCGCTCCGAGGAATGCTCCTCGAAGCGGCGTCGGGCCTCGAGAATGCGCAGATACTGATGCTGAATACGACACACGACGACATCTTTCCGGCCAGCGGCACGCACGAATTCTTCGGCGCGATCCCCGGCCACAGGAAGCGACTGATGTTCTGGGCGGGCGACCACGACAGCTGGCCGGAGGAAGCCATCGACCATTCCATCGTCCTCATCAACCGCTACACCACATGAACCTCTGAGACCGTGCAGCGTTGCGGGTGCTACCCCTCGATCGTGAGGTCCCGGAGGTAAAACCAATAGGTGCGCCAGCGGCACACCCCCCAGAGGGCCCAGAGGTCCCAGAACATGCGCCACGTCCGGCGGTAGCCCTCGGCTTTTCCGAACTTCTCGCGCTTCGTTCGGTGGGTCACGCCGGTCATCACGCGCGCCGTCGTCGGGAGCCGCGCCTCGCAGATGACCTCGTTGATCATGATCTCGATGGTGTAGCCGTCGCGCTTCGAGGGCGGGATGGCGTCGAAGACCCAGCGAGGCACGATGCGCTCGCCGCTCGTCGGCGGAAATCGCAGAACGAGCGGGTTCCAAAAGGCCCCGTAGTCGAACGTGCCGAGGGACATGGCGGCACGCTGCTCGACGACCGGCCGGCAGATGTCGTCGAGGTGTAGGGCGGTGATACCCAACAGGTCGGCATCGACGAAGAGGATCGCATCGGCGTCACCCGTCGCCACGACGCCGGCCTCCATGGCGTGGGCCTTCGAACCCTGCGAGGGCGACCGGCGGACCACTCGGGCGCCCGCCGCTTCAGCCAACGCGGCGGTGTCGTCGGAGGAGCCGTCATCGACGACGATGACGTCGCGCACGTACCGGCACCCCATGGCCACGCCGACGACGTCGGCGATGGTTGGTGCCTCGTCCCGCGCCGGGATGACGCAGTCGACGACCAAACGACGCTCGGGGGCCGCTACTCGGCCGTCGTGGTCGAACGCTGCAGACCGGCGCGACCGCCGCGAGAGATGAACTTGTTGGCCATCTTGCGCGAGGCCTCGTCGATCATCTCGTCGCCGAACATGACGGCGCCCATACGGTCGCCCTCGGTCGCCTTCTTGTACGCATCGAGGATGTCGTGGGCCTTGTCGAACTGCTCCTGGGTCGGGGAGAACACCTCGTTGAGGATGGCCACCTGGTCGGGGTGCAGGGCCCACTTGCCGTCGTAGCCGAGCACCTTCGTGCGGTTGCAGTAATCGCGGAAACCGTCGGGGTCACGCACGTAGAGGTACGGCCCATCGATCACCTGCAGGCCGTTGGCACGGCCGGCCATCAGGATCTTGCTGAAGACGTAGTGGAAGTGGTCGCCCGGGTACTCGGGGATCTGCACGCCGCCGGTCAGGACCGGCATCTCCATCGAAGCGGCGAAGTCGGCTGGGCCGAAGATGATGGTCTCGAGGCGGGGCGACGCCGCGCAGATCTCCTCGACGTTGATGAGCCCGCGGGCCGTCTCGATCTGGGCCTCGATGCCGATGTGACCGATCGGAAGGCCGGCCTTGGCCTCGACCTGGGTCAGGAGCAGGTCCATGGCCACGACCTCGGCGGCCGACTGCACCTTCGGCAACATGATCTCGTCGAGGCGCTCGCCGGCGTTGCCGACGACCTCGATGATGTCGTAGACGGTCCACTGGGTGTCCCAGGCGTTGACCCGTACGCAGAGCGTGCGGTCACCCCAGTCGAGGTTCTTGATGGCGTCGACGACCTTCGCCCTGGCCGCTTCCTTCTCCAAGGGAGCCACCGAGTCCTCGAGGTCGAGGAACGTCATGTCGGCGGCGATGGTCGGGCCCTTGGCCAGGAAGCGCTCGCTCGAGCCGGGAACGGAGAGGCAGGAACGACGAGGTAGGTCACGGGTGCGCGCGGACATGCCGCGAAATCTATTCGGCCAGCGTGCGGCGGAAGAACTCGACGATGCGTTCCTCGAGGTAGATGCGGTCAGCTTCGGACCGGGGCGAGTGGCGCTCGTCGGGGAGCAGGAAGAGCTCGTAGGCGATCCGTGCCTGAATCAGTGCGTTCACCAATCGGGCGGTGTGCCGGAAGTGCACGTTCTCGTCGATGAGACCGTGGACGAGGAGCAGGTGCCGATCGCGCATCCCCTCGACGTGCGCCATCACCGACGATCGGGCGTAGCCGTCCGGATTGTCCCCAGGAGTGCCCATGTATCGCTCCGTGTAGTGCGTGTCGTAGCCGTCCCACTGGGTGACGGGTGCACCAGCCACAGCGGCCCGGAACGTACCCGGCGCCTTGGCCAGCGCCATGGCACTGAGGTAGCCGCCGTAGCTCCACCCGTTGATGCCGACCCTGGCCGGGTCGACGAGACCCTGGGCCACCAATGCCTCGACGACGGCGACCTGATCACGAATCTCGACGTCGCCGGCATCCCACCGAATGGCACCCTCGAATGCGAGGCCCCGACCCGACGCGCCACGGTTGTCGGCCACCACGACGAGGTAGCCGAGCGAACGCATCCACTGCCGGCGCATGGCGGCCGTCACCGACCAGGCGTCGGCGACCTGTTGCACGTGGGGACCGCCATAGACGGAGACGATCGCCGGGAAGGGCCCGTCGCCGGCGGACGGCCGATAGAGCAGGACGTCGATGGTGGCGCCATCGGCCGTCTCCACGGTCGTGAACTCGGGCGGCGGCAGCGGCAACGACGTGGCCCGAGGGTCAGTAGCCTCGATGGGGTCGAGGAGCGGCCGTTCCACCGACAGATCGTCGAGGCGGCGAACGCTCGCGACCGCCGGATGGAACCGGGACGAGTGGATGTCGACGAAGCGGCCGCTGGCGGCGTGGACCGCGGCGCCATGCGTACCCGGCTCGCCGGCGGTGAGATGGCGGATCTGGCCACCCTCGAAGTCGATGTCGTAGAGGTGCCGCTCGAGGTGCCCGTGCCGCGTCCCCGTGAACCAGACGGTCGTCTCGGCGACGGCGACCACGGCATCCACGAGCCACGAGCCCTCGGTCAGTACTTGCGTCAAGGACCCGTCGGCCGCCCGCACCTCGAGATGGCGGAACCCCGATCGCTCGCTGGCCCAGAGGAACGAACCGCCACCGTTCGGGATCGGACGGAGGACATCATGCAGGTTGATCCAGACGTCGCTCGTCTCCTGGAGCAACGGCGTCGTGGTGCCGGTCGCAGCGTCGACGGCGACGACGTCGAGCCGGGACTGCGCCCGGTCCTCGACCTGGACAGCCAGCCGGTCGGACGACAGCCAATCCACGCGGGCCAGGTACTCCCAGTCGTCGCCGAGTTCGCACCACACGACGTCATTTCCGCCATCGACATCCACGATGCCGAGCCGCACTCGAGCGTTGTCGGCGCCAGCGAAGGGGTAGCGATGATCTTCCTCGGCATCCGCGCCCACGGCGTCGCTGCCTTGGTGGACGATGCGGTAGATCGGGATGTGGGTCTCGTCCACCTCGGTGAAGGCCAATCGTCCGCCGTCGAGCGACCACCAGAACCCGTGGCTGCGGCCCATCTCTTCCTGAGCGACGAACTCGGCCAAGCCGTGAGTGCGCCCGGTGCCTCGGGCCCCGCTCGTGACTTCGCGCACCAGGCCGGACTCGAGATCACCGACGCAGAGCTCGTCGTCGCGAACGAAGGCGACCAGCCGGCCGTCGGGTGCGAGCTGCGGGTCGAGGATCGGGACACCGTCGAGGACCGGCACCGCCAGCCGGTCGGCAAAGTCGGGACCGTCGAGCACGTGCAGCCCATCGGGTCGCGGCACGAGGAGCCGGGGCAATCCTTCGCGCGCCCACGCGGCCGAGGTCACGCCTTGGCCGAGATCGCGCGCCCGCTCGCGTCGGAGGCGCTCCTCGATGGTGAGGTTCTCCTCGGTGACTCCGCCGCTCGCGCCGAGCAAGGCCCGCCGGTCGCCGGTCTCCAGATCGAGCACGAACAAGTCGCGGCGGAGCGAGTGCTCGGGACTCCAGAGGAAGGCGAGCCAACGTCCGTCCGGACTGAACGAGATCCCAGCCGGGGCATTGCCGCCCGGCATGGGGTACCGGGCGACGTCGGCGGCGGTGAGCCCTGCTCGGCCCCGCCGGACCTCCTCAGCCAACGGTGGACCGCAGGAAATCGAGTGTGCGGCCCCAGGCCAGCGCTGCCGCACCGGCGTCGAAGACCTCCGGTCGAGCGTCGTTGAAGAAGGCGTGGTCGACCCCGGGATAGATGAACAGCTCGGAATCGACCCCGGCCGCCGCAAGCTCCTGCTCGAGGCCAGCCACCGCGTCCGGCCCGAAATAGTCGTCCTTCTCGGCGTAGTGCCCTTGCACCGACGCCGTCATCTTCGAGTAGTCGGGCCGGGCGCCCGGCCACGGGATGAGCCCGTAGAAAGGGACCACCGCGTTGATCAGATCGCCGCGCTCGGCGGCAACCATGAGGGCCAGGCCGCCTCCCATGCAAAATCCGATGACGCCCACCCTGCGGCCTTCACCCGAACGCCGGGCTACCTCGTCGACGGCACCGCTCATGTCCTTGGCGGCCCGCTCGATGTTGAGGGTCATCATCAGCTTCCCGGCCTCGTCGGGCTCGGTCGTCGATTTGCCGCCGTAGAGATCCGGGGCGAGGGCGACGAAACCCTCGGCGGCCAAGCGGTCGCACACATCCACGATGTGGTCGACGAGGCCCCACCACTCCTGGATCACGACCACGCCCGGCCCCGAACCGCCGACGGGTGCGGCCAGATAGCCGCGGCCGCTCGTCGAGTTGCTCGGGAACTCGATGATCTCACCCATGACGGGCGAAGTTACCCCTCCTGATGCAACCGGTCCTGATGTGGGGCAGCATGCGGGGATGCTCGACCACCTCGGGATCCAATGCGTTGACGTCGCCGCTGCGGCGGCGTTCTACGACGCCGTCCTTGCTCCGCTCGGCGCCACGCGGATGATGTCGTTCGGCGAGGTTCACGGGTACGGCTCGACGAAGCCCGACTTCTGGATCTCGCCCCTCACCTCGGGCGATGCCGCATGGGAGGCCCACATCGCGTTCGAAGCGGCCGACCGTGCAGCCGTTCGGGCCTTTTTCGACGCCGCCGTGGCCGCCGGCGCCGAGGTCTTGCACGAACCGCGGGTGTGGCCGGAGTACCACGAGCACTACTACGGCGGGTTCGTGCGCGATCCCGACGGCAACAACGTCGAAGCCGTCTGCCACTCCCCGGAGTGACGCTTCAATAGCCGCCGGCGAGCTTGGTGTGGTCCCAGTCGACGATCTGGTCGACCTCGATGAGCACACCGACCCGCTTGGCCCCGACGGCCGACACGGCTTCGCGTGCGGCGTCGTCGACCGGGCCCGTGTAGCGCTCCCAAACGCTCTCGCCGATGGCTTGCACGACGTCGGCGTCGCGCGTCAAGAGACCGTGCCCGACGAGTTCCACGCCCCGCAGTTGGTCGTAGGACTGGCCGCTTTCGACGAGGCAGGTCAGACGCCGATCTCGCTCGAGGTTGACGATCTTCTGCGACTTCCCGTAGGTCCAGAACGCCAGCTGGCCGTCAGCCAGGAAGCCGTACCACATGGCTACGAGGTGAATCCGGCCATCACCGCCCAGGGTCGCCACATTCATGGTGTGGCGTCCACGCAGGAAGTCGTCGCGCTCCTCCGCCGTCATGCGGATCTGGTCGCGTCGGCTCATCCCTCGCTCACGATCCCCACCCCAACAACTCAGGCACGACCGGGCAGTCAGCCCGCTTGACGGCGTCGGCCGGGCTGGACACGCCGCTCGGTCCGGCGACGCCGGTCACCCAGTCGAGCGGGACCAGCTCGTCGTCCAGGGCCCAAGGGTCATCGGCCTCGTCGAGACGAGCCAACAACGCCTCCCACAGTCTTCCGGGGAGCACGCGCCCGGTGCCGGCGACGACCCACACCTCGATCCCGAGGGCCTTACCCACGGCGGCCGCAGCCAACGAACCCGCGGGGCAGATGCAACCGCTCGGACCGAGGGCGGACGCTTCGAGGAGCACCAACGAACTCTCCCGAACAGCGCTGCCCATGCCGGCTTCGCTGACCTCGAAGGCCTCCAGCCCGTTGGCGGCGAGACGACGGGCGAACGAGGAGCCCTCACCTCGCACGTCGACGACGAAGACCTCGGCGTCGCCTCGGCGACGCAGCGCATCACCGCCCTGCTCGGGCCAACCGAGCACGGTGACGGTGGTGTCGTCGGGCAGGTGGGCGGCCAGAACCTGGCTCGTGGGATCGGCATCGAGGTCGGACATGGCGACGTAGAGCTCGCGCGCCGGCTCCTCGGCCGCCAGCGCACGCGCCGAGAGCCACCACAGCGGGCCGACCGAGGGATGGCGGTCGAGGAGGCGACGGCACCCGGTGAGCAGACCCGGAAGATCGTCGCCGATGGTGGCCAACGCGCCCGCCGCTTCTCGGGCCAAGAGCGTGGCACCGGCACCCTCGGCGCGGGCGACCCAGCGGAGGCGCTCGATCGGGTGGGGCATCAGGCCCCGAAGCTAGTGCCGCGTCGGGCGGCTCTCGTAGTGGTGAGATTGGGTAGAGCGGAGGCGCAACGTCAAACGGTGAACGCCGAGGAGGCCGGAACTCGCCGTCGTGTTGGCGCTCCGTTGGCGCGATGTACGGCGAGGCCCGATGATCTGGGCTCGTGGACGAAGAGGTCGAGCTCCAGGCGGGACCGCACCGCCCGATCACCCGCATCGGGGACACCGTGCGGCGCACGGCCGGTTGGTGGACATCGGCGGTGCATGACCTGCTGAGATACCTACGCGATGTCGGCTACGAAGGTGCGCCGCAGCCGATCGGCCTCGACGAGCACGGGCGTGAGGTGCTCTCCTTCGTGGCAGGAGCGTCGGGGTGGGAGGAGATGCACCGAGTCGCCACCGACGACGGGCTGCGAGCCGCTGCGGACGCACTTCGGGCGTATCACGAAGCCGTCGTCGGATACCGGCCTCCGCCGGACGCCGAGTGGTGCATCGGCGCCGTGCCGCTGTTGGCGGGCCACATCATCTGCCACGGCGACTTCAACCCGCAGAACCTCGTCTGGCGAAACGACGTCGTCGTCGGCGTCATCGACTGGGACCTCGCCTATCCGGGTCCTGCGCTCGACGATGTCGCTTTCTCGCTCGTCTACTCGGTGCCGATGCGGCCCGACGGTCCCGCCGATGCCCGACACCGGATCGAGGTGTTCGCCGACGCCTACGGCATTTCGTCCCTCGGATTGGTGGACGCAGCGATCGAGCGCCAGCTGACGTACGCCAGCCATCTCCGGGTGCTCCACGACCGCGGCTTCGAGGCGCCCTGGGTCACCAAGGGCGCAATCGCCTGGGCCGAGGACTGGTCGAAGTGGTGCACCGAGAACCGACATCGCTTCGAGTGACCTCAGCGCGTCGCGCGGAGAACTAGAGGCCGGGTTTGAACACCATGAGCCCAACCATCACCACGAGGGCGATCGTGAGGAAGGCGCCGCCCATACCGAGCTTCTTCTCCAGGGCTTCCATCTGGGCCACCTGCGGCGGTGGACCAGAAGCGCCGGTCGGGGGCGGACCGGCCGCTACCAGTTCCCGGGCAAGATCGTTCATGCGCTCGCCGTTCTTGGCCTGCACCAGGAGGGCGAAGGTGTAGACGACGACGAACAGCGCGATCGCGAGCCCGACCCACACCTGGCTGAACTCCCACACCCCGTCGCTCAGCACGACGAGGAGGATGCCGAACACGGGCACGGCCAAGATGACCTTCTCTGCGTAGTTCGTGACGGCCTCGCTGGCTTCGCCGATGGCCAGACCGCCCGCTCCCTTGCGCTGCTTGGCCTGGGCGCCATAGACGCCGTTCCAGAGGACGCCGCCGAACCCGGCGATCGCCGTCATCAGGTGAAGGACGAACACGATCTTGTACGCCGTCGAATCGATGCCCACCGGAGCTCCCTCTGCGCACGCCCCGCCAGAGGACGACTTCGCAGTCCGCAGAGTAGCTGGACTACCTTCTGGCGCCGTGGCCAGCAATCCTCCCGGCGATCTGCTCCTCACGCCCGTCGCTGGTCAGGGACGCACGGTGTCGCAGTGGCTCACGACCTTCCATCTGCTCGTGATCGCTCTCGACCCGTTCACCAACGAGAGCGCCTGGATCCTGCCGACGGCGAAGCGCATCATCGGCACTTTCGAGCAGGCGGACTGCCGGGTCGCCCTTCTCGTCACCGCCGACGACCGGGACTGCCGCCGGTTCCTCGGCCCACTCACCGACGAGGTCCTGACCTTCGCCGATCCCGAGCGTGCGGCTGTCAAGGGCTTCGGTTTCTCGCACCTGCCGGCCATCGTGCACCTGGCGATGGACGGCACGATCGTCAATGCCGCCGAGGGCTGGCAGCCGCTGCAATGGCGGACGGTCACCGACACGCTCGGGCGATCGATGCAATGGAGCTCACCGGTGATGCCCTCGGTGAAGGACCCCGGTCCCTTCGAGGGCTCCCCCGCTCTGCTCTAGGTCGAGACCTCAGCCGCCCTTGGTCTGGGCGAGGACGTCGAGGGACTTGTCGAGGTCGGTGTCGGACATCCAGCCCCGCTCCAGGACGAGCTCGCGGATCGAGCGGCCCGTCTTCGTCGATTCTTTGATGACCTCGGCCGCCTTCTCGTAGCCGATCTCGGGAATGAGCGAGGTGCCGATGGAAGGCGACGACTCGGCGAACGCCTTGCACCGCTCGACGTTGGCCTCGATGCCGTCGATGCACTTGTCGCGGAACACGCGGCTCACGTTGGCGAGCAGCCGGATCGACTCGAGCAGGTTGCGGGCCATCACCGGCAGGAACACGTTGAGCTCGAAGGCGCCCTGCGAGCCGGCGAAGGCCACAGCCGCATCGTTGCCGATCACCTGCGTGGCCACCTGCGTGACCGCCTCGGGGATGACCGGGTTGACCTTGCCAGGCATGATCGACGAGCCCGGCTGCAGGTCGGGGAGGAAGATCTCGGCCAGTCCCGTACGGGGGCCCGAGCCCATCCAGCGCAGATCGTTCGCCACTTTGATGAGGGCGATGGCGACCGTGCGGAGCTGACCAGATGCTTCGACCAGCGCGTCACGAGCGGACTGCGCGGCGAAGTGGTCACGGGCCTCGGTGAGCGGCAGCGAGAGGTCGGTCGCCAACTTGGCGATCACCTTGGCGGCGAAGCCCTTGGGGACGTTGATGCCCGTGCCGACGGCGCTGCCGCCGAGGGGGAGTTCGCCGACGCGCGGGATGACCCCTTCGATGCGCTCGATGGCCTGCTCGACCTGCGCGGCGTATCCGCCGAACTCCTGGCCCAGGGTGACCGGTGTTGCATCCATGAGATGGGTGCGTCCCGACTTGACCACCTTGTTGAACTTCTTCGACTTCTTCCGCAGCCCCTCGGCCAGGTGACGCAGAGCCGGGAGGAGATCGTCCTGCATCGACATGGCGGCGGCGATGTGGATGGCCGACGGGAACATGTCGTTCGACGAGAGCGGCGCGTTCACGTCGTCGTTGGGATGAAGCTTCTCGCCGAGCGCCTCGCCGGCGATCGTCGCCAGCACCTCGTTCATGTTCATGTTCGAGGACGTGCCTGACCCGGTCTGAAAGACGTCGATCGGAAACTCGCCGTCGTGGAGGCCGGCGATGACCTCGCCGGCGGCCGCCTGCAACGCATCGGACTTCGCCTTCGGGATCACCTTCCGCCGGCCGTTCTCGGCCGCCACCGCGCCCTTGATGGCCGCAAGCGCGGCGATGAGGGCGGGATCGATCGGAATTCCGGAAATCGGAAAGTTCTCCACGGCGCGCTGCGTCTGGGCCTGCCACTTGGCGTCCTTGGGCACGCGGACCTCGCCCATGGTGTCGTGCTCTATGCGGTACTCAGCCATGCGTTGGACGGTAGCCTGGTCATTCCGCTCGACCCAAGGTGAGGTCTTCCCCCGTGCGCCCTGCCATCCGGAGGCGCGTCGGCGCCCTCCTGGTGCTGGCGCTCCTCGTTTCCTTCGTTGTACCTCTCGGTCCGGCATCCGCCGATGCCATCGGCGACAAGCGGGCCGAGGCCGAACGCATCGCCCGCCAACTCGAGCAGCAAAGCCGACAGGTGAGCATCCTGGCCGAGGATTACGACGAGGCGCGCGTCCGGATCTCCGAGCTCGAGACCGAGTTGGCCGTGGCCCAGGACAAGGTGACGAAGACCGACGCCCGTGCCGGCGCCATCCGCGTTCGGCTGAAGGAACAGGCCGTCGCTTCCTACATCCGCGGTGGCTCGATGCCGGCGCTGGTGATGTTGGCCGGAACGCGTTCCACCCAGGACCTCGCCGTGCGATCGCAGTACGTCCGCACCGTCACGTCGGGTGCCGTCGAGGTGCTCGACGAGCTGCGGGCCGTTCGGATCCAGCTCGACGAACAGCGGGGGCGGCTCGACGACGCGAGGTCGGAGGCCAAGTCGGCGGCCGAGCTGGCCGAGACCAAGCGCCAACAAGCGGCCCAAGCCCAGGCGGCCCAGGCCCGGACGCTCGACCAGGTGCAGGGTGAGCTGG
Organism: Acidimicrobiales bacterium; assembly: GCA_046597375.1. Classification (GTDB taxonomy): domain Bacteria; phylum Actinomycetota; class Acidimicrobiia; order Acidimicrobiales; family CADCTF01; genus DATLED01. The sequence continues at coordinate 2,221 of JBKJKM010000134.1, read as the reverse complement.
CCACGATGGTCGAGGCCGAGGCCAAGCGCCGGGCCGAGGAAGAGGCCCGGCGGGTGCAGGCCGAGCTGGCGGCCAAGGCGGCGGCCAAGGCGAAGGCCGATGCCGAGGCCCAGGCCAAGGAGGCGGCGGCGCGAGATGCCGCCGCCAAGCAGGCCGCAGCGGACGCCGCCCGACGGGCCGCGACCACCACGACGGCTGCGCCGAAGTCTGCGGGCCCGGTCGTCACCGTCCGCCCGTCGACCACAACGTCGACGACCGCGCCACCGAACTCGACCACGACGACAACCGCGCCTCCGCCGGCCGGTCCGCCGGCCGCCGGGGCCGAAGCCGCCATCGCCGAAGCCCGCCGGCAGCTGGGCAAGCCCTACGAGTACGGCGGGTCAGGGCCGAGCACCTTCGACTGCTCCGGACTCACGAGCTGGGCGTGGCGGGCTGGCGGCAAGACTCTCTCGCACTCCTCCCGCGCTCAGTGGACCGAGACCAGTCGGGTAGCCATCGACGCCATCCAGCCCGGTGACCTGTTGTTCTATGGCTCGCCGATCCACCACGTCGGCCTGTACATCGGCGACGGGCAGATGATCGAGGCACCGGAGACGGGCAAGAACGTGCGGGTGGCTTCGATCTACCGAGGCGAGTACGTGGGCGCCGGACGCGTCAACTGAGGACGAGGTCGGGACCTAGCCGAACGACGGCCGGCGGCCGGCGTCGCCGGGCGTGCGGGGACCGGGGACCTCACCGAAGTCGTAGGCCTCGAAGGGCCTTCCAGGCTGACACACGAGGCACTGGCCAGGTTCGGCTCCGCCGCGGAAGCAGTGCAGCACCGCCGTGGCGATGTCGTCCGGGGGGATCATGGGGAACCCGGCTTCCTTCAGCATCTCGCGCGCAGGTCCGACAAGCGGTGTGTCCACGATCCCTGGGCACACGGCGTTGATCGAGATCCGCTTGGCCTCCAGCTGCGGCGCCAGGCTGCGGACGAGGCCGACGACGGCATGCTTGGTGGCCGTATAGAGCGGGTCGGGTGCGAAGGCGATGATTCCCGCCAGCGAGGCCGTCGCCACGATGGCGCCACCGCCTCGACGCTCCATCGCCGGTACGACGGCACGGGTTCCGAAGATGACACCGTCGACATTGGCGCCGAACACCCGACGGATCTGCTCGTCGGTGACGGCCGTGATGTCGGCCTCCTGCGTCGTGACGCCGGCGTTGAGGTAGGCCAGGTCGAGTCCGCCGAACGACTCCTCGGCCTCGGACACGACGGCGGCCCAGTCGCCCGGCTGCCCCACATCGGCCCGGACGAACCTCGCCCCCAGGGTCGCGGCTTCCCGTGCGCCGGCATCGGCGTCGAGATCCGCGATGACGAGGCTCGCTCCCTCTGCAGCCAACCGCGTGGCCGTGGCCAGCCCGATGCCTGATGCGCCGCCGGTGACGATCGCGACCTTGCCATCCAGATTCCCCATGATTCCCCCTAGGTTGCTCCGCCGTGAGAGCGGCCACCATCGTCGACAGCGCGGTCGTCGTCAAGGAGCACCCCGATCCGGTGCCCGGACTCGGCGAGCTGTTGGTACGCGTCCACGCCGCCGGGTTGAACGGCGCCGACCTCCTGCAGCGCCGAGGGCTGTACCCATCGCCCCCCGGTGCACCGGCCGACATCCCCGGCCTCGAGCTGGCCGGCATCGTCGTCGATGTCGGCCCTGGCGTGGTCCGCTTCGAGGTCGGCGATCGAGTGATGGCTCTCGCCGGAGGAGGCGGCCAGGCTCAACTGGCCCTCGTGCACGAGCGGGTGGCAATGGCCGTGCCGGTCGGCATCGACTGGCCCGAGGCCGGTGGCTTCGCCGAGACCTTCACCACGGCCCACGACGCCCTCTTCACCCAGTGCGGTCTGTCGATGGGCGAGCGGGTGTGCGTGCACGGCGCCGCCGGCGGTGTCGGGACGGCGGCGGTGCAGCTGGCGGCGGCCGCTGGCGCGTGGGTGACCGCGACGGTTCGGAACGAGGCGCTCCGGGAGGCGGTCGCCGATTTGGGCTCGGCCGCCGGTTGGATCGAGGTGGTGGCGCCGGAGTCGTTCGCCGACCACGGACCGTTCGACGTCATCCTGGAGCTCGTCGGCGCGCCGAACATCGGTGCCGATCTCGGCGCCTTGGACACCGGCGGACGCGTGTCGGTCATCGGTGTCGGCGGCGGCGCCATCGCCGAGCTCAACCTCCTCGCCCTCATGGGCAAG
>JBKJKM010000101.1:0-4025 GCA_046597375.1 Acidimicrobiales bacterium | reverse complement strand
CGCAATGGCCCAAGGTCCGGGCGCACGAGCGGCGACAGCAACGTTGCGTAGCTCCGTGGGCGGTCCGAGCCCACCCTCCGGACGCCTACGACCGGCGGAGCCGCACGGTCATCGCTGTGCCTGTTCCGCTGGCCGGAGCGTCGGCCCAGACCCTCCCGCCGCAACCCACGACGAGCCCCTGCACGATGGACAGGCCGAGCCCGATCCCGGGCATCTGACGACTCTTGTCGAGGCGACAGAATCGTTCGAAGACCCGCTCCCGGTCCTCGGGGGGGATTCCGGGGCCGTCATCGGTGACCACCACGTCGAGAGCGTCCGTGTCGCTGCCAGCGTCGAGCACCTCGACGGTCACGGCGCCACCGCCGTACTTGAAGGCGTTGTCGACGACGTTGGTGAAGACCCGACGCAACATGTCCGGCCGGCCTTGTACGACAGCCGGTGAGGCTGCCAGGGTCAGCACTGCGGCTTGGCCCGTGACCCGAAACTCCTCGACCAGCTCGCTCAACAACATGGCCAAGTCGACGGGCTGGAGCGGGGGAGGAGCCTCGGCCTCCAAGCGGGCCGCCGTCAACAGATCTTCGATCATGCGATTCAGGCGGATGGCCTGGCGGTCGACCATGGCGGCCAGTTCGACCCGATGATGCTCGGACAACTCGGCTCGCTGGAGCATCTTCGTGCAACCGATGAGCGAGGTCAGGGGTGTGCGTAGGTCGTGGGAGACGGCGGCGAGGAACTCGGTCTTGCGGATCTCGCCTTCCACGAGCTCGGCGACGTGCAGTCGCTCGACCTCATACAGACGGGCGTTGGCGATGGCCGAGTCGGCCTGCTCGGCGAACAGCGACAGCGCCCGCAGGTCGTACTCGGTGAAGCGCCGGCCGGTCGTCCCGTTGATGTTGAGGACGCCGAGCAGCGCGCTGCGGTGGATGAGCGGCACACACATGGCGGTGTCGACGGACTTCTTCCGTCCGCCCATCTGCCCGGTCACCAACACCGCCTCCCAGCTGCTGGCCACCCGCCCGGCGATCCCCTCGTCCACGGCCACCACGGCGCCGACGGCGAACTCGTTGCCGCGCACGCACACCGACCGCAGCACGGCGCCGTCCTCGTCAGCCAACATGATCGAGCCGCCCTCGGCCTCGAGGAGCGACGTGGCGCTGTTGAGGATCACGTCGAGCACGGCCTCGAGCTCGAGCACCGAGTTCATCGCCTTGCCGGCGTCGAGCAGCGCACTGACCTCCGACAAGCGGTTGGACAATGCCGCCGTCAACACCCGCTCGTCGATGAGCATGCGGGTGAGCTTTCGGAGGTTGGCCTCCTTCTCGGCGGTGTAGCCGGCGAAGACAAGCGTCAGCACGAGCATGAGCACGCGGAACGTGTCGGTCGACAGCCGGCCCTTTTGGATGCCGATGGCCTCGAGCAGATCGGGCCAGACCGAAGCGATCGTGACCAGGGCGCTGGCCCCGAGCAGGAACACGATCGACACGAGCCACAGTTGCCAGCGCCGTCGCTCGACGGCCTCGAGGGTGGGGCTGTGGAAGTCCTTCAGGCCGACGAGGCGCGCCGTCGACGAGATCTCGGTCCGTGCGGCGACATGCTCGCCCAACCCGGTGATGGTGACCTCGCGGTCAAGAACGGCTCCCACCCCGTTGGTATCGGCTCGACTTCGACGCGGGCGAATAGCTCGACGGAGCCATTCCCCGCATGGTCATTCCAGCGCCTTAGGCGCGGCTTGCCACCGGGGCGTCTCCTCGAGAACGAAGCGTCAGGAAGCGACGGTGGGCTGGCGGCGGCGACGAGCGCCAACGACCAGCACGGTGCCCACGCCGGCGAGCCCGAGGCCCACGTAGACGGCACCGAGATCGCTACCGGTACGAGGAAGCGTCTGCACTTCGGGCCGTACCTGCACGGTGTTGAGCACCTGGACTTCCGGCGGCGGCGACGACTGGGCCAGGGCCGCACCCGACGAGATCGTCACCGCGGCAACGATGCCCGCTCCAGCCACTACTACCTTGCGAATGATCATCGAGACCGCCTCCTGAGGGCACCAGTATGGCCGGGATCACCCCGTGTGTCGAGCCGCCCACTCAACAGGCGCGCCGAAGGCGCGTGACGGGGTTGCCCGACTGCTCACACGCCGTGACTCGAGCTCGATGGGGTTCGGTCAGCGTCCACGTTGCGCCGGCCGACTGATCGGTGTCGGCGACGACGCCCGCCGCCGTGCCCAGCTTCCAGCCGTCGGGCACCCGAATCGTGGTCTGCAACACGTCGGGATTGGCCATGGGCTGGCGCATCGGTTCGAGCTCATACGGGCTACCTGGCGGCAGGGAGCCGGCGAATTCGAGCCGAACCTTGACTGAGCCCTTCGACGGCACCCGGGCGTAGAACTGCACCCGCTGTCGGCCGAGCTCGGTGGATTGGTTGGTCTCGACCGGCGCGCTATCGATCGTCGCCGCCGTCGGTGCGAAGGCGCTGTAGATGGTGAGCAGCATGAGGTTCTCGCCGTCGGCCACCGGCAGCTGCCCGAGGATCTCGTCCCCGCCCCAACCGATGACGGAATGAGGCAGGCCGGTCGCAGGGGCATCGTTCCGCAGCGTCACCTCGAGTGTGCTGCGAACGGCCCCCGTCGCCGGATCCCAGGCGACGTCATAGGTGGACTCCCGGCGGAGGAACCAGTCGATTTTGTTGCCGTTGTAGTTCTGGCCGGTGACCCCTATCGAGTCGGCGCGGAGGCGGGGGACCGCTCCGGTGGCGCCGATGCGGCTGAACAGGGCCTGCTCGGCTGGGATTTTGCTCTCCAACTGCAGGTGGCGGCCGGCGACGGCTGGCCCGAGCTCTTTGGCCAACGCGGCGATGCCGGGCAGCGAGCCGGTGGTGAGGCGATCGAATAGGGCCCGACTCGCATCGCCGAGGAAGTCGACGCGTGCCGTCTCCGGCAGGAGGTACTGGTCGTGCAGCAGGATCTGGCGGGCGTTCTCGGGCGTCAACGTCTGGTCGATGCCAGGCACCGAGATCGGACCGGTCGCCTTCAACAGGGCCACGAAGGCATCTGGGTCGATGGCCAGGACACCGTCGACTTCGACCCCGCTCGACTGGGGATACAGCTGGCGCATCACCGCCGCCGCCGTCGGGAAGTCGTTGGTCACGTTGATGACGCCCCAGTAGTGCTGCGGCGCGAAGACACCCCAGTTGGCGAGATAGTCGGCTTGGCCGGTGATCTTCCGCTTGGCCGGATCGGGTCCGGCGTCCTCGAGCTCGGCGATGCGGCCGAAGCGAGAGAGGGTGAGCTTCCCGTTCTCGGCCGTCAGCTCGCCGTAGTTGCCCATGAACCCGCCGCCGCCTCTCGACTCGACGGGCGTGTAGACGGCCAGCAGGTACCGGCGGGGCTTGGTCGCACCGAGGAGGTCGGGGGCCAAACGGGCGGCCCGGGCGGCGAGGTCGGCCTGCCCACTGGCCCGACGCACCCGCTGAACGAGCTCCGCATGGCGGCTGGCCACCGGCGTGACCAGCCAGGGTGACGAGGCCCGATCGAGGCGTTTGTCCGATCGCTCGAGTACGTCGTCGACCTCGTCGAGCGGACCCTGCAACCCGGCCACAGCGGCCAGATCGATCTGCCCGCCTTCGGGGCGGATCGACCCCGGATCGACCACCGTGAGGGCGCGTGCGGCCGTCTTGGCCAGGTCCCTTCCCGCCAAGGCCAGTGTGTCGACGGCCCGGATCTGCTGAGCGACGAAAGGAACGGTGTACGCCAATCGAGCCCACGGGGCCCGAAGCTGGCGGTGGGCCTCGTCGAACGAGCCTTCGGCGGCGGCGAGCTCTTGGCCCGCTCCGGGACGATCATCGGCGTCGATGGCGGCCAGCCCCGCCCGCGCCGACCGGACGCCGGCGTCCACCGTCGAACGCACCAAGAGCGCCGCCGCCGCCCCGCTGGCCCCGCCGAGAACTCCGACCACGCTCGCGCCCAAGGCGGCCCGCACCACCAGACGTCGGAAGCGGGGATCGGCGGTGAGGAGACCGGCCACGAGCAG
>JBKJKM010000022.1:0-7647 GCA_046597375.1 Acidimicrobiales bacterium | reverse complement strand
GCTAGCCGAGAGCCAGCTCGATCGGTTCCGACAGGAACTCGGCGGCGGTGGTCTCTCCTCGTATCCCCATCCTCGACTCATGCCCGACTTCTGGGAGTTCCCGACCGTGTCGATGGGGCTCGGGCCGATCAACGCCATCTACCAGGCCCGCTTCAACCGCTACCTGCTCCACCGTCGCCTCGCGGACACCTCGAACAGCCGCGTCTGGTGCTTCATGGGCGACGGCGAGAGCGACGAGCCCGAATCGCTCGGCGCGCTGCGTGTCGCGGCGAGGGAGCAGCTCGACAACCTGACCTTCGTCGTCAACTGCAACCTGCAGCGCCTCGACGGGCCCGTCCGGGGCAACGGCAAGATCATCCAGGAGCTCGAGGCCGTCTTCCGTGGCGCCGGCTGGAACGTGATCAAGGTGGTGTGGGGCGGGAAGTGGGACGACCTCCTCGCACGCGACGTCGACGGCGTCCTGCTCAACAAGATGAACACCACCGTCGACGGCTCCTTCCAGAAGTTCGCCGTCGAGTCGGGGGCCTACATCCGGGAGCACTTCTTCGGACCTGACCCCAGGTTGCGAAAGCTCGTGGAACACCTGAGCGACGACGAGCTGCGCAACCTGCCGCGAGGCGGCCACGACTATCGCAAGCTCTATGCCGCGTACAAAGCGGCGGTGGAACACAAGGGCGCCCCCACGGTGATCCTGGCCAAGACCATCAAAGGATGGACGCTCGGTCCCGAGATCGAGGCCAGGAACGCCACCCACCAGATCAAGAAGATGACGAAGAAGCAGCTGGCCCTGCTGCGGGACCGGCTCTACCTGCAGAACGAAGTGCCCGACGCCGACCTCGACGCCGATCTCCCGCCCTACTACCGGCCGGTCGAGGGGTCACCCGAGCACGAGTACCTCATGGAGCGACGGCGGTCCCTCGACGGTCCGCTGCCGAGCCGGGTCGTCCGCAAGATCACGCTCCCGCAGCCCGCGGCCTCCGCCTTCGACGAGTTCGCCACCGGGTCCGGCACCCAGGCGGTCTCGACCACGATGGGCTTCGCCCGACTACTCCGCAACCTCCTGCGCGATGACGCCATCGGCGAACGCGTGGTGCCGATCATTCCCGATGAGGCTCGCACCTTCGGGATGGACGCGCTCTTCTCGGAAGTGAAGATCTACGCGCCGTTCGGGCAGCTCTACGAACCCGTCGATGCGGGGATGCAGCTTTCCTACCGCGAGGCGCGGGAGGGGCAGATCCTCGAGGAGGGCATCACCGAGGCGGGCTCGATGGCGTCGTTCACGGCGGCCGGCAGCGCCTACGCCACCTTCGCCACGCCGATGGTGCCGTTCTACATCTTCTATTCGATGTTCGGCTTCCAGCGGACGGGCGACCTGATCTGGGCCGCTGGCGACCAACGCGTTCGCGGCTTTCTCCTCGGTGCCACGGCCGGGCGGACCACGCTCAACGGGGAGGGCCTCCAGCACGAGGACGGGCACTCGCTGGTGCTGGCCTCGACCGTGCCGAACCTGTGCTGTTACGACCCCGCGTTCGCCTACGAAGTGGCCACCATCGTCAAGGACGGCATCGCCCGCATGTTCGGAGATGTGCCCGAGGATCGCTTCTACTACCTCACCCTCTACAACGAGAACTACGCCATGCCAGCCATGCCGGAGGGCGCAGCCGAGGGCATCATCCGTGGGTTGTATCGCTTCGCCGAGGCGCCCGACGGACCGCAACGCCGGGCCACGATCCTGTTCTCCGGTGCCTCATACAGCGCCGCCCTCGAAGCGCAGCGGCTGCTGGCCGAGTCCCACGACGTCGCTGTCGAGGTCTGGTCGGCGACCTCGTACAAGGGGCTCAGGGAGGACGCTCTGGCCGTCGAGCGATGGAACCGACTGCATCCGGCCGAGCCTCCCCGCATCCCGTACGTGGCTGACGTCCTGTCGGCCTGCGAGGGCCCGTTTGTCGCCGTCACCGATTTCATGAAGATCGTGCCCGAGCAGGTCGCCCGCTGGGTGCCAGGATCGTTCACGGCGCTCGGCACCGATGGCTACGGGCGCTCGGACACGCGTGCCGCCCTCAGACGGCACTTCGAGGTCGATGCCGGCCACCTCATCGTCGCCGTCCTCCATGCCCTGGTGGCATCCGGCGACGCCAAAGCAGAAGAAGTCGGCGACGCCATTGCCACCTACGGCATCGATCCCGAGGCCCTCGACCCGCGGGTCGCCTGAGCCAGAGCGCAGCTATCGTCGGCCCATGGCCGCAACCAAGCTCCCGTTCTCCGGTCACGAGGCTGCGGACGAGCTCTTGGAGCGCGACCCGCTCGCCCTCCTCATCGGCATGGTGCTCGACCAGCAGATCCCGCTCGAGAAGGCGTTCCACAGCCCCCTCGTCCTGCAGGAGCGCATGGGTGGAGGCGACCTCGACGTGCACGCCATCGCCGATGCCGACACCGACGAGTTGGTATCGATATTCGCCACCCCGCCGGCGCTGCACCGCTTCCCGGCATCGATGGCCAAGCGGGTGCAGGAGGTCTGCCGCCACCTCGTCGAGACGTACGACGGTCGCACCGCCGACGTCTGGGAGACGGCGGCCGACGGACACGCGCTGCTGGCCCGCATGAAAGCGATGCCCGGCTTCGGTGACCAGAAGGCGAAGATCTTCGTGGCCCTGTTGGGCAAGCGGCTGGGCGTTGCGCCGAAAGGCTGGGCCGAAGCCGCCGGCGACTACGGCGTCAAAGGTTCCTTCCGGTCGGTGGCCGACATCGACAGCCCCCAAGCGCTCAAGCAGGTGCGGGCCTTCAAGAAGGAGATGAAGGCCCAGGCCAAGGCGAAGGCCGAAGCGGCACCGGTCTGAGCGCCATGGGTCGCGGCCGACCCGGCCGTCGACCGCCGTCGGATGGATCGCTCGATCTCGAGATCCTCGACCCCGCTACCGGAGAGAGCCCGACGTCTGAAGGGGGCGGGGGCGATCGAACAAGCGGCGCAACGGCGATCACTCGACGCGTTCGACGATTACGGACGCTGTCGCTCCTCTTGATCGTCCTTGCGCTGGCCGCGACGGGGGGCGGCGCCTTCTTCGGCCTCGCCATCTCCGACCTACGGGGTATCGAGCGGACGTGGCGCACGGCGAGAAACGTCGACGCCGCGCGCGTCGAGGCCGACCGTCGGGTGCTCGACCGGCTCGACGAAGTAGCCGAGGCCGACGACGACGCCGTCGCCGGTCCCTTCGCCGTCATCGGCGACGAAGCCGTGCGCAGGATCGTCAACCAGGAACGTTCGCTTCGTGACCGTCCGATCCTGGACTCCAAGGTCTCGGCCCTACGCGATCAGATGCTGAAGGCGATGGAGTTCCGGCGCTTCCAGCTGACGCCACAACGGGGGCAGATGGGAGACACGCCCTTGCGGGAGGTCGAGCTCGAACTTCGCATCCAACTCGATCGCTGGGGTCTCGACCCGCTCGAGGTCGAGGCGACCACCATCGCTGCGCTCGGTCCGCAACTGGCCCGGTTGGGCCGGTTCGCGGATGCGGCGACCAGGACCATCCTTCTGAGCGCCCAGGGTCGCAACCTGTTGACCATCGACGTCGACGCCGACGAGATACGGGTCCGTCAGCTGGAGTCGCTACCGAACAAGCTGCTGGCGACGGCCGGCGGTGTCGCCATTCTCGAGGCGGATCTGACGATCTATCCGACCGACCCGGTGGCACCTGCACTGGCGAGGCTGCCGGCGTCTGATGTATTCGCCGCCGGCGACGGCACCAACGATCTCTGGGTGATCGACGGCGGGTTCCTGCGCCGGGTGCACACGGCCGACGGCGGAGTCGTCGAGGTCGGGGATCCCGTGGAGCTCCCACCGCCCGAGATGCAACGCGTCGTCGGAGGAAGCTTCGATCACGTCGTCCTCGAAAGCCAAGGAAGCGGGCGGCTCGAGCTCTGGTCGCCGGCCACCCGATCCGTGACTCGCGAGCTGGCGAGCAGCGCCGGACGATTCCTGGCCGCCGACCGCGCCACCGTGCTCTGGCAGGGACCGCTGTCGTCCGGGGACCGGCGTTCCGACGGGTTCCTGCATCGCCTCCAGATCGCCTCAGGGCAGCGCGACCTCATCGCGCTTTCTCGCACCGATGCGGCGTCCATCGCCCTCGGCCCTGACGGTACTGCGGCGGTCGCGGCCGGACCGCTCGCCGGCCGCCTCGGATCCGTCCTCGTGCTCCCCCCTGACGAGACGGGCCTGACCGGCACAGCGGGCCCGAGGGTGGCCGTAGGACCCGGATCGTTGGGCTGGTCGACCGACGGCGACTGGCTGTTCTGGCTGACCCCGGAAGGGCGCATTGCCGTTCGCCGAGATGGTGAGCGGCCGACCTCGCAGCTCCTGCGCACCGGCCTCGACGGCCTCACCGCTCTCGTCGTCGCAGGACGGTAGGTTCGTCGGCTGTGGTGGTCGTGGCCAACGGATCTGATGTCATCGTCGCCGAGGGCGCCACGCTCGCCGACCTCCTCGACCAACTCGGCCTATCGGGCCGGCTGATCGTCGTCGAACACAACGGTGAGCCGGTCCCGCGCCGAGAGGTGGCAGGAACGCTGCTTCACGCCGGCGATCGCCTCGAACTCGTCCGGGCCGTCGCCGGTGGCTGACCTGGGCGACCGTCGGCTGTACCTCTGCACGGCCGACCGTCCCGACCTGGCCGACTTCCTTCGGGCGTGCATCGCCGGAGGTGTCGACATCGTGCAGTTGCGAGACAAGCTCCTCGACGCCCGCCCAGTCCTCGAGCGAGCAGCCGTCGCCCAGCGGGTCTGTGCGGCCGGCGGCGTGCCCTTCGTGCTCAACGACCGCCCCGATCTCGCTCTCGAACTCGGCGCCGATGGCGTGCACGTCGGTCAGGACGATGCACCACCGGCGCTGGCTCGTCGCATCCTCGGACCGGACGCCATCGTCGGCTTCTCCACCCATGCACCGGCGGAGCTCGATGCTTCGACCGATGAGCCGGTCGATTACGTGAGCACCGGGCCCGTGCACGAGACGCCGACCAAGGCCGGCCGCGCTGGTACAGGGGTCGACTACCTGCGTTACGCGGCGGCGACGACGCCTCACCCGTTTTTCGTCACCGGCGGCGTCACACCCTCGACGTTGTCGGCGATGCTCGAGGCGGGTGCGCGCCGTTTCGTCGTCGTGCGATACCTCACCGAAGCCGGCGATCCGGAGTCAGCCGCTCGAGCACTCCGACACCTCATCGACTCCGCCTGGGTCTGAGCCCCGCTACACCGGTTGGCGGTCGAGCCATCCCAACAACACGGCGACGGCCCGAGGGTCGTGCCGGAGTCGATGACCCGCGCCGGTGATGATGCGCAGTTCGCAGCCCTCCGCCGAATCGGCGAGGGCCCGGGCATCCGAGAGCGGCACGACATCGTCGATCGATCCGTGGACGATCATCAACGAGCGCGTCTGCAGGGCGTCCACGCAACCGATGGCCCGGATCTCCTTGAGCTCCTGGGCCCAGGCGGCGAGGTCTCCGGGGTAGCCGGCCGTGCGGATGACGCCAAGGTCGCGCGTCGTCTGCACGAACCGACGCGGATCCGCCGCCCAGTTATCGAAGTCCGCCGGCGCGCCGAAGGTGGCGACGCCACGAACACGTTCGTCCTCGGCGGCCGCGCAGATGGCAAGCGAGCCGCCGGTACGGAACCCTGCCAGCCACACGCCATCGACCTTCTCCGTCTCGATGAGGTGGCTGATGGCGGCCTGCAGGTCGTGCAGCCATCCGCCCATCGAAAAATCACCTTCGGACTCGCCGGTGCCTCGGAAATTGAACGCCAGCACCGTCCAGTCGGCATCGGCGGCGAGGCGATCAGCGAACTCCGGGTAGGTGCGACCCGAGCTCTCGGACCATCGTGGGCCCGTCGGAAAGCCATGCGCGAGCACAAGACCGCGCCGGCGAGACGACGACTCGACCGTCGGACGGCCCGTGTGCGCCCAGAGCCGTAGCCCGTCGGAGTCGATCACCTCGCTGTCCATTTCGACACTCACGGTACAGGCGTGATCCCCAGCAGTCGCGTCGCGTTGCCGAGGAGGATCTTCTCCTCCACCTCGGGCGATGCGCCGTGCGATCGGAAGGCGTCGAGCCACTTGGTGAAACGGATGAATGGGTAGTCGGTGCCGAAGAGCGCACGGTCCTGCAGCGGACCGAGCACGGCGGCCGTCAACTCGGGCGACCACTTGCGCGGCGACCACCCCGACAGATCGATCCACACGTTGGTCTTGTGTTGCGCGATCGCCAGCATCTCGTCCTGCCACGGCCACGACGGATGGGCGCCGACGATGGTCAGCTCCGGGAAGTCGGCGGCGACGTCGTCGAGGAAGATCGGTCGCGAGTAGCCGAGCTTGATGCCGCCACCGCCGGGGATGCCAGCACCGAGTCCGGTGGTGCCGGTGTGGAAGAGCACGGGGATACCGAGATCGGTTGCCGCCTCCCACAACGGGTAGTGGCGCACGTCATTGGGCGAAAACGCCTGGGCGCTGGGATGCACCTTGAGCCCACGTAGGCCGAGCGACGTGACCGCCCGGCGGAGCTCGGCCACGGCGGCCTTCCCCTTCCACGGATCCACGCAGGCAAAGCCCAGGAACGTGTCCGGATGCCGCTCGACGCAGAGCGCCACGGCGTCGTTGGTCAAGGGCGGCGTGCCCGTGGCCGACTCCGCATCCCAGGCCAACAGCACCGCCATCACGTCGTCGGCTCGGAACTCCTCGGCCATCTCGTCGACGGTGCGCACCGAAATCGTTGTCCGGAAGTAGCGCTCGGTTGCGCCGAGCAGCTCTCCCCAGCCGCCGAGGCCCTCCTCGGTCGACGGGTGCACATGAAAATCGATCGCCCTCGGCATCAGGTGCAATGACGACAGGGCTTGAAGCCCCGGTTCTTGGCCTCCGGGATGGTGTCGGGCGAGATGGCGAGGTACTGCTCCGACGTCATCAGTTCGTCGATGTCACAACCCTCCTTGGCGTTGTCGAGGTCATGGACGATCTGGGAGCGCTTGTCCCCGACGTGTTGGAAGTGCTCGAAACGAACGGGCCGACTCACGCTCGGAACCCTACAGACGCGATGAGACCCCGCCGAAGCGGGGCCTCATCAACGATGTTGCCGGAAAGACTCGAGCGCCCCTGTTGCGTTCGGTGGGACCAACTCCGAACTCGGTCATCTCGAGCGGTGAACTGGTGGGTATCCAACCCGGTGGTCCAGCGAGCCGACCTAGTGGCCAGCCACCTCCAGAGTCCCGAAACTTTCACCTGACAGTCGGACCACCTCCTTTCTCTGGTACCGGAAAGCATACCGACGCGTGGCCGAAGTGGGACCGGTTTTCGTGAAGGTGGTGTTACAAGTCGTCGCCGGCTTCGGGACCGACGGCGCCGATGGCTTCGAGGTAGCTCATCTGGGCGTCGAGCACGGCCAACACCTGGTCGGCGGTGAAATCCCGGTCGGTCCGGGTGGCCTGGTCGAGCACGTAGGCGACCGTCTCGGCCCCACCGACCACGATCGGCGCCTCCACGTGGGGCGTCGACCCGTTGCCGCTCACCCCCTTCGAGCGGAAGTACTCGAGGTTCCACTCCAGGATCTGACGCACATCGTCATGGCTCAGCACGGCGCTGATCTCGAAGGGCAGGTGGTTGGCCACCCATTC
>JBKJKM010000174.1:0-80808 GCA_046597375.1 Acidimicrobiales bacterium | reverse complement strand
CGAAGGGGACCCGCACGTACTCGGCCTGTGTGCCGTCGATCTTGTGACCGAGGATCCAGCCGCCCCCACCGAGGCACTGGCCGTAGCGACCTTCACGGCCAGTGCCTCGGTGGGGGCGGCTGGATCCTCGGTCACAAGATCGACGGCACCCAAGCCGAATACGTGCGAGTCCCCTTCGCCGACACGTCGACCCATCAAATTCCCGCCGGTGTCACTGATGAGCAGATCCTCATGCTCGCCGACATCCTCCCCACCGGCTACGAAGTCGGAGTCCTCAACGGACAGGTCCGGCCCGGTGATGTCGTCGCCGTTGTTGGCGCCGGCCCCATTGGCCTCTCGGCCATGATGGGCGCGCGGCTCTACAGCCCGGCCTACGTCATCGCCATCGACCTCGCTGACACCCGGCTCGAGGCGGCCAAGCAATTCGGCGCCGACATCACCATCAACAACGGTCGCGAGGACGCCCTCGCGGTGGTCCGTGAGCTCACCGGCGGCCTCGGCGCCGATGTGGCCATTGAAGCGGTCGGCGTTCCGGCCACCTTCGAGCTCGCCACCCGGCTGGCCCGCCCCGGCGGTCACATCGCCAACATTGGGGTCCACGGCAAGCCTGCCACGTTGCACCTCGAGGAACTCTGGATCCGCAACGTCACCATTACCACCGGCCTCGTCGACACCTACTCCACGCCGACGTTGCTGAAGCTGGTGCAGGGCCACCAGGTCGACACCGACCGATTCGTGACCCACCACTTCACACTCGACCAGTTCGACGAGGCCTACGACGTCTTCGCCAGGGCCGCCGACACCGGCGCCCTCAAGGTCGTGATCACCCGGACCTGAACGGTCGTGGCCGAGGTGCGGGGTCACGCCCTGCCGCGGGTACCCGATCACTCGTCGAGCGGATTGGGCTTCAGCCGTCGAAGGGCGTGAGTACCCGGCGGAGCAGCGAAGCCAAAGCTGTTCGGTCGTCATCGTCGAGGGCGCCCAGAATGGCCGCTTCGCGTCCGACGAGGTCGCGCAGGGCTGCCTCGACCCGGCGCCTGCCCGCGGCGGTGATCTGCACCCGCACTCCTCTGGCGTCATGCGGGTCCGGGCGGCGGCGCACCAAGCGGCGTTCCTCCAGGCGGTCGAGCCGGTTGGTCATGGTTCCAGACGTCACCAGGGTCTGGGCCAAGAGCTGACCGGGGGAGAGCTCGTCGGGGGCGGCCCGCCGCAACGCCGACAGGACGTCGAACGTCCACGTCTCGAGGTCGTGTCGAGCGAACACTGCGGTCCGCTGGCGCTCGAGGTGGCGGGCCAAGCGGTCGACTCGGGACAGGATCTCGAGCGGTGACACGTCCACGTCAGGCAGGACCGTGCGCCATCCCTCGACCAGGCGATCGACTTCGTCGGCATCCATACAATCTATCTTGACATCAAGATGACTTCATCGCATGCTATCTTGATGTCAAGAGAGTTCTACTCCGCCCTGTCCCACCGCATCGACGCTGCTCGCCTCGAGGTCAGTCGCCCCTTGACCTACGCCGAGAAGGTGCTCGCGGCGCACCGCCCGCCGGGCCAACCGGCAGTCCCGGCCACGCGAGGCGAGGAGGACGTGGACCTCCTGCCGGACCGGGTCGCGCTGCAAGATGCGCTCGCCCAGATCGTCGTCCTCCAGTTCATGCTCGCCGGACTCGACGATACGGCCGTGCCGACGACCGTCCACTGCGACCATCTCATCCGAGCCAGGACCGAAGCCGTCGCCGACCTGGCCCGAGCGGAAGAGGACAACGGCGAGGTCTACGACTTCCTCAGATCGGCCTGCAGCCGCTACGGGATTGGATTCTGGCCCCCGGGCTCGGGGATCATCCACCAAGTCGTGCTCGAGCAGTACGCGATGCCGGGCGCGCTCATGATCGGTACCGACAGCCACACCCCGAATGCCGGCGGGCTCGCCATGGTCGCCGTGGGCGTGGGCGGGGGTGATGCCATCGACGTGATGACGGGATCCCCGTTCAACCTGCGATGGCCCCGCCTCATCGGCATCGAGCTCACCGGAATGCTCTCGGACTGGTGCACGCCCAAAGACGTGATCCTCCACCTCGCCGGTCTGCTCACCACGAGCGGCGGAACGGGCGCCATCGTCGAATACTTCGGGCCAGGCGTCGCCAGCCTCTCGGCAACCGGCCGAGCCACGATTTGCAACATGGGTGCCGAACTCGGCGCCACCACCTCATTGTTCCCGTTCGACGCCAACGCCGCCGCCTACCTCCGCGCCACCGGCCGCGCCGATGCCGCCGACGCCGCGTCATCTGAAGCACGCAACCTCTGCGCCGACGAAGCCGTCACGCTCGACCCCGAGCGATTCTTTGATCGGGTGGTCCGCATTGACCTGTCCGCCCTCGAGCCCGGCATCAACGGACCCGACTCGCCCGACCTCGCTCACACCGTCGGGGATGTCGGGCGCTGGGCGCAGGCCAACGGCGTGCCCACGACAATCTCGGCTGCCCTCGTTGGCTCGTGCACGAACTCGTCGTACGAGGACATCGCCCACGCTGCCTCGATTGCTCGGACTGCTTCCGCTGCCGGGTTGCGGGCCAAGGCGCCGCTGCTCGTCACACCCGGCTCGGAGCGGGTGCGGGCGACGATCGAACGTGACGGCTTCCTCGCCGACCTCGAGGCCATCGGCGCAACAGTGCTCGCCAACGCCTGCGGGCCCTGCATCGGCCAGTGGGACCGGAGCGACGTCGCGCCGGGCACGCCTAACACGATCGTCAACAGCTTCAATCGCAACTTTCCCCGGCGGAACGACGGCAGCGCTCAGACCAAGGCATTCGTGACCTCACCAGAGCTCGTCGTCGCCTACGCCCTCGCCGGGACGCACGACTTCGTCCCCCGCACCGACGCCCTCATCGGGAACGACGGGCGCCCCGTGACACTCGACCCTCCCCGGGGCGACGCCCTGCCGCCCCTCGGGTTCGCCGCCGGCGCCACCGTCGACGCCCTGCCAGCAGCGAGGGCAGTGGTGGTCGCTCCTGACTCCGAGCGCCTCCAACTCCTGCAACCCTTCCCGGCGTGGGACGGCAACGACCTTCTCGAGATGCCCGTGCTCGTCAAGGCCGCCGGCCGCTGCACGACCGACCACATCTCCGCCGCCGGTCACTGGCTTCGTCATCGAGGACACCTCGACCGCATCTCCGACAACCTCTTCCTCGGCGCCACGAACGCCTTCAGCGGCGCCGTCGGTGAAGGGCGCGACCCGCTCGACGGCGAGGTCCGTCCATTCCCCCAAATCGCCCGCCGGCTGGCCGACGCGCTGGTGTCCTGGTGCATTGTCGGCGGCGCCAACTATGGCGAGGGGTCTTCGCGGGAGCACGCCGCGATGGAGCCGAGGCACCGGGGTGCCCGAGCCCTGCTCGTCGTGTCGTTCGCCCGCATCCACGAGACCAACCTCAAGAAGCAGGGCCTGCTCGCCCTCACGTTCGAGGATCCGACGACCTACGAGGCCATCGGCGAGCGCGACCGCATCTCGATCCTCGCACTCGCCGACCTCGCCCCCGGCCGGCCGGTGCCTTGCCGCATCGACCGACCGGACGGAACCTCGACCCTGTTCTCATGCAAACACACGATGAGCGAACTACAACTCGAGTGGTTCCGAGCCGGAAGCGCTCTCAATCTGATCCGCCGAGACGCTTCCCGAAGGCATTGACCACGTAGCGAGATCGCCGAAGTCCGTGACCGCATCTTGGCCCCCGGAGTGGACGGATGTCACGCGTGTTGCAGCCGCTCATACGCACTTCCATTGCTCGCGAGTCGAGCGCGTGACGACTGGGGAAACTAGGCCCTGATGACCTTGAGGAGAGCGTCGGTGACGACGCGCGGCTCGGGCCGGTCTTTGTAGGTGGCATTGTCGAACCGACGACGCAGCAGCCCGTCTGCATCGATGACGAATGTCGTCGGATAGGGCAGGTCCTTCGGTCCCATGGCTGCCTTGTGTCGTACCCCGTAGAGGTCGGTGACCTCCATTTCGGGGTCGCTCAGGACCGGGAAGTCGAGGCCAAGCTTGGCGATCAGTTCGCCGTTCTGCTCGGGCTGGTCAGGGGATACGGCGATGATCCGTCCGCCGGCTGCGGTGATCTCGTCGCTGAGGCTGGCCAGACCGGCCAACTCGTTTCGGCAAAACGGTCACCAGAAGCCCCGGTAGAAGACCAGCACGGTCGGTTCGCCAGTGGGCACCTGGAGCGACGTGCCGCCTGCGTCCGATAGCGCGAAGCTCGGTGCCGATATCCCGGTCTCGATGGGCTCGTGGGTCGACATCCTCGTAACCTACCGGTGAGGAGCGGGGGCCGTCCTGTGCAGCTCGTGGGTCGATCAAGAATTCGTTGGTGGCTTGGATCCCGTCTCCGTAGCGTTTGCCGGGGATGCAGAGAGAGACGCCGGCCGGTGGCGATTTTGAAGGGTGGGTGAGGCTGTTGGCTCAGGCCGGCACCCGTCAGCGGGCTCGGCGCCATCTGATGCGGGCGGGGTCGCCCGAGGCCCTGCCGGCGCTGCGGCGAGGCCTGCGGCACGCCGATCCCTTCGTCCGTCGGGGATGCGCCTCGATCCTCGACCACCTCGTCGACGAGGCGTCGCTACCGGATCTCGTCGCGGCTCTCGACGACGAGGACCCGGATGTCTTGAAGCGAGCCCTCCATGCGCTCGCTTGCGATGCGTGCAAGGAGAACGCGTGCCGCCCGAGCGACGACCTCTTCGTCCCGCGGGCCGTCGAGATGCTGGACCACCCGGATCCCGGGGTGCGGGCCGGGGCCATCGACGCTCTCGGAAAGGCCGTCCAGCGGTCAGCCGATCCCGCGTCGCCAGCGGTGCAAGCCCTCGCTGGAGTCGAGGACCGCGAACCGATTTCGGGACTGCGCTACATGGCCCGTCGGCGGCTGGCTCTGGCCGAGCGCCGCGCCGTTCGGTGAAGAGTTCAAGCGGTCAGTGAACGACCTCCGGGCGATTCTGCGCTGTTCCTCATCGCCGGGCGCGCAGCAACTCGGTCAAGACCAGTTCAGAAGGTGCTCGATCGCGCGAACGACTTCCACCACCGACATCGAGGTGTTGTCGATGAGAACTGCACCCGGCACGGGCGCCTGTCCGCCGAAGGTTTCATAGTTCCGCCGGTGGGCGGCAGCATCGGTCGGCTCGTGGTCTGACCGGATCTGGTTCCTCGCAGCTGCAATCTCGTGGCTCGGTCGAAGGACCACCGTGTCGAAACGGGCACCTCGTTTCCGAACGGGCCCGCGCCAAAGTTCATCCGGACCTGGCGCGTAGACGTCGATCACGCAGTCGAAGCCCTCGTCGAGGTAGCGGCCGATCGCATCGAGACAGATCGACCGACTCAAGAGCCACTGCCGTTCTGCCTCCGGACCCCATTCGACATCTGGCCGAGCGAAGCCAGACTTCACGAAGGTCCGCACCAGATCCTGATCGAGGAGAGCCGTCGGCGACTGCCTCGTCGCGGCGAAGGTCTCAGCGGTCACGGTCTTACCGGCACCAGATGGACCGGTGACAAGGACAACCCTGTTTGGCATCGCCCAATGCTGCACCTTTTCTCTGCCATCGGATTTGCCCTTCGCCGAGCAGCGAACTCGCCGGCGTGCGAGGATTTGTAGGGGGGGATGAGCCGTGGCGTCGCGCGATGACGCCCACGAGCGAGGAGGGAAGACGGTTCGCCGAGTTGGCGACTGTCCACGGGAGAAGTGCGGCAGAGCGGGCCGAGGAGCACGATCGTGACGGAACATTCCCGCACGAGACGATCACCGAGATGCGGCAGTCAGGATTCCTGGGAGCCCTGATCCCGGAAGAACTCGGCGGTATGGGCGTGTCCTCCGTGCACGACTGGGCGGTGGGAATGAACCGCCTCGGGCGTGGCGACGGGTCGACTGCGATCGCCGTGAACATGCATCTGGGGTCGACCTTCGGACTCGTGCGCATGCGAGCGGGTATGGCTCGGCACGGAAACGATGGTGTCACCGAGTTCTTCGATCGAGTACTGCGCCGGCGAGTTCGTGACCAGGTGGTGTGTGCGCCGCTCACGGAGCGGGGGACGACGCTGCTCCACCCCATGTTGCAGGCCACCAGACGTGCTGGAGGCTGGACGCTGACTGGGCGAAAGGTGTTCGGAACGCTCTCACCCGCTGCAGACCTGTTCTCGGTGACGGCGGTGGTCGACGAGAACGGGATGCGCACGACCGCCGTTTGCTCGGTGCCGCGCGGCGCGCCGGGAATGACCGTGGTCGAGAACTGGGATGCCCTCGGCATGCGCGCCTCGGGCAGCAACGACATCTTGTTCGAAGACTGTGAGGTCCCGGACGAGGCCGTCGTGCTGACCCACCCGTGGGGCACAATGCCCGACATGGTGCTCATCTCCGTGATGGCGCAGGTGTCCGGTCTCCTCGGCGGCTTGGTGGGCATAGCCGAGTCGGCGCGGGACGATGCCTATGCCGTAGTGACATCGAGGACAAAGCTGCCGTCAGGAGGGACATTGGCGGCGTCGCTCCCGGGCGTGCAGAGACATGCCGCAACGATCGAGATCGACTTGTCGATCTGCCGGTCGATGCTTGATCGGGTCACCTCGCTGATCGACTCCTACCTCGACTCGCACCCGATGGGTGACGAGCGGCGAGAAGAGCTCGAGGACCTGTTCGTCGAGTTTCAAGCGGCGAAGTTCACGATCAACCAGAAGGCGATCGACGTCGTGGACAACGCGATGACGATGACCGGAGGCGCGGGCTACATGAACGCGAGCCGTCTCTCTCGGCTCTACCGGGACGTGCGCGCAGGTCCCTTCATGCAGAGCTATTCGCCGAACGAGGTCATGGAGTACATCGGACCCACCGCGCTGGGCATTCACCCCGCATCAGATCTCTAGCGGTGCTTGTCGATCGCCTGTTCGTACTCGGGATGCAGTGCTGGTTATGAACTGGGCGTAGTCCGGCGGTAGGACCGAGACCGAAGGAGCGGTGCCGAGCCCATCGGGGCAAACGCTGAACCAGCAGCGCCCTCTCCGAGCCCAGCGTTGGTGGCCATCGAAGTCCCACCTCGGGTTGTGCTCGAGAACCGAACAGTGGGTGTCGGATTGGTCTGACATTGCAAGTCGGTGGTTCCGCTACCCACGCCCCAGTCAGGCAAGCACCGCAATGGCCTCGATCTCGACGAGGAGGTCGGGCTCCCCCAAGGCGGCAACACCGATGAGCGTGATGGGCTTCAGCGGGTCGATGCCGAGCGCGGAGGCCGCCGTTCCGACTCCCTCGCCGAGCGCCGGCATCTTGTCCGTGGTCCAGTCGACCACGTAGACGGTCAGCTTCGCGATGTCCGCAAACGTGCCACCAACAGCCTCGATGGCGGTGTTGACGTTTCGCAAGGCCTGCTCGACCTGTGTCGCGAGGTCGCCGGGGCCCACCGGTGCACCGTCAGCGTCTCGCGCCACCTGCCCGGCCATGAACACGATGCGCGTTCCCGTGGCAACGGCGACTTGACGGTAGACGTCCGGTTTTGGCAAGCCGTCAGGGTTCAGTACTTCGACAGTCATGGGCTCACTCCATTCTTGGGAGGCACATACCATAGCATATCCATGCTACGTTCACTGCCGTGCCCCGAGCGCCATCCCCGGCGGTGCGGCAAGCCCTGATCGAGCATGCCGCGGCCATGCTCGCTCGGCGCGAGCCGGTAACGCTCCGCTCCCTGTCCCACGCAGCCGGCGTGTCGACGATGGCCGTTTACACCTACTTCGGTGGGATGCCGGGACTGTGGAGCTCCGTCCGTCAGGAGGGCTTTATCCGCCTCGGTGACCGCCTCGCCACGGTGCGACCTACCCGCGATCCCGTTCGCCACCTCGCGGCTCTCGGTATGGCCTACGTCGAGCATGCCCTCGCGAATCCTGACCTTTACCGAGTGATGTTCGACGCGGCATTCGACCTACCCGATCCCGAGAGCGCCGCGGCCGGCCTTGAGCTCCTCGTCGGCGGAGCAGGCCAGGCACAGCGCGCCGGCAGATTCAGCGAAGACGTCGATCCTCGCGACGTTGCGCTGCGTTACTGGGCCAGCGGCCATGGGCTGACATCCCTCGCAGTGTCTGGCGTACTGACACAGGCGGACCTCCGAACCCACGCGCCGGCGATGGCGATCGCGATCTTCACCGCAGCCGGCGACACTCGCGAGAACGCAGAACACTCGGTTGCCGCCGCATGGCAAACCCGGGCAGCTCCGGCGCGGCCCACCTCCTGACGCCGCCACTCCTGCTGCTCGAAGGCATGCTCCCGTTGGACGAGGTGTCAGGCCGGTGCGTCTCCAGCCATGAGGTCGGCCGAGCGCTTCGCCATCTCTTCTTCGGAGACATCCTCGATATGCGATGCGACGTACCAGAGGTGACCGAAAGGATCCTCGAACTGTCCCGAGCGGTCACCGTAGAACTGGTTTTCGAGCGGGCGACGTTCCGTCGCACCCGCGCGAAGCGCTCTCTCGAAGACCGCGTCGACATCCTCGACGTACGTCATCACCGTGACCGGATTGCCGCCCACGGTCTTGGGACTCTTGCCGCCCATGTCGGGGAATTCATCGCTGAGCATCACCATGCCTCGGCCGATCTCGAGCTCGGCGTGGCCGATCTTGCCGTCAGGACCCGGCATCCTCATGCGCTCCTTGGCGCCGAGCACCGAGACATAGAAGTCGATCGCCTGCGCGGCACCGTCGACCGTGAGGTACGGGATTACCTGCGGATAGTTCTCCGGGATGGGGTCGATAGCCATGAAGCCTCCCTTTCGTCAGAGGGGAACGTAGGTTCGTATATCGATGATGTCAAGCGAGCGGCACTTCACTATCGAGATGGGAAACGGAGCGATGTTCACCTCGATCGCGGAGATTTCTCGGGGCCTGGTGTTCTCGGATCGAGCGGCCCGGCGTTGCGGGCTGACATGCACACGCTCTACTGCCTCGAAGGGCCGGCGCGGAGGCTAGAAAGCGGCGATGCGATTCGGTATCGATGTCGGTCAGCAGCGCATGCCATGGGATGAGGTCGTCAGTCGGACCCAGTTCGGCGAAGCCCTCGGCTTCGACGGCGCCTGGGGCTTCGACCACTTCCAGCCGATGTATGGCGATGGACCCGGCGAATGCTTTGACGGCATGACGACACTGGCCGCCCTCGCCGGTCAGACCAGCCGCATCCGGCTCGGCCTCCTGGTGGCCGGCGCGACATATCGTCACCCCTCCGTATTTGCGACGCAAGCGATGACGATCGATCACGCGTCGCAGGGCCGGCTCGAGCTGTCGCTGGGTGCCGCTTGGTTCGAGCCCGAGCACTCGGCGCTAGGCATTCCGTTTCCCGACCGGGGAGCCCGCTTCGACCTGCTCGAGGATTCCTTGGAGATCATCAAGCGACTGATGACCGGTGAGACCGTGTCCTACGAGGGCCACGTCGTGTCGTTGGCCAACGCCCGGATGCTGCCGCTGCCGGTGCAACGGCCGCACCCGCCGTTGTGGATCGGCGGGACCGGACCGCGACGGACCCTGCCGCTGGTGGCCCGCTTCGCGGACGTGTGGCACGGGTTCGGCACGCCCAACTCCCTGCGGGAATCCTCTGCCCGCATCGACGAGCTCGCGGAGCAAGGCGGTCGCGACCCCGCGTCAGTCCTCCGCGCCGCCTCGGTGTCGCTGTCCGACCCGTTCGACACTCTCCGCAGATACATCGCCAAGTGGCGCGACGGCGGGTGGGGCTACCTCGTCTGCGGATGGCCCGAAGAAGGGCGCGCTCGCGTCGAAGCATTCGCTGCGGAGGTCATGCCGGAGTTCCCATGATCGTGCACGAAGCCGTCCGTGCAGCCGCGGGCTCGGGCACACTTCGTCGGACCTGATCGCCGGCATTCAGGCGATCTTCAGGAACGGTCCTGTATAGGGGCTTCATGTTCCCTACGGCATCGTCCTCAACGAGGTCCGACATCCGGTACTTCCGCAGCAGGACGAGCCTGGACCGATGGCGCAGGATTGTGGTGCCGGTGATGGCAACCATGCTCGTGGTGTCCGCCTGTAGCGGGTCGGGCACCAAGAACGAGGGGCTGGCCACAGATCCGGGCAACGAGGGCACGAAGATCGAGTTCGATCCGGCGAACTTCGTCGACCCGACCCTCTCCACCAACCTCTACCACCCACTGAAGCCGGGGACGCAATGGGTGTACGGCGGCAGTACCGAGGTCGGCTCACGCACGGTTCCCCACGGGATCATCGTCACCATCACCGATGTCATCCGCGAGATCGATGGCGTGCCCACCGTGGCCATGTTGGGCGAGTCGACAGACTCCGGGGAGGTCGCACAGATCGGCATGGACTACATGGCGCTCGACAAGCACGGCAACGTCTGGATCCTGGGCGGCTACGACGAGGACTTCGAGGGCGGTGAGTACACCAACATCGACACCGCCTGGCTGGGCTCGGGCGACGGGCAGATCGTCGGCATCCTCTCGCCCATGGATGTCACCATCGAAACGCCACGGTGGTTCATCGGCCAAGCCCCGGAGGAAGCGGGTTCGGTCGGCGAACCAGTGCGGGTTGGCGTGCGCGAGTGCGTGATCTTCGGGTGCTTCGATGACGTGCTCGTGGTCCAGGAAGGCAACGTCGGGGCACCTGACAACGAGAACAAGTACTACGCCCCTGGTGTCGGCGTGATCAAGAACGTCCCACTCGACGCCAGCCTCCACCAGGACCGCTTCGAGCTCCTGAACTTCCTCGTGCTCAGCGCCGACGCACTCGCCGAGGCCAGCCAGACGGTCCTCGCCATCGAGGCCCACGCCCTCGAGACCGCCCCCGAGGTGTTCGCAAGCGCTCCCCCAGCAAGGCGCGCCTCGTGATCACGACCCCCATCGCGCAGCTCAACGGTGTGTCGAAGTCCTTCGAGAGCGCCACTGTTGCGACCCTCGTGCTCGATGATGTGCACCTGGCGATCCGGCCGGGCGAGAAGGCCAGCCTCGTCGGCCCGTCCGGCAGCGGGAAGTCCACGCTCCTTTCCCTTCTCGCGGGTCTTCTCCAGCCCGACTCCGGGACCGTGGAGATCGATGGCGTCGCAATGAGCGAGCTCGACGACCGCCATCGCGCTCGGCTGCGGGCCGACCGGATCGGCATCGCCCTCCAATCCGACAACCTCATCCCGTTCCTCACCGCTCGCGAGAACGTGGAGGTGGCACTGGCCTTCGGAGGACGCCGCTCGCGCCCAGCCGCCCGAGCCCGAGCCATGGGCCTGCTTGAGCGCTTCGATGTCGCCGACTGCGCCGGTCACCGTCCCCGCCATCTGTCCGGCGGCGAGGCCCAGCGGGTGGCGCTGGCCGTGTCGATGGCCAACGAGCCCGCGCTTCTGCTGGCCGACGAGGTCGTCGCCCAGCTCGACGGCGAGACGGCCGCGCGCGTGGTCGATGAGGTGATGGACGCCGACTTTGCCGTGTTGTTCGTCACCCACGACCTGGCCCTGGCTGATCTGGCCGAGCACCGCTACGCGCTCGATGGCGGAGCGGTCGTGACGAGATGACCACCGACAACACGATCGTCGCCGTCGATCTCATGGTCGAGCACCGGAGCCGCGCCGAAGTCGTGCGGGCACTCGATCCCGTGTCGCTGACGGTCGATGCAGGAGCCAGCGTGGCGGTGATGGGGTCCAGCGGCTGTGGCAAGTCGACGCTCCTCGGCCTCCTCGCCGGGCTCGCTCTCCCCACGGCGGGCACCGTCGCCATCGGTGCCGCAACGGTCTCCAACCTCGACGAGCGGCGCCGGGTCCGATTCCGACGGGAGCGCCTGGGGATGGTGTACCAGGCCGACAACCTGCTTCCCCACCTGACGGTCGAGGAGAACGTAGGTCTGCAGCTCGCGATTTGCCACGGCGAGACATCAGCCGGCTCGATCCAGGACGTGGCCCAGGTGTTGGACCGACTCGGGATCGGCGAGCTCGCGACCCGGCTTCCTGATCAGCTGTCCGGAGGGCAGCGTCAACGGGCGGCGGTGGCCCGGGCCATCATCCACCGCCCCTCGGTGCTCCTGGCCGACGAACCCACCGGCGCCCTCGACGAACGCAGCGCCAGGGTCGTGATCGAGCTCCTGGTCGAGGTGCAGCGAGAGATGGGCGCAACGTTGGTGCTCGTCACCCACGACCCGGCGATCGCCGCCCACCTCGACCGAACCGTCGAGCTGCGGCGACCCGTCCGAGCGCGGGAGCCGGTCAATGTTGGTTAGGTACGTGCTCGCCGATCTCCTCCGCAACCCGCGCCGCACCCTCTCGACGACAGTCGGCGTCACTCTGGGAGTCGGGCTGTTCTGCGGAGTGCTGTTCTTCGTGGACGGTCTCTCGGCCTCCATGACGCAACGAGCCGTGGCGCCGCTGGCCATCGACATGCAGCTGATCGTCACCCAGCCGATCGGGGCCTCCCTGCGCATGACGCAGACCTTTGAACCGTCCGGTCGGCCGCCCGCCGGCGGCGAGACGGCCGTCACCCTTGAGATCGCCAACACCGGTGAGGTGGACGCCCATGACGTGACGATTCGGTCCGTGCCGGTCGACGAGGTGCCCTTCGTCCCCCACTCGGCCAGCGTCGACGGGATCCCCCTCGAGGGAATCGACGGCAACCCCTTCGCCCACGGCCAAGCGCGCACCGGCTTCAACCTGGGCACGCTCGCACCAGGTAGCTCCCGGCGCGTCACCTACCGGGCGAGGGCGGCCGCCGAGGTCAGGGTTGACGCGTCCACCGTGGCGTCGACCTATTCGAGTCGCGAGAACCCGATCCCGGGCACCGCCAACGAGGCAGCACAGGTCGATCTACGCGATCTGGCGACCAGGATCGCCGCAGTCGACGGCGTCGCCGCAGCCAGTCCGCTGTCGATCGCCGACCTCGGCGTCTCCCGGCTCACGGGCGCCGGAACCACCCTGTCCGGCCCGGCCAAGATCTTCGCCTTCGACGACGAGTATGCGGCGAGGGACGACTCCATTCGCATTGTCGATGGCACCCTCTCGGCCGACGGAGCGGTCGTCAGCGCAGAGGTGGCCGCGGCGCTGGGGCTGGCGCCGGACGACACCCTCTCGGTGCACCTGCCCGACGACTCGACGATCGATCTGGTGGTCAGCGGCATTGCGGACCTGTCAAGGGCCCGGTCTCTGTTCTCGAGCCGGCGCGGCGGCGACCTCGAGACCTTCGTCTACACCGCCAACTGTGTGGTGGTCTCGCCGGGCACCTTTGCCGACGTCGTCCAACCCGCGTTCGACCGCGCCGCCGCGGCGGGCACGGGACGGGTCAAGACTCCCCCCATCCGCGAGGTCGACATCGCGCTGGACCGCAGCCTGCTCGACGCCGATCCCGCCACGGCAAAGCTCGAGACCGGCCGACTCGGAGGTGACGTCGTCGCCGTCGCCTCCAACTCGGACTATCTCCTCGACAACATCTCCAACACCCTCGGGGTCGCCGCTGGGGACGCCGACGTGGCCAAGCGGCTCTTCCTGTTCCTCGGTGTTCCCGGCGGCTTCCTCGCGGCGATGCTGGCCGCCTATTCCGGCACGGTGCTTGCGGAGGCCCAACGTCGCGAGCAGGCCATGCTGCGGGTCCGTGGGGCCGCCCGCAGGCACTTGCTGCGCATGCTCGCATTGCGAACCGGCGCATTGACCGCGGTCGGATCGGCGACCGGGCTGGTGAGCGGCTACCTCCTCGCGGCGGCGATCCTCGGCAAGGAATCGCTCGACCGGGCCAACCCGTCGAGCCTTGCCACCTCGGCGATCCTGGGCACCTTCGGAGGGTTCGCCGCCACAGGCCTGGCCCTGTACCTGACAGGCCGCCGCTCCATCGACCGGGAGATCATCGGCGATCGGGCCCGTCATACTCTTGGCGTCCCCGTCTGGAGGCGCGCCCGTCTGGACATCATCGGGGTGGCGGTCGTGGCCGTCGGGACCGCAGTGGCGGTGCGCGCCGGTGCCTTCGCGGGCGTCCCGGGCTCGGTGTACTTCGGCCGCAAGGTCACCCTCAACGTGGCCCTCCTCGTGCTGCCTCTCGCGGTCTGGATCACCGGCGGCCTGCTCGGCGCCCGCGCGGTCGGCGCTTTTCTCGGGCGGACCCAGCCGCAGTCGACCTCAGCCCTCGGGCGCCCGGTGCCCAGCCTCTACCGACTCAGCATCGGACGGCGCCCCTGGTCCATCAGCAACGGAGCCTTCATCGTCTCCCTCATCGTTGCGTTGGCGACCTGCCTAGCGGCCTTCACTGCGTCCTACGACGCCGCCAAGGTCCGGGACGCCCGTTACGCGAACGGTGCCGACATCCGCATCACCCCCAGTCCCACGTCCGGACGGCGCTACACCGTCGACGACGTCAAGGTGTTCCAGACCCCGGGTATCGCCGCCGCCACCCCAGTCGTGTACGAGCTCAGCAACGTCATCCTTCGCAGCGCCCGCACCTCCGACCCCGCGAACCTGGCCGCTGTCGATCCCGCCACCTACCCCTCGATCGCTCCGTTGACCGGGAGCCGCTTCACCGACGGCAGTCCAGACGTCGCCTTCCGAGAACTTCGCAACGACCCCAGCGCCATCCTCGTCAGCGAGGACATGGCGGCGTTCCTCAAAGTCGAGGTCGGCGACACGCTCGACGTTGTGCTGGCCCGCGCCACCGATGCTCAGGTAGAGGTTCCGCTCCACATCACGGCGCTGTTCGAACGCCTCCCGGGGTTCCCCGACGGCGCCGACGCCGTGATGGCCATCTCCGAGCACACGTCCGCCGTGCCGTCGAAGGTCCCCGACTTCTTCCTCGCCACGGCGGCGGGCACCGGCAACGCCGGACTGCGCGCGGCGGTCGACTCGATCCGAGCCGACGCGACGAACGACGGCGAGCTCCAGATCGACACCCGCACCACCACGCTCGCGAGCGACCAGTCGAGCCTCGCCGCGCTGAACATCGCCGGCCTCGTCCAGTTGGACTCCACGTTCTCCCTCGCCATGGCCGTCGTCACCATCGCAATCTTCGTGTTCTGCCTTCTCCTCCTGCGTCGCCGCGAGTACATCACCCTCCGCGCCCAGGGCCTCGGGGCTTCCACCATCCGATGGCTCATCACCCTTGAAGCCACCACGGTGGCGGTCGTGGGCGCTCTGGCCGGCGTCGCGGTAGGTGTCGTCATGGGCGCCTACTTCGTGGCCGTTCTCCGACCCCTCTTCGTCCTCACCCCCGCCTATGCCGTCCCTATCGGCGGCGTAGCCATCGCGGTGGTTCTGGTGTTCATCGCCACCATCGCCTCGACCACCGTCGCCTCGCGAATGGTCAATCGACTCGAACCGACCGAGCTCCTCCGCGACGAGTGAGGCCGAGGATGACCTTGTCGGACCAGTGGATGAAGCCTGGTGACCCCAAGATGGGGAACAGTCCGCGGTCGAAAGGTGACGAGCGCCAGACACAATGATGTCGTGGCGCCGACCGGGGAACCCATCGAGGTCGTGACGCTCTCCCACCACTACCCGTCTCCGACCGAAGGGCGTGTGGAGGTGCTGCGCCATATCGACCTATCCCTCCCTGCGGGCGGCTACCTCGCGCTGACTGGGAACTCTGGAGCCGGGAAGAGCACGCTTCTTTCGGTCATCGGCGGTCTGGAACAAGTGCAGACCGGAAGCGTGCGCGTCGGCGACGTTGATCTGACGGCGCTCGATCGCAACGACTTGGCGGAGTTCCGACGGCGGACCGTTGGCTTCGTGTTCCAGCACTTCGGGTTGTTGGAGACGCTCACCGCTCTCGAGAACGTGGAGGTCGCTCTCACCCTCGCTGGCCTTCGTCGTGGCCAGCGGGCTCGAGTGGCTACCGCGTTGCTGTGCGACGTCGGGCTGTCGCACCGCCTTCACCATCGTGCGGTCGCCCTTTCCGGCGGCGAGCGGCAGCGCGTCGCGCTGGCGAGAGCCCTTGCGAACGAACCCCGGGTGATCCTGGCCGACGAGCCCACTGGCAACCTCGACGAAGACTCGGCGGCTACCGTGATCGACCTGCTCGAGATGGCGGTCGCCGAGCGTGGATGCACGCTGGTGGTCGTGACTCACAATCGGAAGCTGGCGGCGCGGGCACCGCACCGCCTGCATCTCATCGACGGCCGTACGGCGACCGACGCTCACCTCCCGGCGTGACCTGGATCGATGCTGTCGGACTGGCGACCCGCAGCGTGTCCCGCCGGCTCGGACGGACAGGTATCACCATTGCCGCGGTGGCGCTGGCTGCTGCACTGTTCAGCGCACTCTTGCTCATCGCCGACACCGCACAAACGAGAGTGCTCAACGAACTGTCGAAGGGCGGACCGCTTTCCGGCATCAAGGTCGTCGCCGCCGCGCCGGATCCAGGTCAACTCGATTCCGACGCCGCACAGACCGCCGGGGCTCGCGCCATCGATCAGCAGTCGTTGACCCGGATACGCGCAATACCGGGCGTTCGCTCGGTCGTGCCCATCACGACGACCGACGTACTCGTGATCGCATCGAACCACGGCCCGGGCGGCGGCATCGACCTGTCCCGCGCCGACACATCGTCGCGATCCCGCCGCAACCGACGCTTCGCCGGCGGACTGGGCGAAACCGTGGTCGGTGTCGACCTCGGGGCGGCAACCAAACTGCCGGTCACCCTCGTGGTCGGGCGGCTCCCAGCGGCGCGCTCGATGCTCGAAGTGGCCGTGACGCCGACCTGGCTGGAGCGTGTCGGCGTTCCCAGAGAGCGAGCTGCATCGATCGTCGGGACCGAGTTGGAACTCGGATCGGCACGGGTGACCTCGACGTCGGAGGGACCGCGCTTCCAGGGCCGGTGGACTCGGGTGCTCGTTGTCGGGGTCGTCGCCCAGGAAGCGGCGCCCGGCGGTCTCTTGGCATCAGCCGAACAGGTTGCGGCCGCCAAGGAGTGGGCTGCCAGCGGCGACCGTTTCGACGGCGACCCCGGCGACCGCTCGACCTACGCCGGACTCTTCGTGGTCGCTTCGAGCCTTGATCGGGTGCCGCAAGTACGTGCGGCGATCACCGAGGTCGGTTATGCGACGAGCGCACCCGAGAACCTGATTGCCTCGGTGCAGCGTTACCTGCGAGTGGTGGAGATCGTGCTCAGCGGCATCGGCGCGATCGCGTTGATGATCGCCTCACTGGGGATCACGAACGCGTTGCTGGCTGCGGTGCGGGAGCGGCGAAGGGAGATCGGTGTTCTCAAGGCGATCGGCGCGCGCGACCGCGACATACTCCGGGTCTTCCTCCTCGAAGCCGCGGTCGTCGGCATCATCGGCGGAGTGGCCGGCACCGCTGCCGGCGTCGTGATCGCCAAGACCGTGGGCGCGGTCGTCAACGGCTACCTGACGAGCGAGGGTCTGGTCGGTGTCAAGGCGTCCTCGCCGGTCGGCGTGCTCGTCGCCGGCGTCGTCGGGGCCACCGTGCTCGCTGTCCTCGCCGGAAGTCTCCCCGCCTGGAGGGCCGCGCGCCTCCCGGCAAGAGAAGCGGTCGACACGTGAGAGTGCGGTGCCGAGCGTGGAAGGTGTTGGTCGCCATTCCCGTTCTGATCGGTGGCGCCTGCTTCGCACCTGCTCGCAACACTGCGTTGCCGCCGACACCGAGTGGTCCGATCACGTCGTACGTGGCGGTGGGCTCGGGAGAAACGGTGGGTGAGGGTGCGGACGTACGCCTTCGCGACGGCTGGGCGCAGCGCTTCTACCGGGAATCGCTGCCGCGGGCGACGCAGTTCGTGAATGTGGCGCGCCCGCAACTCCTGGCATCGGACGCCGTCTCCGAGGCGCTCCCCGAGGTTCTGGCCTTGTCGCCCACGATCGTCGCCGTCTGGCTCAACACCGACGACCTCTTGGCCGGCACCGAGCCAGAGACCTTCGGGTCTGCACTGCGGCAGTTTCTCCACGGCCTTCGCCAGAGCGGTCGCGCTCAGGTGTTGGTGGCCAACGTGGCACCACTACAAGCCGTCGCCAGCGCGCCAACCGCTGAATACAACACCGTGATCGCCGAAGCGGCCGACGCCGAGGGCGCCGTCTTGGTCAACCTCGCTGGCGCAGCGATCGCCAGCGATGACGGGCGATATCCCAACTCCGCAGGTCACGCAGCGGTCGCCTCTGCGTTCGGGGCTGCACTGCGCAAGTGAGTTCCTCGGACGACGCTCGCTGCCGCGAACTCCTTTCGCCGTGCCGACGATGATCGTCGCAAGAGCGTCGAGGGTCTAGAGCTTGCTGGCCGTCAGCGTGAGGAGCTCTTTGATCTTGGGCGTGGCAGCGGCAAGATCCGTGGAGTTCACGACGACTTCGATGTAAATGCCATCCACGATGAGAACGCCGTGCTGCACCTGGGTGGACTCGGCGACGGCGCTGACGTACCCAGGGTTGCCGTCAATCTCGAACGGCTGACCGATGCCCTTGATGGCGAAATCCGCCGCGTCCTTGAGGTAGATCGTCGGAAAGAGACCGTCTCGGGCTTCGCTGTCGTACGTGCATGATCCTTGCGGCCCGGGCTTCGACGTCACCGTTCCAACGACGGCGCCGACCTCTTCGGCCGAGAGGATGTCGCACACTTCCTTCGGGATCTCCACCTTGCCGGTGTCGTCCTTCGAGTCGTCACCATCGTT
Organism: Acidimicrobiales bacterium; assembly: GCA_046597375.1. GTDB lineage: Bacteria > Actinomycetota > Acidimicrobiia > Acidimicrobiales > CADCTF01 > DATLED01. The sequence continues at coordinate 62,218 of JBKJKM010000174.1, read as the reverse complement.
GTTGGACGCTTGGTCGTCGGACGTTTGGTCGCCGGACCCGGCGTCCTCGGCGGGAACATTCCCGTCGTTCGAATCGCCGCCACCGCACGCTCCCGAGCCGAAAGCCAGCGCAAGAAGGATGCCGAGCGCGATGCGAGTGAACGTCTTGGGCACAAGGTCCGCCTTGGGTTGTGTGGAGCCGATCGGGAGATGGCTAAAGGGTGAACCTAGTGGTCACCAGGCCAGGGGACGGTGAGGCTGGGCAGTCTCCCAATTCGGTGGACACGCCTTGCGTACCCACCCCAGGTGGGGTAGAGTCGGAGCATGAAGGAAGTCCACGAGCGGTCGGTGTTGCTTCGGTTGAAGACGGCGAGGGGTCACCTCGACGCCGTCATTCGGATGGTGGAGGACGACACCTACTGCCCCGACCTCATGAAGCAGCTCTCGGCGGTGCAGGGATCGTTGGAGCGGGCCAGCCGCATCGTCCTGCAGAACCACCTCGAGACGTGCGTCGCCGCCGCGATGGTCGCCGGGCGCACCGACGAGATCGTGGCGGAGTTGATGGAGGCGTTGCGGTACGACCGGACCGTTACTGCGCCCGGTCCTGAGCTGGCACTGTCGAGCGAGGAGCAAGCATGACCGCGACGAACGTGGGACGCACCGGAGTTGAGGCCGGCACCGAGATGGAGTTCACCATCACCGGCATGACCTGCGGGTCGTGCGCGGCCCGGGTGGAGAAGGTTCTCACTCGCCAAGACGGCGTCACCGAGGTGGCAGTCAACCTTGCGACCACGAAGGCCATCGTCGCCTTCGATCCCGGTGCGGTGTCGACCCAACAGCTCATCGCCGCAGTGGGGAAGGCCGGGTACGGGCTGGCCCCCGTCAGTCCCGAGTCCGAAGACGACGCCGGCGCCGGCGAGGCCGCCTTGCAAGCCATGTGGCTCCGTCGGGTACTGGTTGCTTGGCCCCTCGGCCTGGTCGTCCTCGTCTTGTCGCTGTTCTGGATGATGGAGCCGTGGGCCCGTTTCAGCGCCCTCGTCCTGACCACGCCCATCCAGTTCTGGGCCGGGTGGCCGTTTCTCCGCCAGGCCGTGGCGAGGGCCCGAGTTCGCCAGGCGAACATGGACACCCTCATCGCCATCGGCACGCTGGCCGCCTTCGCGTTCTCGACCTATCAGGTCGTGTTCAGCCACCGTCACTCCGACCACTACTTCGACACCGCGGCGCTGATCATCGCCTTCTTGTTGCTCGGCCGGTATTTCGAGGCGAGAGCCAAGGGCCGCGCATCGAGCGCCATCCGCTCGCTCCTCGAACTCGGCGCCAAGGAGGCTCGTACCGTCGTCGACGGGGAGGAGAGGATGGTCCCGGTCGAGGATGTACGCGTCGGAGATCGACTGCGTGTCCGTCCGGGCGAAAAGGTCCCGGTCGACGGTCGGGTCGTCGACGGTTCATCGGCCGTGGATGAGTCGATGTTGACGGGGGAGTCCGTCCCGGTCGACAAGGTTCCGGGTGACAAGGTCGCCGGTGCGACCATCAACGCCCAAGGCGTCTTGACGATCGAGGCGACCGCCGTCGGCACCGACACGGCGCTCGCCCAGATCGTGAAGCTGGTCGAGGAGGCCCAGGGGACCAAGGCCCCCGTGCAGCAACTCGCCGACCGGATCGCCGGCGTCTTCGTCCCGGTTGTCCTCGTGTTGGCGGCGGTCACGTTCCTCGGGTGGGCGCTGTCAGGTGACGCAACCCGAGGCTTGATCAGCGCCGTGGCCGTACTCATCATCGCTTGCCCGTGCGCTCTCGGCCTTGCGACGCCGACGGCCATCCTGGTGGGGACTGGTCGCGGCGCGGCCATGGGCGTGCTCATCAAGGGAGGCGAAGTCCTCGAGCGTTCGAAGAAGGTCGACACCGTCGTCTTCGACAAGACCGGAACGCTCACCAAGGGGCAGATGTCGCTCACCGACGTCCACCCAGGGGCGGGTACGGACGAGGCCGCACTGTTGGCCAGAGCGGGTTCCGCCGAACAAGGCTCGGAGCATCCCGTCGGACGGGCCGTCGTCGACGGCGCCCGCCTTCGCACCCCGAATCTGCCGACGGCAGTCGACTTCACGTCGGTCGCCGGTCACGGGGTCCGGGCCACGATCGACGGCCTCGACGTCCATGTCGGGCGGCGAAAGCTGATGGCCGAAGCCGGGCTTGTCCTGCCGGCCGAGCTCGAAGCGGCGGCGGCCGAGCTCGAGGGCGAAGGAAAGACGGCCGTCTTCGCCGGTTGGGACGGCCAGGTCCGCGGCGTGCTCGCCGTTGCCGACACGATGCGCGACGACGCTCCTGGCGCCGTGGCCAGGCTCCGGGCGATGGGCATCGACGTCGTGATGATCACCGGCGACAACCGCCGTACCGCCGAAGCCGTGGCCGCCCAGGTGGGCATCGGTCGCGTGTTGGCCGAGGTGCTTCCCGCCGACAAGGTCGACGAGGTGCGCCGCCTGCAGCACGAGGGAAAGGTCGTTGCGATGGTCGGCGACGGCGTGAACGATGCTCCCGCCCTCGTTCAGGCCGATCTCGGCATCGCCATCGGCACCGGGACCGACGTCGCCATCCAGTCGTCCGACATCACCCTGCTCTCGGCCGACCTCGCCGGGGTCGCCACGGCCATTCAGCTTTCGAGACGAACGTTCCGCACGATCCTGCAGAACCTCGCGTGGGCCTTCGGCTACAACGTGGTGCTCATCCCAGTGGCTGCGCTCGGGCTCCTCAACCCGATCCTGGCCGGTGCCGCAATGGGCTTCTCGAGCGTCTCGGTCGTCACCAACAGTCTCCGTCTGGCCCGTTTCGGGCGGCGGCGAGTCGCAGGTTGAAGTCCACTCTTGTCCCGACGTCACCTGACGTCCTCGGAACGAAAGCGAAGCTTGCCATGAGCACCTCTACCACCTACACCGTCACCGGCATGACCTGCGGTCACTGTGTCAACGCCGTCACCACGGAGCTCTCGGCCATCGAGGGTGTCACCGAGGTCAGCGTCGACCTCGACTCGGGCCGAGCTACCGTCTCCAGCAACGCACCCTTGGATCAAGAGACCGTTGCCGCCGCCATCGACGAGGCCGGCTACGCGCTGGTGTCGTCGGAAAAGTAGGGCGCGACCCCCTCGCTGATCTCGTTCCTGCGGGCCTCGGGGACGCACTCGTCGTCTGGCAGACCGAGGAGATCGAAGACGGCTGGCCCCTTGTGCGCGTCGCTGTGGTTCGGGTGGCGGGGGATCACGTGGAAGTGCACGTGCGGGTGCAGCGGGTGTTCCGCGAACTGCACCACGTAGGTCTTCTCACACCCAAGCAAATCGTGCAGCGCGCGCGAGGCACGTTTCAGAAGCGTTCCGAGCTCGAGCATGGCGGCGTCATCGACGTCGGCGATGGCGCTCCGGTGCTCCCGCGTCGCGAGAACGAGCCAACCCTCGACCGACGTGGCGTCGCAGTGGACGACGTCCCACGACGGTGTGCGCCAGATGTTGTCCCAGCGAGGTGCGCCAGATGTTGTCCCAGCGAGGTGCCATCCCTCGATCGCGGCGATCGACCAGTTCGCACGTTCGGCACGCGTCCATTCCCGCAGTCTCCCCGCTATCGTCGCCGCCGGCTGAACGAGGAGGATCGTGTTCCGGGGCTTGGTGGAAAAGGTGTGGCGGCGATCCCGTCCGGATGACCATCTCCGGGCGGGTCCTTCTCTTGCCGCAACCAACTGAGCCGATCGTGCCGTCACCTCTCGTCATTCCTGCGCGCGTGCAGCAGCGAGCGCGGGCCAACGGCGCCGCCGGACGAACGTGGCTCGACGAGCTCCCGGAGGTCGTTCTCACCCTGATGGCGCAGTGGGACCTCGAACTTGGCTCGACGATGCACGGTGGCACCGCTTCGTTCGTGGCCTCAGCCACTGATGGCGTCGGTCGCGACTGCGTGCTCAAAGTAGCCATGCCGTTGGATCTCGAGGGCCAGGAGGCGTTCCACCGGAGCGTGACCGTCCATCGCCTGGCGGACGGTTCTGGTTGCGTCGAGCTCCTGGCCCACGATGATGCGGCGTACGCGATGTTGCTCGAACGCCTCGGGCCGAACCTGGCCGACCTCGGCCGGCCGCTCCCGCTGGTTCTCGACGCCATTGGAGCGACCCTGCGTACGTTCTGGCGACCGGCACCCGCAGATTGTGGCCTGCCGACCGGGGCCGACAAGGCGGCCTGGCTCGTCGAGTACATCACCCGGACGTGGGATGAGCTGGGTCGGCCCTGCCCGAGAGCGGTGATCGACCACGCCGTGTCGTACTGCGACGCGCGAGCTGGCGCCTTCGACCCGGAGCATGCGGTGTTGGTGCACGGTGATGCCCACGGATGGAACACGGTTGATGCCGGCGATGGCTCCTTCAAGTTCGTCGACCCCGAGGGCCTGCGCTCCGAGCCGGCCCACGACTTGAGTGTTCCGATGCGGGAGTACAACGAGCCTTTGCTGGCGGGGGATACGGTCCGTCTCGTACGGGAACGGGCGGAGAGTCTCGCCGCGCCCTGCGGAATCGATCCTGAACCGGTGTTGCAGTGGGGCTTCATCGAGCGGGTGTCGACCGGCCTGGCCAACCTGCGCGAGTTCGACGGCGAGGGCGGCCTGGCGTTCCTCGAGGTCGCCGGCCGGTGTCTCTGATCGACGTCGACCGCGTCAGCCGCCGTAGGGGCGGGTGATGATCTCGAGCAGGTGGTCGTCGTTGCTCGGGAAGTAGACACCCCGTCCGCCATCGTGCTCGTTGATCGCGCCGGCCTTCGTGCGGGCGGGGTCGGCCCAGTGGTCGTGGCCTCGCTCGCGGATGCGCCGGTAGATGCTGTCGAAGTCCTCCTCGCCGACGAGGAAGGCGTAGTGCTGAAGCGTGAACGGGCCCTGGTCGTCGCCACGGGAGTCGAAGTCGAGGTCGACGTCGTTGGCCATGGTCACCTGCCAGAAGGGACCGAAGGGCGTCGGCTCCGGCATGCTGAACAGCTCGCTGAACCACCTGGCCGACACCTCGCCGTTGCGAGCCGGGATGATCGTGTGGTTGAGCTGGATCGACACGCCCTGAGTCTGCCCCGCCGATACCAGCATGGCCAGGGCCCGGAGGCGTCGTACGCTGAGACGCCATGGTGGCCGAGGTCGCACCGATCGCACTGGCCCAGTTGCTCGACGCGGCCGAGCGACCCCGAGCGCAGCAATGGAGTCTGCGGGCGGCGTTGACTCGCTACGCCCAACCGCAGCCGCAGCGAGCCAGCGCCGTCATCGAGCTCGTCCGGAGGATCGAGTCGGCGCTCCACCCCCACGCGAAGCGGTTCGAACGCGAGGGTCCGGACATCTGGAAGATGGTGATGGCCGACAGCGATCCGAGCGATGAGGACGTCGTGATGGTCGGCGTGCTCCGCGCGTTGCTCGAACTCGACTCGCTGGCGGACGATCTCGCCGAATGGGCGGTGGATGGCGTTGGCGAGCGTCCCGATGCGCGGGTCGACGCCGTCGTCGCCGTGGTGACTCATCAACTCGACCGGCTCGGGGTCGAGCGTGAAGAGCGCCCTCGGCCCACCGGTCGACGCGGCGGTCGCTGACGGTGGCCACCTCGTCTGACCTTCGTGCGGTGATCGACGAGGCGTGGCGACGGTTCGCGGAAGCACTCGACGGCGGGTTGTCGGAGGACGAACTCCTCGCAGGGTGGCAGACCAAGGAGATGCTCGCCCACGTTGCTTTCTGGCTCGAGACCGTGCCGGCCTTCGTGTCGGGGGCGTTCCGCGGCGACCCGTCGGCCTTCGCCATCACGTTCCCGAGCGGCTACGCCGCCAGAGACGGCGACTGGCCAGATGCCGACACCCACAACGCCCGGGAGGCGCTCTGGGCTCGCCAGCAATCGGCCGACGTCGTCCTCGAACGTCTCCGCGCCGCAGCGGCCGATCTCCGTGTCTTCCTCGGCTCCGTCACCGACGAGGAAGCCACGATGCACGCCGACTACTTCGATCAGGTGGTCCGTCACCTCGACGACCATCGACGGAGCGACCTGTCCCGCTGAGTAGTCCGACTCGGGCAAAGAACAGTCGCCGACGAGCCTCTCCATCGACGTTGGTGTTGCCCTTCCGGCGGCCTCAAGGGCAACGTCAGTGCCGTTTGACGACCGGAACGGCAACCCCAACGTGCCGTGCCGCACGACTGCATGAGTGAGCACTCACTCAGGTAGGTTGAAGGGCATGTCGACGATCCTCCAACGCTCGACGCGAGCGGCCGCCCTCCCGCCCGACGAGCGACGAGCGGCCATCGTGGCCGCCACGCTGCCGTTGCTGCTCGAGCGCGGTCCGGCGGTCACGACCCGACAGATCGCCGAGGCCGCTGGCATCGCCGAGGGCACCATCTTCCGGGTCTTTGCCGACAAAGAAGCCGTGCTGCGGGCGGCGGTCGACCTGGCCTTCGACACGGCGCCGACGGAACGGGCCCTGGCCGCCATCGACCGTACCCAGGCATTCGAGGACCAGCTCGTCGATGCCGTCGAGATCATGCAGCGCCGCCTCAAGGACATCTGGCGGCTGGTGACCACGGTCGGCGAGTCCGAAGCCGTCAAGGATCGGAAGCGGACTCCTCCGCCCGACTTCGTCGCCCTCGCCGAACTCTTCGAAGGCCACGAAGCCGTCGTTCGACACGAACCGGCCATCGCCGCCCGGCAGTTGCTGGCCCTGACGCTGGCCGTGAGCCATCCGGCGCTCTACGCCGATGAACCCCTGTCCCCGACGGAGATCGTGAGCCTCCTGCTCGACGGCATCCGCCGACCCCGAACGAAGCGAGGGAACTCGTGCTGATCCGCCTCCTCCGGACGTTCCTCGGCAAGTACCGCAACTTGCTGATCGCCGTCATCGTGCTCCAAAGCGTGCAGGCCGTCGCCTCGCTCTACCTCCCGAGCCTCAACGCCGACATCATCGACAGGGGCATCATTCCCGGCGACACCGACTTCATCTGGCGCACCGGCGGCTTCATGCTGCTCGTCACGGTGATCCAGATCACCTTCAACATCGCTGCCGTGTACTACGGCTCGCGGGCGGCCATGGGCTTCGGGCGCGATGTCCGCAACGCCCTCTTCCATCAGGTGACGGACTTCTCGGCGCGCGAGGTCAATGTGTTCGGCGCACCGTCGCTCATCACCCGGATCACCAACGACGTGCAGCAGGTGCAGCTGTTGGTGGCCATGTCCTGCACCATGCTCCTGGCGGCGCCGATCACCATCGTCGGCGGCGTGATCATGGCGCTGCGTCAGGACGCCGGTCTGACCTGGCTGCTGGGCGTCGCCCTCGTGCTGCTGGCGGGGAGCCTGAGCCTCATCGTGACGCGCATGGTGCCGACGTTCCGGCTCATGCAGGAACGCGTCGACGGGATCAACCGTGTCCTTCGTGAGCAGATCGCCGGGATGCGGGTCGTGCGGGCGTTCGTGCGCGAGCCGCTCGAAGCCGAGCGTTTCGGCGAGGTCAATCAGCTGGTCACCGACACCTCCCTGACGGCGGGCCGGCTGATGTCGTTCATGTTCCCGACGGTGCTGCTGATCATCAATGTGTCGTGTGGTGCCGTGATCTGGTTCGGCGGCGATCGCGTGGCCGCCGGCGACATGACGATCGGCTCGCTCGTCGCCTTTCTCACCTACTTCACCGTGATTCTCTTCGCCGTCATGATGGCCAGCTGGGTCGCCTTCATGGCACCGCGCGCGGCCGTGTCGGCCGAGCGGATCCAGGAAGTGCTCGACACGGCGTCGTCGGTCACGGCGGCGCCCAATGCCGTCGCCGAGCTGCGCACCCGCGGCACGCTCGAACTCCGGGACGTGACGTTCGGCTACCCAGGAGCCGAGGAGCCCGTGCTCAGCGGCGTCTCGCTCCGATCGCTGGCCGGGCAGACGACGGCGATCATCGGCAGCACGGGCTCGGGCAAGACGACGCTCATCAACCTGGTCGCTCGCCTGGTGGACGTCACCGCCGGATCCGTCTTGGTCGGTGGCGTCGACGTGCGAGAGCTCGACCCGCACCTCCTATGGACCCGCATCGGCCTCGTCCCTCAGAGGCCGTACCTCTTCTCGGGCACGGTGGCGAGCAACCTCCGCTATGGCAAGCCCGACGCCTCCGACGAGGAACTCTGGAAAGCGCTGCAGGTCGCCCAGGCCGCCGACTTCGTCACGGCCATGCCCGGTGGCCTCGATGCATCGATCGACCAAGGGGGCTCGAACGTCTCGGGCGGACAGCGGCAGCGCCTGGCCATCGCTCGGGCGCTCGTACGCCAGCCGGACATCTACCTCTTCGACGATTCGTTCTCCGCCCTCGACCTGGCCACAGATGCTCGTCTACGAGCGGCGCTCGTCCCTTACACACGGAACGCGACCGTCCTCGTGGTCGGCCAGCGGGTGTCGACGATCTCGGGCGCTGACCAGATTCTGGTGTTGGAGGACGGTCGTCCCGTCGGCCTCGGTCGCCACGAGGAGTTGCTCAGGACCTGTCCCACGTACGTGGAGATCGTCGAGTCCCAGACGACGCAGGAGGACGCAGCATGAGCACCGAGACAGAACCTGAACTCACGGCGACGCCGAGCGAAGCGCAACACGCCGAGGCAGAGACGAAGGCGCCGACGCCGCAGGCGGGACAGCCCCGGTGGGGTGGCATCGGCATGCCGGTCGAGGCGTCGAGCGACTTCGGCGCCTCTGCCCGCCGACTGATCGGCCGCCTCGAGGGCGGCCGCCTCGGCCTCGGGGTGGTGGCGATCTTCGCTCTCGTCGGCGTGATCTTGTCGGTGCTCGGTCCCCGCTTGCTCGGCGACGCGACCGACATCCTCATCACCGGGTTGCTTCGTCGCCGCAACGGCGGGGCCGGCATCGACTTCGACGCACTCCACCGGGTCCTGCTCGTCGTGCTCGGCCTCTACGTGGCGTCGGCCGTGCTCGGGTTCCTGCAGTCCTACCTCCTCGCCGGCATCGTGCAGCGCACCATGTACCGCCTGCGGGCCGACGTCGAGGACAAGCTCAACCGGCTCCCGCTCCGATACGTCGACCAGCACGCGCGAGGCGATCTCCTGAGCCGCGTGACCAACGACATCGACAACATCGCCATGAGCCTGCAGCAGACGATGAGCCAGCTGCTGACGTCCATCCTCACGCTTGTCGGCACGCTCGTGATGATGGTCATCATCTCGCCAGTGCTTGCCATCGTGGCGCTCGTCTCGGTGCCGCTCTCACTCGGCACCATGCGGTTCATCACCGGCCGATCGAAGCCACGCTTCATCGCCCAGTGGCGCCACACCGGCCAGCTCAACGGGTTGGTGGAGGAGTCGTTCACCGGCCATGCCATCGTCAAGGCGTTCGGCCGGCAGCGGGAGGTCGAGGAACGCTTCCGATCCATGAACGACGATCTGTACCGAGCCAGCTTCGGCGCGCAGTTCATTTCCGGCGTGATCCAGCCGGCGATGATGCTGATCGGCAACCTGAATTTCGTCGGGATCGCCGTCATCGGCGGACTGCGGGTCGCCTCGGGCACGATGAGCCTCGGGTCGGTGCAGGCGTTCATCCAGTACTCACGCCAATTCAGCCAACCTCTCACCCAGGTGGCGTCGATGGTCAACACGTTCCAATCGGGCGTGGCATCGGCCGAGCGGGTCTTCGAGCTCCTCGACGCCGAGGAGCAGACACCCGAGGTCCTCGAGGCAACGGTGCCTTCGCCGCGGGGCCGCGTCGCCTTCGAGTCGGTCACGTTCAGCTACGACCCGGATCGTCCGCTCATCACCGATCTCTCGCTCGTGGCCGAGCCGGGCCAGACCGTGGCCATCGTCGGCCCGACGGGCGCGGGGAAGACGACCCTCGTCAACTTGTTGATGCGGTTCTACGAACTCGACGGCGGCCGCATCACCCTCGACGGGGCCGACGTGTCCACGATGGCGCGGTCGGAGCTGCGTTCGAACTTCGGGATGGTGCTCCAGGACACGTGGCTCTTCGGTGGCACGATCAGAGAGAACATCGCCTACGGCAATCCGGAGGCGACGGAGGAGCAGATCCAGGCCGCTGCCCGCGCCACGTACGTCGACCGGTTCGTGCACTCGCTCCCCAATGGGTACGACACCCACATCGACGACGAGGACTCCTCGGTCAGCGCCGGCGAGAAGCAGCTGCTCACCATCGCCCGTGCGTTCCTGGCCGACCCGACGATTCTCATCCTCGACGAGGCCACCAGCTCGGTCGACACCCGCACTGAGGTGCTGATTCAGAAGGCCATGGCGGCCCTTCGGTCTCAACGGACGAGCTTCGTGATTGCCCATCGGCTCTCCACGATCCGCGACGCCGACACGATCTTGGTGATGGACGGCGGCCAGATCGTCGAACAGGGACACCACACCGAGCTTCTGGCGCTGGGCGGCGCCTACGCGAACCTCTACAACGCCCAGTTTGCTGCTGCCGCGGCCGAAGTGGGTTAGCCGGAGTTCCCAGTTTGAAACCCCGGTGAAGGTCGTTCTTCAAAAATGAACGGCGTCAACGAGTCCATTGGAGGCGCAGACGTGCCGATCCAGGAAGGGCGCCGCCTCCCTGGGTGAGGCGCGCCCCGGTCGGAGGCCGGTCGACCTGTGAGACGTCCCTTGCTCCTCGCGCCTGCCGGCCTGCCGGACGCCCATGGCCGGGTGGCCTCGTGGTGGCGCCGGACGGCTGTGGTGGCCGCTCTGGCCACGGCGCTGACGGGGACGCTCGTGGCGGCGGCCGATCAGTTGGGCGGCCCCGAGCTCGACCCGCCGGCCGCACCCGTTGCGGGCGAAGCCCAGGCGCCGGACGGCGAGGTTCCGAGCAGGGCTGTGGGCGCCCCGATCGGCGCCGCTATGCAGGCTGCTGTTCCGACAGCCGGGCCCGGCTACCGAATCACCAGTGCCGATGGGGGCGTATTCACGCATGGCTGGTTCGGATTCGCCGGGAGCGCCGCCGGCGAAACGGGATCGCCGATGGTCGGTCTCGCTCACACGCCCGACGGCGAGGGCTACTGGCTGTCCAGTGCCGACGGCGGTGTCTTCGCGTTCGGGACGGCCGAGTTCCTCGGTTCGGCCGCCGGCGACAGCACCGAGCGAGTCGTCGACATTGCGGCCACGCCGACCGGACTCGGCTACTGGCTGGTTGCGGCCGATGGCGGGGTCTTCGCCTTCGGTGACGCTGGCTACTTCGGCGCGGGGCCCGAAGTCGGCATGCCGTCTCGAGTCGTGTCACTGGCCCCGACGGCCACCGGTCTCGGTTACTGGCTGGTCAGCTCGGACGGCGGCGTGTTCACGTTTGGCGACGCGGGTTTCCTCGGTTCGTTGGGCGACACCGCCGTGAACGGTCGGATCATCGACCTCGTGCCGACGGCCGACGACGGCGGCTACTACCTTGTCGGCGCCGATGGCGGGATCTTCACCTTCGGCTCCGCGCCGTTTCATGGAGCCGCCATCGACGAGCGGCTCACCAAGCCGATCGTCGACATGGCTCTCCTCCCGGACGGATCGGGCTACTGGCTGCTCTCCGGCGACGGCGGCGTCTATTCCTACGGCGCTGCGCCGTTCCTCGGCGCTCCCGCCTCCGAGCGCACCGGGCGACCTTTCACCGCCATCGCCGCCGGCGTCGGTCGTCAGACGCCCCCACCGCTCGCAGCCGAACCCGCCACCGCCGAGCTGGCGTCGCCACCGGCGACGGTTGCGAGCACCGGCGAGCCCGCCCCGGAAGTCTCGGCTGCGTCGGCCACCGTCACCGCCGCCGCCGCCGGCGGCGACACCAGCCGAGCGGCGGCGAAGGAGAGGGTCAGGGACGACGCCAGGGACCATGCCAGGGAGAAGGCAAGAGGCGCGTGGGCTCCCCGGCGCCTCGACAGGCAGTTCGGGTGGGACATCTCGTATCCGCAGTGCGACGGCCCCTACCCGAGCGCTCCCTCGGCCTACGCCATCATCGGGGTCAACGGAGGGCGGGCTTTCCGCCACAACCGGTGCCTGGCCGACCAGTGGAGATGGGCCCGCCAACGCGGCGCCGCCGGCATCTACCTCAACGTGAACTTTCCCCGGTCGGAGGACGAGCTCGCCCGCGGGGCGACCAGCGATCGCCAGCCCGCCTGCGGGCCCGACGCCCTCGGCTGCGTGGCCTACAACTTCGGACTCAACGGCGTGCGCGATTCCCTCGACTACGCCCGCTCGCAGGGTGTCGAGGCGCCGTTCGCGTGGCTCGACGTCGAACATCTCAACTACTGGACTCGGAACCAGCCCCTCAACGCCATCGTGCTGCGCGGTGCCATCGATGCCGTGCGCGAGGCTGGCCTCGAACCGGGGATCTACTCGACACCCTTCCAATTCCAGAAGCTGATGGGCGACGAGCAGCCGGGACTTCCCGTCTGGACGGCCGGCGCCAACGGACTTCCCGCCGTTGCCGAGTACTGCGTCACCCGTGGTTTTGGCGGCGGGCCGGTCGCCCTCGTCCAGCTGCTTCCGGGCCAGTACGACCCGAACATCGCCTGCCCGGGCAGCGGATCGATGGCGCGCTACTTCAACCTGGGCTGATCTCCCCCGAGCAGTTCTTGACCGCGGGCCAGCTGCTCGTCGATCTGGTTGATCAGCTCTCGGGACGAGCGCACGCGCTCCACGCTCTCCGAGAGCACCTCGTCGGTGGAGACGAGATCGTCGCGGTCGTCGTTGGCTCGCCGGTCACCCATGTCCCAGATGTGCCCTTCGGTCAAAGGGACGAAACGCCATCGGCCACGATTGCGGTCGACGCCTTGGCCGAGACCGTCTGGCCCGGCGTGAACGTCCGGCCCGTTCCCAGCCGGGCGCGCACGATCAGGCCGGAGCTGAGGCGCACCGAGACCGACTGGTCGTGCCCGTAGTACGCCACGTCGATGACCACCGAGGCACCACCGGGCGCGTCGTCGAGCAGGACGTGCTCCGGCCGGACGAGGGCGACGTCGCCTTGCCCGGTGCCGTCGCCGTCGCCGTCGGCGCCAGCGTCGCTGTCGCAGGCGAGCGATCCCAACTCGGTCACGAGCCGGTTGCCCTGGCGACGACCCGGCACCCGGTTGGCGTCACCCACGAAGGCGGCGACGGCGACGGAACGCGGCTCGGTGTAGACCTCACGGGGCGCACCGTGACGCACAACTCTTCCGTCGAACATCACGCCCACGCGATCGCCGAGCGACAGCGCTTCGTCCTGGTCGTGGGTGACGAGGATGGCGGTCACCCCGGCCGATCGCAGGATCGTCCGCACCTCCTCCCGCAAGCTGGCCCGCAGCGTGGTGTCGAGGCTCGAGAACGGCTCGTCGAGAAGGACGACCCGCGGTCGGGGCGCCAAGGCCCGGGCCAGCGCCACGCGCTGCGCTTGGCCGCCGGAGAGCTGGTCCGGGTACCGGCGTTCGGCGCCGGGAAGGTCGACCAACGCCAGCAGCTCGCGCACCCGCATCTGACGGTCGCTCTTGGAGAGTTCGCGCAGCCCGTAGGCCACGTTCCGGGCCACGTCGAGGTGGGGGAACAGGGCGAGCTGCTGGAACACGAGGCCGACGGCCCGCTTCTCGGCGGGGACATCGACGACGTCGTCTCCGAAGAGCCGAACCGTGCCGGCGTCGGGCGTTTCGAACCCGGCCACCAAACGCAGCAGCGTGGACTTCCCGCAGCCAGATGGACCAAGCAGCGTCAGGAACTCGCCCGCCTCGACGCGCAGGTCGACGTCGACGACGGCGGGCACGGCGCCGTACGACTTCGAGACCCCGACCAACTCGATGGCAGGAGTCACGACAAGGGGGTGGCGGCGTCGGCGCCCCGTTCGTTGCGCAGCAGGGTGAGCGCGACCCCGGAGAGGAGCACGAGCACCAGCGCAGCTGGAGCCGCCTGGGCATACCGGCCTTCGGCCGCCCCGGTCCAGACCCGGGTCGCCAGCGTGTCGACGCCGGCGGGGCGGAGGAGCAGGGTCGCCGGGAGTTCCTTCATCGAGGTCAGGAACACCAGGAGGCCGCCACCCACGAGGCTGCGGCGGATGAGGGGAACCGTCACGCGCCGGACGACGGCCAGGCGCCCATCGCCGAGCGAACGAGCTGCGTCCTCGACACCGGGATCGAGGCCGGCCAGGCCGCTTCGAGCGGCGCCGAGCGCCTCAGGAAAGAACCGGATGACGTAGGCCACGACGACCAACCCGACCGTCTGGTAGAGCCACGGCAGGTAGTTGGCGGCGAAGAACACCAGCGCCAGGGCGATGACGAGGCCGGGAAGGGCGTAGCCGGCGGACGACAAGGTCTCGACGGTAGCGGCGAATCGGGAGCGGAAGCGGACGGACAAGGTGGCCACCGGTACCGCCAGCGTCACCGCCACCAAGGCGGCGGCGGCGGCGAGGAGGATCGAGGTCATCGCGGCGCGCGCCACCACGTCGGCCTGGACGGTGCGGGAGGCCGCGATGAAGGTGCGGTAGACGAGGACGAGCACCGGCACACCGGTGCCCAGGAACCCGACCAGCACGACGCCGCCGACGGCCGGCCACCGCCAGGGACCCAGCGATCGCCGCACCGGCGGACGTGAGCCCCCGACGATACGAGCCGGCGTGCCTCGGCCACGAGCCCGACGCTCGACCACGATCGCCACCAGGGTCAAACCCACGAGCACCAGCCCGAGGAGGGCGGCCGGCGCCCGCTCGAATGACGTGCGGTACTCGGCGAAGATCCGGAGCGTGATCGTCTCGTAGCGCAGGATCGTCACCGCTCCGAAGTCGGAGAGCACGTAGAGGAACACCAGCAGGCTTCCGGCGGCGAGGGCGGGGCGGAGCTGTGGGAGCACGACGCGCCACAGCACCCGCCGGCGGGAGTCGCCCAGTGACCGTGCGGCTTCTTCCAGCGCGGGGTCGCTACCGGCCAGGGCGGCCCGCACGAGGAGCAGGACGTAAGGGAAGGTCGACAAGGTCAAGCTGGCGGCGGCCCCGAAGAAGCCGACGATGCCGGGGACGGTCGCAACGAGGCCGCGCGGCCCGAAGGCGTCCTTCAACGCCACGGCGGCGACGTAGGTCGGCACGACCAGCGGCAGGGCCGCCCAGGCCCCGAGAGCCCGCCGCCCTGGTAGGTCGGTGCGCTCCAGGAGCCAGGCGATGGCGACGCCCAACACGGCTGCGGCGGCCGTCACCGTGAGCCCGAGCGCCAGGGTCGACATGGCTGCCCCGCCGACGCGCGATGACTGCAACACGCCGAGGGGATCGTCGGCCTCGGCCGCCCGCAGCGTGAGGTGAACGAGGGGCAATGCCATCCCTGCAGCCACCACGAGCCCGACGGCGATCAGGGCCGCCGGCGGCCGGCGGGTCAGGTCAGACCGACTTCGTTGATGAGATCGAGGCTGGCCTCGAGGTCCTTGCCGAGGTCGGCCAACGAGACATCGAACGTGGCGATCGAGTCCAACGGAGGCAGCTCGTCGCTGGCGCTGATACCGGTGCGCAAGGGGTACTCGGTCGTCTCGTCCCGGAAGTACTCCTGGGCCTCGGTGGACAACAGATACGCCACGAGCTTGTTGGCCGCCTTTCGCTGCTTCGTGCCCTCGAGGATGCCGAGCCCGGACACGTTCACGAACGTGCCGGTGCCGCCGCTCCCCTGGCCAGGGAAGTAATTCTGCACCGGCAGGTCGGGCCGCTCCTCGAACTCGCTGTACAGGTAGTAGTGGTTGACGAGGGCGACGTCGATCTCGCCGTCGGCCACCGCCTCGATGGCGATCACGTTGTTGTCGTAGGTCTTGACGCCGTTGGCCTTGAGGCCCTCCAGATAGGCCTTCGTCCGGTCGGCGCCGTATTGCTCGGTGAGGGCCGAGACGAAGGCGATGAACGAGGCGTTGGTGGGCGGGAGGCCGACCCGCCCCTTCCACTTCGGATCGGTCAACTCGAAGATGTCGTCGGGGAGATCGCTCTCGGTCAGCTTGTCGGTGTTGTACGCCAGCACGCGGGCCCGCCCGGTGACGCCCAACCAATGTCCGTCCGGATCGCGGAAGCGCTCGGGCACGGAGTCGAGGGCGGCCGGGGCCAGTGCCACCAGCCGGTCGCGGTCGGAGAGCGCAGCCAGGGCGCTCGCGTCCTGGCTGAAGAAGACGTCGGCCCTGGTGTTGTCGCCCTCCTCGAGGATACTGGCGGCCAGTTCGGCCGTGTCGCCGTAGCGAACGCTGATCTCGACCCCGGAGGCCTTGGCGAAACGGTCGAGGATCGGCTTCACGAGGTTCTCGGAGCGGCCGGAGTAGATGACCAACTTCTCGTCCCCGCCCGACGAGCAGGCGCCCAGGCCTGTGCCCAGCACGAGGACGGCGAGGAAGGAGACCAACCACTTCTTCGGCATGGCACCACTTTGTCGTTAGGTCGACCTAACAACCAAATTCGCCCAAGAGTCCAACTGTGGAGCGTCAGACCGGGGTCGGAATCCGCTCTTCCACCGGGTCGGTGGTCGGGATCTCGGCCGTGCCTTCGACGTCGATGCGGGGAAGCAGTCGGTCGAGCCAACCGGGCAGCCACCAGTTGCGGTCGCCGAGGAGCTCCATGGTCGCCGGGACGAGCAGCATGCGGACGATGGTGGCGTCGAGGAACACGGCGCTGGCCAGTCCGAGGCCGAAGAGCTTGATGACCCGGTCGGACTCGAGCAGGAAGCTGCCGAAGACGAACACCATGATGGCGGCGGCGGCGGTGATCACCCGCGCCGTGGCGGTGAGGCCGTCGGCGACGGCCGCGCGGTTGTCGCCCGTCCGGTCGTACTCCTCCTTCACTCGTGACAGCAGGAAGACCTCGTAGTCCATCGACAGGCCGAACACGATGGCGAACATCATCATCGGCACGAAGGGCTCGATCGGGCCGCCCTTGCCGATCCCGATGAGTTCCTTGCCCCAGCCCCATTGGAAGACGGCGACGACCAGCCCGTAGGCCGCGCCAATGGAAATGAGGTTCATCAGCACGGCCTTGAGGGGTACGAGGATCGACCGGAACACGGCCATGAGGAGGAGGAACGACAGGGCCAGCACCACGCCGATGAAGAGGGGCAGGCGGGCCGCCAGGTAGCTCGAGAAATCGACGCTCACGGCGACGAAACCGGTGACGGCGATGTCGAGGTCGCTACCCGCCGTCGCCGCCGGGAGGACGTCGTTGCGGAGACGGCCGACGAGGTCGCTCGTCGACTCGTCCTGGGGCGCCGAGGTGGGGATGACGCGCCAGAGCACAGCCTCCGGGTCGGCTGGGTCGTTGGGGAAGCCAGGACTGGCAAAGGCGACACCGGGGGTGTCGGTCAGCGCCGCGCTGACCCGCTCGATGGTGGCGGTGTCGCCTCCCTCGGGCAGTTCGGCGGCAAGGACCAGAGGACCGTTGAAGCCCGGCCCGAAGCCGGAGGCGAGGAGGTCGTAGGCCTTGCGGGTCGAGGTGTCCTTCGGGTAGTTCCCCTCGTCGGAGAACCCGAGGCGGAGGGAGAACAGCGGGACGGCGAGGAGCACCAGGACGGCCGTGCCGAGGATGACGAACGGCCACGGCCGGGCTTGGATGAGGTGGCTCCAGCGAAACGCGAGCGTCCGCTCGACGGGCTTCGGTGCCCGCTTCGGCACCTCCCGCTTGAGCGGGCCGACGAAGAGGCCGGCGACAATCACGACGACAGCCATCGGCAGGGCGATCAGGAGTGCCTGGATGCCGAGACCGACGCCGAGGAGGGCGACGGCGACGAGTCCGGTGGCGATGAGGCCGCGCCACCGGGTGACCTCGAGCCGCGCACCGGCGAAACCGAGGAGGGCGGGGAGGAGGGTGACCGACGCCAGCATCGTCATGAGGACCGTGGTAGCAGCGCCGATGGCCAGTCCGTTCACGAACTGGAGCTTCATCAACAACATGCCCATCAAGGAGATGACGACCGTGGTGCCGGCGAAGAGCACCGCCCGCCCGGCCGTGTTCAGTGCGGCGGCCACCGCATCCTCGGTCGACATGCCGCCATGCAACCCTTCGCGGTAGCGGGTGACGATGAAGAGGGCGTAGTCGATGCCGACGCCCAGCCCGATCATGACGGAGAGGACGGTCGTGAAGTCCGGCATCGTGATGACGTTGGAAAGGATGGTCACGACGGTGACGCCGAGGCCGATGCCGAAGATGGCAGTTCCGATCGGCAGGCCCATCGCCAACACCGATCCAAAGGCCAGCACGAGGATGAAGATGGCGAAAGCCAGGCCCAGCACTTCGGATTCGGGCGGAGCGAACTCGGCGAAGAGTTGGCCGCCGTACTCCACCTGGAGACCCTCGAGGTCGGGCTCGATGGCCGTGACGTCCTTCGTGACGGCGGCGCTGTCCTCGATGGAGAAGTCGCTCGGGATCTCGACCTGGGCGTAGGCGATTCGCCCCGCCTGCTCGCCTTGGCGGGCGATCTGTTGCGCGCCGTCGGGTTCGTAGGGACTGATGACCTGCAGTGGCTCGATGGCGTCGATGTCGGCCAAGAACGCTGTCATGGCCGCCTTGACGGCGGGATCGTCGATGCCGGCCTCCGAGCGAAACACCACCGTTCCACCAGAGCCTCCGCCGCGCCCCCCGAAGTGCTCTTCGATGATGTCGAAGCCGCGCGAGCTCTCGACGTCCGGCAAGGAGAAGGCGGTGCTGAACCCGCTCCCGGTGGCACCCGAGATGCCACCGAAGAGAAGGAGCGCACCGATCCACGCCAACACGACGATGCCCCGCCGGTTGTGGCACCAACGACCGAGACGACCGAGCACGTGCAGCTCCTGACTGTTGTGACGAATCAATCGTCACACCGCACCGATGAGGTTACGGACCTCTCGCTTCGGGCGGTAGTGAAAAGAATCACATGCCCGATTCGGCCCTTGTGCCGGATTCAGTCCGGCGCGCGCCGAACGACCGCCGTGATCGCCTCGACGACCTGCGGCCACAGCGCTCGGGGTAGGTCGTGGCCCATTCCCTCGATCACCACGTGCTCGGCGCCGGGGATGAGTTCGGCGGTGCGGGCGCCGCCGGTCGGCGTGACGAGGGGATCGACCTCGCCGTGGATCACGACGGCCGGAACCTCGAGGCGGGCCAATGCGTCAGCGCGTGAGCCCGAGGCCATGATCGCCAGGATTTGGCGGGCGGTTCCGGCCGGGGTGAAGGCCCGATCGTACGTCTCGGCCGCCTTCCGTCGCGCCCGATCTTCGTCGAAGTGGTCGGGGCTTCCGATCACCTTGGAGCTGGCGACGGATGCCTCGATGGCCGCGGCCCGATCGGCCGGCGGAGCAACGACGAGGCGGGCGATGGCCTCCGGCGTTGGCTGGCCGACGTCGGGTTCGCCGGTCGTCGACATGATCGATGTCAAGGAGCGCACCCGCTCGGGGTGCTCGATGGCGATCGTCTGGGCGATCATCCCCCCCATCGACGCGCCCACGACGTGGGCGCGCTCGATGCCGAGGTGGTCGAGAAGACCGATCGCGTCGGCGGCCATGTCGGTGAGGAGGTAGGGCGCCGGAATGGCTTCCCCCTGCTGGGCTTTGGCGAAGGACTCGATGAAGCTCCCTCCGCCGCCCTCGATCTTCGACGAGAGGCCGACATCCCGATTGTCGAAACGGATGACGAAGAACCCGCGATCGACGAGGGTGTCGCAGAACTCCTCGTCCCAGGCGATCATCTGGGCGCCCAGACCCATCACGAGCAACAGTGCCGGGTCGTCCTCCTGCCCGTGCGTCTCGTAATACAGCTCGATCCCGTTGGACTTGCACGTGGGCATTCGCCCATCTTTGTTGGGTCAGCGCAGCGCCCGCCAGATGCGCTCGGGGGTGATGGGCAGGTCGAGGTGGCGGACGCCGAGGTGGGCCAGCGCATCGACGGCGGCGTTCTGGAGGGCAGGCGGAGCACCGATGGTGCCCGATTCGGCGATGCCCTTGAACCCGAGCGGGTTGTTGGGTGAGGGCGTCTCGGTGAGTTCGCAATCGAACGAGGGGAGGTCGGCTGCCGTCGGCAGCCCGTAGTCGGCGAACGTCGACGTGAGCGGGTTGCCGTCGTCGTCATAGACGAACTCCTCGAACATGGCCTGGGCGATGCCCTGGCCCAGCCCCCCGTGCACCTGCCCGAGGGCGAGGAGCGGGTTGAGGATCGTGCCGGCGTCGTCGACGGTGACGATCCGTTCGAGGGTGAGGCGTCCGGTCTCGGTGTCGATCTCGACGACGGCGACGTACGCGCCGAACGGAAAGGTCGGGCCCTCGCCTTCGAAGTCGGCTTCGCAGCGGAGCGCGTCGCGCTCGGGTATGGCGGCGACGTCGGCGGGGACCTCGGCCCATCCGATCGTCGTCGCCCCGGGGGAGCCGGTCACGTGGAAGCGTCCGGTCGTTGTGTCGAGCACGATGTCGTCCGGGGACGCCTCGAGGTGGTCGGCGGCGATGCGGCGGGCCTCGTCGACCAACGCGTCGGTCGCCTGGGCGACGGCCGTGCCGGCCTTCTGCGCCGAACGCGAGCCACCGGTGACGCCGCCGCGGGGCACGACGTCGGTGTCTCCGTGCACGACCGTGATCTGCTCCATGGGAAGTCCGGTCCGATCGGCTACGAGCATGGCCCACGCCGTGTAGTGGCCCTGGCCGTAGGGCGACGATCCGGTCTTGACGAGCACGGTGCCGTCACCTCGCAGCTCGACTGCGCCGTACTCGCTCCCCGGCACGCCGGCCGTGCGGTCGATGAAGACCGACACGCCGATACCGAGCACGGTGGTGTCGCCACGTTCCCGTCGGGCGGCCTGGTCCTTCCGGAGCTCGTCGTACCCGACCGTGGTCAGCGCCTTGTCGAGGGCCCGCTCGTAGGTGCCGCTGTCGTAGGTGAGTCCTGTCGGGCTCTTCCACGGGAACTCGTCCGGTCGCAGGAGGTTCGTCCGTCGGACATCGACGGGGTCGAGTCCGAGCTCGGCGGCGAAGAGGTCGACGGCCCGGTCGACGAGCGCCGCCGCCTCGGGCCGGCCGGCACCGCGGTAGGCGGTGATCGGTGTGGTGTTCGTGACCACGCACTCGTTGGTCCATCGAACGTTGGCGATGCGATACGGACCGGGGAGCAGGTTCCCCGTGTTGTTGGCCAGGTTCGGAGCGATGCCCGGATAGGCACCACAGTCGGCCAGCACGTGCACCTCGAGGCAGGTGATCGTGCCGTCTCGACGCCCTCCCATGCGCACCGATTGCCGTTGTGCGCGCGAGTGGCCGAGACCGACCATGTCATCGGAGCGGTCGGGCGTCCAGCGAGCCGGTCGGCCGGCGCGCTTGGCGATCACGGGCAGAAGCAGTTCTTCGGGATAGGCCCGTCCCTTGGCCCCGAAGCTGCCACCGACATCGGAGGTCACGACGCGGATCTGCGAGGCATCGAGTCCGTGGATGGCGGCGAGCTGCGTGCGGATGGGATGGGCGCCCTGGCAGGAGGCGTAGTGCAGAAGCCGGCCGTCGTCGGTCCAGGTCGATGCGGCGACGCGGGTCTCGATGGGGCACGGGGCCACGCGTTGGTTGAGGAAGGTGCCCTCGACGACCACGTCGCACTCGGCGAACGGCAGCTCATCGGCGGCGCCCCCCCTGCCTTGGGCGACGACGTTCGTTCCGGCGTCGGGGAAGAGCAGTGGTGCGCCCTCGGCCAGTGCGTGCTCGGGCCGAACGGCCACAGGGAGGGGGAGGTAGTCGATTTCGACGAGGTCGACGGCGTCGGCCGCCTGCGCCGCCGTCTCGGCGGCGATGGCCACGACCGGCTCGCCGACGTAGCGCACGATGCCGTCGGCCAGCAACGGGCGCGTCATGGCCGCCGGCGCGCCCGCCACCATCGGTGTCAGCGGAGCGAGGCCGTGATCGGCGGCCGTCAGCACCAACACCACCCCGGGCGCAGCACGGGCGGCCGTCACGTCGACCGTGGTGAGTCGAGCGTGGGCGACCGTCGAGGTCACATAGGCCACGTGCAACGCGCCCGGGAGGTCGACATTGCCGACGAACGTTGTGTCCCCGATCAGCAGGTGGTGGTCCTCGGTCCTCGTGACCGCCGTGCCCTGCAGTTTCATGAGGGGTCGACGAGCGTGCGGGTCTCGGCGTCGTCGAGGACGGCGAGGATCGTCTCGGCCAGTCGACGAGCCGAGGAGGCATCGAGCTCGACGGCGACGCGCTGGCCCACGTCACGACCGCGCACATCGACGCACAGCGCATGCTCGAGCGACGCGTCCTGTGGGTGGTCGAAGTACACGACGGCGCGTTCGACGCCGAACCAGTCGTCGCCTCCCTGCAGCCCGCTCCCGGCCACGTCGGTCGAGAGGGTCAGGTACGTGCACATCAAACTGTTCCGTCCGTCGAAAGGTGGGTGCCGAACCACGACCAGATCCGCTTCCAGCCTTCCTTCGATGCGTCGAGGTGGTAGCTCGGTCGATCGACGGAGAAGAACGAGTGGCCGGCGCCGTCGTAGGAGTAGAACTCGAACGGCTTGTCGAGCGCCGCCAGTTCGGCGTCCATCCGGGCCACGTGCTCGGGCGACGGGTTGCGGTCGTCGGCGCCGAAGAGACCGAGCAACGGGGCTCGCATCTGGGGAGCCAGGTCGAGAGGCGCCGTCGGTCGCTCAGGGCTCAGATCTTCGGCCGAGACAACGACGCGACCGCCGTAGCAATCGACGGCGGCGTCGATGTCGAGCAGGCAAGCCGCCAGCCAAGCCTGCCGGCCGCCGGAGCAGTAGCCGATCACCCCGACCTTGCCGTTCGAGGTGGAAAGGGCTCGCAGGTGGGCGGCCGCGCCGGCGATGTCGCCCATGGCTTGGTCGTCGGGTGCGCCGCCGGCGGCGCGCGCTGCCGCCGCGGCATCGCCGGGCTTGGCGCCCGGCGCATAGCGGTGGAACAGGTTGGGACAGACCGCGTCGTAGCCGTACACCGCGAAGGTGCGAACAATTTCCTTGGTGGCGCGGTCGTAGCCGGGCATGTGATGGATAACGACGACCCCGCCCCGGGCCGGCGCCTCGTCGGTGGGGCGGGCCTGGTACGCCTCGATGTGGTCACCGCCGTGTCCCGTGATCGAGATCGTCTTTGCCTGCATGCCGTCGCTCATGTGCGACGGATCCTACGGAGCCCGACACCTTTCAGGTTCAGTGGGGATCTCGCCGGCGCCGAATAGCCAAGGCGATGGTGGCGAGCATGCCGGTCCCGACGGCGCCGGCAAGGAGCAGCGCCGGTGAGATCCCGCCAGCGGATCGACCGGAGGGCTGCGGTTCGGTGGCCAGGGTGCTGCCGGCGGTGGGAACCCGCAGCCCTTCCGGCCGAGCCACATAGAGGCCGGGCGGGCCGTCGACTCCTCGAACGAGGTAGGGCACGATGCCGTCGCCGAGCAGGGGGAGGAGGTCGACGTTCAGACCCCAGGTCGGATCGGGCCGAAGGGCGTAGATCACCTGCAACTCCGTAGCGGCGAAGAGTGCGATGACGGGCGACGCCTCGGTCAACTGGCCTTTGGTGGCGAGGCGCGGTCGTCCAAACGGGGCCGACGCCACGAACGTCGATGCGTTCGGCTGCGCCATCGGGCCTTCGGCCACGGGGACGGCGAAGGTCGGTCCGGCTCGGGGAGCGACCAACTGCCCCCGCTCGTCGAGGCCGCGCACGATGGTGCGGAGCTGTCCCCCCTCGGTCGAGAGGTCGAGGACCGGGAGGGCATAGTCCTGAGCGCCGGGGTCAGTCGGTGCTCGACCGACCGGCGTGAGAGGTCGCAGGCCCTGCAGTTGGGTGCGCGGTGCCGTCGTCTCGTCCGGGCCGGCCACGCGCCACGCCACTTCGGTGGTGCGCGCCGGGACGAGCACGACGCCCGAGGCTTCGTCCACGCACGCTTCGGTCAGGGGGAGGCACGACAGGTAGCCGGCGGTCGTGAGTGGCAGGAACAGGCCCTCGTCCGGGACGCCGGCATCCACCAACGAAGCGACGTTGAAGAACCCGCCGCCCGGAGGTGGTGGAGCCTTCGACGTCGTCGTGGAGGCCGCCACCGCAGACGTCGTCACGGTGCTGGGCGCCGTGGTGGTGGCGGGCCGCGTGGTCGTCGTCGAAGACGTCGTCGTGGTGGGCGGAACCGTCGTGGTCGCGGCCAGCGTGGTCGTTGTAACGGGGGGTGCCGTCGTCGGCTCCGGCCCGACCCGCACGGTGAAGGTCCTCCCGCCACCGTCCCCCGACTCCTGGTCGGTGACCCGAACCGAGTACGTACCAGGGGTGATCGACTCGCTGGCGGTCACCGTGAGCAACGACGACCAGGAAGAGGTGTCGTCGCACTCCCGAGCGAGTTCGACCGTGAGGGCGGTCGTGGAGGGTCGGGCGGAGAGGCACGTGAGGCCGGCCGCCTGCACCCGGACGGTCGTGGTGATGCTGCTTCCCGGCTGGACCGTCGCCGATGACGGCGAGATCGAGGCGATGGTGGCGCCCGCCGGTCGTGCCGGCGCCAGGGCGAGGACGATGATGCTGAGGGCGAGAAGAGGCACGAGGGTGCAGAGGCCCCGCCGGTCCCGCTCGAGTCGCACGACGCCATCGTCCCAGACGGCGGTACCTCAGCTGCGAACGCTGGCCATGACGGCGGTCATGCGTCGTGCGCCGCCGGCACCGCCGGGAGGAACCGGAAGACGAGGGCGGCGGCGATGAACACGACCATCGCGCCGACCCGTAACCCGTTCGACATCCCGTCGACGTAGGCGACCTGGGCGGTGCGCACGACGACTTCGCCGGCCGGCCCGCCGATCTGGCGGCCTACCTCGATGGCGGCACCGAGTGAGGTGCGAGCCACCGCCGCCGCTTCGGCCGGGAGAGAGGCGGCGAGGTCGCCGACCCCTCGCGAGTAGGCCGACGCCGCCAGGCTGCCGAGTACGGCCACGCCGAGGGCTCCGCCCAACTCGCGGGTCGTGTCGTTGACCGCCGATCCCACGCCGGCCTTCCCCATCGGAAGCGACGTCATGATCGTGGCCGTCGCCGGCGCCATCGACGAGCCCATGCCAGCCGACATCACCATCAGGGCGATCATCACCGGGAGGTAGCCGGAGTCCACCGTGGCGAAGGACATGAGCGTGAGGCCGAGCCCGACCGTGGCCAGCCCGCCCGCCACGACCCGCTTGGGTCCGAAGCGCTCGGTCAGCCGTGCGCTATTGGGGGCCGCGATCATCATCACGACAGCCATCGGCAGCATCCGCAAGCCCGCCTCGAGGGTGCCGTAGCCAAGCACGAGCTGGAGGTACTGGCTGAAGAGGAAGAACGTGCCGAACATGGCGAAGAACACGAGGGTGATGGCCCCGCTCGCCGTGCTGAAACCAGGGTTCTTGAACCAACGGAGCTGCAGCATCGGCGCTGCCGAACGCAGCTCCCACCAAGCGAACGTGCTGAGAAGGGCGGCGGCTGCGGCGAACGCCGCCAGTGTCTCGGGCGCCGTCCAGCCGTGGCTCGGTGCCTCGATGATCGCGTAGAGCAGCGAGGCCAGGCCGGCGATGGAGAGCCCCGCTCCGATCGGATCGAGAGGTGCCTCGTCCGGGTCCTTCGACGACGGAACCAGGATCAGTCCGGCAATCAACGCGATGGCGATGATCGGGAGGTTCATCAGGAACACCGAACCCCACCAGAAGTGTTCGAGGAGGAAGCCGCTGCCTATGGGACCGATGGCGGCCCCGGCGCCGGCCAGGCCGGCCCAGATGGCGATGGCGCGACCCCGTTCGCGTGGCGGGAACACCGTGGTGAGGATCGACAGTGTGGCCGGCATGACGAACGCCGCGCCGAGGCCCATCACGGCCCGGCCGGCGATCAGACCGGCGGGGCTGTCGACGAAGGCGCTGGCGGCTGAGGCGCCGCCGAAGATGACGAGGCCGACGGTGAGGGCACCCTTTCGCCCGAAGCGGTCACCCAGGGCCCCGGCCGTGAGCAGCAGTCCGGCGAAGACGAGCGCGTAGGCGTCGACGATCCACTGAAGCTCGGTCTGCGTCGCCTGCAGCTCCCGCACGAGGGTCGGAAGGGCCACGTTCAGCACGGTGTTTCCGACGATGACGATGACGAGGCTGAGACACAACACGCCGAGGATCCACCACCGCTTCTCCTCGACGGTGGTGCCGGCCGCATCTCCTCCGGCGGGAGGTTGTTCGGTCGTGGTCATGAGACATAACCGTCTCACTCCGCGGCCGCTACGGCGACGTGACTTGTGACCTCAGGGCGGTGACAAGGCGAACGGCACCGCTCAACACCACTTGCCCGTCGTCGTCGACGTTGCCGGCGAACGCCTCGACGATGGCAGCCTCGGCCGCCGCAACGGACGAGTCGTCGAGGCCGACGAGAAGGGCGCGGGTCGGCCCGAAGTCGAGGGCGGCGCGTCCGGCGACCGCGGGCGATACCCCGCCGGCGAAAAGCAAGGGAAGGAGGTGGAACGAGACCCGGACGTCCTCCCACCCGGCGCTCGTCAGCAGATCCGTGAGCGAGGTCGGGTCGTGGAGTGAGAACGGCCCAGATTCGTC
This sequence comes from Acidimicrobiales bacterium, assembly GCA_046597375.1. Lineage (GTDB taxonomy): Bacteria > Actinomycetota > Acidimicrobiia > Acidimicrobiales > CADCTF01 > DATLED01. The sequence continues at coordinate 35,818 of JBKJKM010000174.1, read as the reverse complement.
GTCAGCCAGGAAGTCGTCGAGCGAGACGCCGCTGGTCGTGCGGTCGAGGCCGCGGGCGCGAAGAGCGCCGACGGCGGCGTGAAGCGGCACGGCGAACAGTGCGGATTCGTCGCGCTTGGCCCAGACCGCGACGGCCAGCCGGCCGCGTCCGGGGCGGGTCGCCTCCGCCAGATGGGCGAAGGCGGACGCCGAGTCGGAGAAGAACATGACGCCGAAGCGGGACAAGACCACGTCGAACGATGCGCCACCCTCGGGAGTCCAGGTGACGGCGTCCGCCGTGATCCAATCGACCGGCGCCAGGGCGCCCGGGTCGCCGACCGGCGCCTTCGCGGCCGCCGCCAGCATCTCGGCGGACACGTCGAGGCCGTAGACCCGTCCGCCGGCGCCGACGGCGCGGGCGGCGGCCCACGTGGTCGGCCCGGTGCCGCAGCCGACGTCGAGGACGACCTCACCAGGCCGCAGCTCGGCCGCTCCCAACAGCACCGCCGACACGGGCGCCAGCTGGCGCTCGAGGCCCTCGGACTGCCGGATCCAGCGGGTGACCCGCTCTCCGTCCCAGGACTCGCTCATCCTCAGCGGTTCAGCAGATCCTTGGCGATGTGGGTGATCTGGATCTCGTCCGTGCCGGCGTAGATCTGCAGCACCTTGGCGTCGCGAGCGAGTTGCTCGACCTGGTACTCGGCCATGTAGCCGTTGCCGCCGAAGAGCTGGACGGCCTCGAGTGCGACCTCGGTGGCGGCCTGGGCCGAGTAGAGCTTCATGGCCGACGCCTCGGCCAGGCTCAGGCCCTTGCCCGCAGCCCCGATTTCCATGCTGCGAAACACGAGATTCTGCACGTTGAGGCGGGCCACCTCCATCTTCGCCAGCTTCAGCTGGATGAGCTGGAAGTCGCCGATGCGCTGACCGAACTGCACGCGGTTCTTGGCGTACTCCACCGAGACCTCGAGGCACTGCTCGATGATGCCGAGGGCCATGGCCGCCACGCCGCTCCGCTCCATCGAGAAGGTGTCCTTGGCGGCGCTGCGGCCACCGCTGGCCGCCGCCTCCTCGGACTCGCCGATGAGTCGGTCGATGCCGACGCGCACGTCGCTCAGGAAGAGCTGGCCGGTGGGTGAGGAGTGCATGCCCATTTTGCGCAACGGCTTCGACTGCTCGAAGCCGGGCATCCCCTTGTCGAGCACGAAGCTCAACACCTTGCGCTCGGCCGGCGGGTTGCCCTCGTCGAGCTTGCAGATGAACACCGTCGTGTCGGCGTAGGGCCCGTTCGTGATGAACGTCTTCGAACCGTTCAGCAGGTACTCGTCGCCGTCGCGCTTGGCCGTGGACTTCATCGATCCAAAGGCGTCGCTGCCCGAGTCGGGCTCGGTGATGGCCCATGCGCCGACCTTGTCGAAGGTGAGGAGGTCGAGGGCCCAGCGCTCCTTTTGGCGCGTCGTTCCTCGACTCATGATGGCGCTGGCCGTGAGGCCCATCGACACCCCCATGGCCGTCACCATGCCGGGGCAGTAGCGGCACAGCTCGATGATCGGGATCAGCGTCATGCCGCCGCCCCCGTCGCCGCCTCGCCCGCCGCGCTCCTCGACGGGTTCGCCAGCCGCGATCGCCTTCTCGCGGGCGATCGTCTTCTCGAAACCGGCTTTGGCCATGGCGTCCATGCCAAAGGTCGAGAAGAGCTTCTTGAGGATGGCGTACGGCGGGAGGTCGCCGTGCTCCAGTTCCTCGACGTGAGGCTTGATCTCTTTGTCCACGAACTGCCGGATGGCGTCGCGGATCATCAGTTGCTCGTCGGACCACTCGATCATGGGCCGAAGTTACGGGCGGTGGGACGAACGGCGCCAGCCCGAGCGGTCATTCCACGTCGTCTCGGGGTAGGAACCGCACATGACCGAAGAAGCAAACGAGAACGCAGTGCCCAAGGGTGGCGACGACCAGTCGTTCAAGGCGAAGGTCAAGGAAGTCACCGGGTGGGCGACCGGCGATCGCAGCGTCGAGGCCGAGGGTCGGGCGGAAAGCGAAGCCGAGACGCCGGAAGAGGTCGAGGAGCAGATTCGCATCGAGCACGGCGACAAGGGCGTCACCAACTCGTAGCCTCTCGCCATGGCGCACCATCATCAGCTGCTTCGTCGCCTGCTCTGGGCCATGACATCGATCCTGGCGATGGTGGCGATCGTCGCCCTGCCGGTGGTCGGCGACGATCGGGGCCCGACCGAGGGCGTCGTCGCCACGGATCAGCTCGGCGCAACATCCGTCCCTTCGCCCGGCGACGGCGAAGAGGTGACGATCCCAGGAGCTGAGGGTCTGCAGCCGAACGACTCGGTTTCGAGAGGCGCGGTTGCGGCCCCGACGACCACGGGGGTCGGAGCCGACGCGACGACGACGCCGACGGGCGCAGCCGCACCGGGTGCGGCGGCCGCGCCTGGCACCGAGGCGCCGACGACGGCGCCGCTCGAGGACCTCGGCGAGCCTGTCGACCCCGGCCCGGCCAGCCCGCCGAGATCGGGCGTGTACCGCTATCGCACCTCCGGCGCCGGCGCCGGCGAGCGTGGCGAAGAGGACACGACGTTGCGGGTCGAGGAGCGGGGCCGCAGTGGCGACGAGGTCCGCCTGAGCGTCACCACCGCCGGCGGACGTCTCACGAGTACGAGTGAGGTTGCCTGGCGACCTGACGGTGTCCGCACGCTCCGCACGACGTTCACGTTCGGCGAGTCGAGAGGCGACTGCGATTGGGAACCCGACGTCGTCGATCTGCAGTTCCCGCTTCGGCCCGGTGCGAGCTGGTCGTCCGAGAGCAGCTGCGCCGTCAGCGGCGTGGCGCCGACACCGATCCCGCTCTCGCGATCGGTACGGGCCGAGGTCATCGGCCTCCGGCGGGTTCGCATCGACGGCCAGGTCATCGATGTCTGGGCCATCCGGCGCGTCGAGAAGCTCTCCGGCGCCGGCGCGTCCGGTGAGTCCACGGCGGTGGCACTTTTCTCCCCGAGGCACGGCCTCGACGTGGAGGTGAGCGGCACGATCTCCAGCGGGCAGGGCTCCGGTGAGTTCCGCCAGGTGCTGCTCGGCCTGCAGCCCGGCCCGCTCTGACGTTTCAGTCGCGTCGGCGGACGCCTCGGAGTCCGGCCCACGCCAGATCGGCGAGCTGGGCCACGAGCGCGTCCGGGGTCAGGTCGGGCGCCTCGGCGATCCAATGGCGCAGCACTCCCTCGGCCATGCCGACGATGGCGGCGGCCAGCACCTGTCGATGGTCGTCGTCGACATCGGCCTCGATCAGCGCGGCGACGGCACCCGCGATGACGTGCTCGACTCTGCGGACGGCGTCGGCGAACTCCGGGTCGCGGCGCGCGCCACTTCCGAAGAGCAGGGGAAAGGCCTGGGGCCGGTCGGTCATGAAGGCGACGTAGGCGGCCATGCCCGACTCGACCTGCCGACGGGGGGTGTCGGCCGCGGCCGTGGCCTTCCCGATCGCCTCCATGAGTTGTCCGCCCACGTCGTCGAGGAGCTCGAGGTAGAGCTTCCGCTTGGAGCGGAAATGCTGATAGAGCACGGGCTTGGTTACGCCGGCCGCTTCGGCGATCTCCTCCATCGACGTGGCGTGGAAGCCCTTGGCGGCAAAGCGGTCGAGGGCCACGTCGAGCAGTTGGCGGCGACGACGGGCGGCCGGCAGGCGCGGCGCAGGGGCAGGTTCGGCCATGAGGAGCCAAACGGTAACAACCCGCCGTGCACCGACCTGGCCGGATGGTCTGCTCTGCCCGTTTTGGGCGCCAAGGAAGGACAGGGCGCCTCGACGCCGAAACCCTGTTCGTGACCAGGCCGCCAAAGCAGGAACCGCCCCGAAGTGCGAGGCGTCCGCCCGAGCCGCTCCGCCCCGAGCCGGCCCTCCGGCCGGGCGTGACCCTTCTCGCCGCCAAGGCGAGGCGCGTCCGTTACCGGATCGGCGGCACGTACTGAGCCGTTCTGTGAAGGTCTTGCCGTCCTAGAGACGGACAGACCTTCACAGAACGAGATGCGACTTCAGTAGACGATGACCGTTCGGGCGACTTCGCCGGTCTTCATGGCGTCGAAGGCGGAGTTGACGTCGTCGATGCTGATCTCGCGTGAGATGAGTTCGTCGAGCTTGAGCTCTCCGGACTTGTAGAGGGCGATCAGCTTCGGCACTTCCCGGTGCACGTTGCACGAGCCGTACCAGCAGCCCTTCACCGTCTTGGCCGTGTAGATGAAGTTGAACGCCGGGTTGATGTTGAGCATGACGTCCATGCGGGGCACGCCGACGAGGATCGTCTCGCCGCCGACGCGGGTCATCTGCATCGCCTGCTCGATGGTCGGGCCGAGGCCGATGACCTCGAAGGCCACGTCGACGCCGCGATTCTCGCTGAGGGCCTGCACGGCGGCGACGGGGTTGCCGTCACCGGCGTTGACGAAGTCGGTGGCGCCGAACTCCTTGGCCAGCTGCAGCTTCGACTCGATCATGTCGACGGCGATGATCTTCTCGGCGCCGGCGATGCGGGCACCCTGGATCACGTTGAGGCCGACGCCGCCGCAGCCGATGACGGCCACGGTGTCGCCCTTGCGGATCGAGGCGGTGTTCATCGCCGCACCGACGCCGGTCTGCACACCGCAGCCGAGAAGGGCGGCGATCTTCAGAGGTACGTCCTTGTCGATCTTCACGGCGCTGATGGCGGGGCAAACGGTGACCTCGGAGAAGGTGCCGCAACCGGCCATCTGGCTCAGCGGCGACCCACCGGACGAGAGGCGCTTGGTGCCGTCGAGCATGCCTCCCATGTTGAGCATCGAGGACTTTTCACACATGAAGCCCTGGTCGCGCTGGCAGAAGAAGCACTCGCCGCACTCGGGCACGAAGGTCAACACGACGTGGTCGCCCACCTCGAACCCCTCGACGCCTTCGCCCACCTCTTCGACGACGCCGGCGCCTTCGTGGCCGAGCACGATCGGCGGCGGCAGCGGGATGGTGCCGTTCTGGACGGACAGATCGGAGTGGCAGACGCCGGAGGCGGCGATGCGAACCTTCAGCTCACCCGCCTTGGGCGCCGCGACCTCGATGTCGTCGCGGATCTCCAGCGGTTGGTCGAGCCCGACGTGGACGGCGGCCTTACTCATGCGTTCCCCTTGTGATGTTCGATGCCGAAGCGGTCAGTAGCGGTCCGATCGTTCCACATTCGACCGCAGACGCGCCTATCTCTCGTTCGATCAGCCGGGCGCAGGGTTTGGGCAGGCCGAGGGTTCTTTCAGGAGGGGCGCCCGGCCTGGCGGTCTTCCCGGGCTGCCGCCTTGACGGCGTAGCCCAAGACGATGGCCGGCGCCAGCGTGAGGGTGCACAGGGCCATGGCGGCGATGACGACACGACCCCAGGTGCCGTACCCCGCGGCTAGGCCCAAAAAGAAGGCGACCACGGCGACGAGGAGGAACACGTAGCCGACCCGTTGCCCGAGAACGGCCAACCGCTCGAGCTGCGCCCGCCGCACCAGCACCGGGTCGCCCGCGGTGTCGCTCCCTCGCCCGTCATTCACAGGACCCGATCTAGCACGGCGGACAGCTCGCCCGGCAGGCGGTCGAGGCCGAAATGGGCCTGGGCGAGGGCCTCGTTGTGGTCGAGCAGTCTGGCGTCAGGATCGTCGAGGAAGCGGGCCAGTCGTCGGTCGTCGTCGTCCGCCGCAAACCAGCGGAACCCCAGAGGCGCGAGGTCGGCCACCAGCACCGGGTACGGGCGCACGGCCAGGGGCCGACGGGCGAGGGCGGCCTCGATCACCGGGTTGCCGAAGCCTTCGAGGGTCGAGGAGAAGGCGACGGCGTCACAGGCGGCGTAGGCCGTCGCGATGGATGCGGCGGCCTCGTGGCGGACCGGGCATCGGGCGCCGCGGAGTATCCGACGAAGCTCGTCGTCATAGCCGTCCTCAGCCGGTCCGGTGAGCCAGTAGGTGGCCCCGAGGCGCTCCGCCAGAGCAACGGCCGTGGGCACGTCCTTGCGGGCGATGGCGCGCACGGGGTGGAGCAGCACCCGCCCGTCGTGGGGTCTCGCCGGGAGCCATCCGTCGAGCGGAAAACGGTTGGGAAGAACCTTGGCTCGGATGCCCTGGCGGGCCGAGAGCTCGGCGGCGGCGATCGAATTGAGAACGACGTGGGTCCAGGCCGGGTCGTCGGCCACGACGCCATCGGGCCAGGCCGGCCGCTGCCACGGCAGGTCGTGGTGGCGCACGATGGCGGGGCGGCCCCGCAGCGCCTGCGCCAACCGGTGTGCGGCCGAAGGATCGAGCGGCAGCGAGAGCACGTTCTCCACCACCACCACCTCCACCCCGTCGATGGCCTCCTCGATGGCCGTGGTGGCGTCCGCCCAGATCGCAACGGGGCGGACCGCGAAACCGAGCGCCTCGAGCGCCCCCGTCCACTTGGCCGCCTCGACCGACACCCCGTCGGTGCCGCCGAGGCGGTACGAGACGACGGCGGCGGTGCGGGTCAGCGGAGCTTGGGGAGGCGCCGGTTGGTGGCGTCGAGCACCGACCTGGCGATGGCATCGAACTCGCCGGCGGAGCGGACCACGGCGGAGCCGGAGATGACCTCTTCGTAAGGCGGGACCACGACGACGACCGTCGTCACGGCCACGGCCCGGTCACCGATCCGGATGAGGCTGGCGGTCTCGACGTCCGAGCGGATCGCCGCCGGCTCGAGGTGGCGGAGGGCGGCGATCGTCGCCTGGGCGACGAGGCGCAGGACGCTACTCGTGGCGACGAGGCCCTCGGCCGCCCCGGTCGCTCGCTGATCGCCTTGGGTGAGCACGACGCGCGCCGTGCACTGCAGCCCATTGCGGTCGGTGGTCACGCCGTCGACGTGGATGCGCGTGTTCGGCGGATCACCTTCGAGGTCGACATCGAGGTCCGGCCCGGTGATCGAGCTCGACGCAACGGCATCGAGCTGGACGACGGACACGATTCGACGGTCGAGATCGAGCCCGAAGGTGGCCATGGCCACGGACTGGACGTCGCGCACCACTTGCTTGGCGTGCTTGTGGGGCAACGAGAGGATGTGGACCTCGGCGATGCGCCCGTCGCCATCAGCGACGATCCGCGCCGCAGTCACCTCGACGATCCGACAGAGCTCGTGCTCGAGTTCGTCCAGGTCGACCCCGCTGGCTGTCTGCACCAGGCCCACCGTACCGGGGCACCAGCGCCGAACGGAGGATGTCACCCATGGGGACGATGTTGGACATGTTGACGGCGTTGACGTTGTTCATTACCGTGGAGGCGGAAACGGCTCCGGCCCGATTTCTTCCGTCTTCCCCCTTTTGTTGGGAGGCGCGGATGCCGATCCATGGGGGACGAGGGACCCTCGTCCGCGGGCTGACCAGTGGGAAGTCCGAGCATCACAGCACCTTGACAACTGGAGAGAGAGGGAGACGGCAGGGGCTCATGCCTGCGTGCCTCACCAGCGGAGCGGATCGCACCCCGTCCTAGCGGACACGGGGCAAGTGACATTCGAGGGGAGGTGCAACACATGAAGAAGAAGCTCATTGTCCGCGTGGCTGCTATCGCAACCAGCCTTGCCGGCCTGCTTCTGGCCGGCGGCGCCGGCTTCAAGATCGGCTAGATCGATCATGACCACTCAGGTGAGCTTCTGCCGCCTCTTTCTCGATCCAGTCGTCACGGTGCGGGGACCGTCGTATTCAGGAGATGTGGTGGGACAGTCGGACGAGATGACCAGCGCCTCACGCCGCACCCGCGGCCTGGCCCTCGCGTCGGCGGCCACGGCCCTTCTCGTTGCCATCGTCGGCTGCGCTTTCGACAACGAGTTGCCGCATCCCCTGACCCTGGCCTTCTTCATCGCCCTCATCCTGTGGGCTGAGCACGGCGCCGTCCTGCTCCCGTCGAAGATCGATGTGAGCCCGAGCTTCATGGTGGTGATGGCGGCGATCGCCGCCTTCGATGAACGGGGTCTCGTGATCGGCGCCGCCATCGTCGGCGCCTGCAGCGGAGTCAGCCTCACCCACCTCCGCCAACGTCGTTTCTCTGTCGTCGTGGCCAACTGCACCCAGTACCTGGTGTCCTCGGTTGGGGCGGCCAGCGCCTACCAGGCCGGCATAGGCCTGCCGGCGATCGTGCGAGTTCTCGTCACCGGCCTGGTGTTCGGCATCGTGAACGTGAGCCTGGTGCTGCCGGGCATCGTGGTCGTCCATGGCCAGCCGGCCCGCCGGGTCTGGGCCGACATGTACCCGGCGCTGCCCAACTACCTCGCCTTCGGCCTCCTCGGCACGTTCGTCGGCCAGCTCTACGCCAACCTCGGGCCCTTGGCCGTGCTGCTGCTCCTGGCCCCCGTCGTGATCGCCCGGCAGACGTTCACCTCGTTCCTCGAGCTCAACGAGGCCCACGAGGCGACGATCCGGGTCTTCCTGCGGGCGATCGAGGCCAAGGACACCTATACGGCACGCCATACCCAGCGGGTTTGCAACTACAGCCTGGCCATGGGCGAGAAGCTCGGGTTCTCCCATCAGCGCCTGGAACACCTCCGCCAGTCCGCTCTGATGCATGACATCGGCAAGCTGGCCGTCCCGAAGCACCTGTTGAACAAGCCGGGCAAGCTCACCGACGGCGAGTTCGAGCGGGTGCAGCGACACGCCCACGTCTGCATCGACATCCTCGGACTCGTCGACTTCCTGAAGCCGATGACCGCCGCCGCCTCCGGTCACCACGCACGCTTCGACGGTGGTGGGTACGGCGGCACGGCCGACCGTCCCCTGGAGGCCTACATCGTGGCCGTAGCCGACGCCTTCGACGCCATGACGTCGACGCGCTCCTATCGTCGGGCGCTGCCGATGGATGTTGCCTTCGACGAGTTGCGAGCCAAGTCGGGCAGCCAGTTCCACCCTGACTGCGTCACCGCCTTGATCACCGCCATCGAGGAACGGGGCGAGCGGCACGGCCTCGGCTACGAGGAGGACGCCGTGGAGTTCGACGTCGCCCCGCCCGTGGCCGGTGTCGGGTCGGCGGGTCTCGGCGACCGAATGCAGATGCCGCCGACGGTCGCGTCGCCGCCGGCCCTGGTGTCGGCCGGCGAAGCGTGACCGGTCACCGAGGGGTGCTCGTTCTGCGGTCCGGCCCGGCCGCGATCCTGACGCTCGTTGTGGTCGCCCTCCAGGTCGACGGCCAACAACGACTTGCGGCGCTGGCTGGAGCCGCCCTCGTCGTGGCCGCCGGGTTGCTGCTCGAGGTCGACCTCCCCTGGGGCGGCGCCGTGCCGCTGGGCCACGCCATCCTGATCGCCGTCGCCGTTTTGATGCACCCCGCCGAAGGCCTCGCCGTGGCCGGTGCGGCCATCGTCGTCGTGGCGGCCGCACGTTCGGGGCGCCAGGGTCTCGTGGTGGTGGCCGGCGGAGCGGCGGCTGCGGCTGTGGCCCAGCTTGGGCTGGAGTCGGTCGTGGGCGAAGGCGGCGGAGACCTCCAGATCCTCGTCGAGGTCGCCATCACCGGCTCCGCCTTCCTGCTGGTCGATCTCGCGCTCGGCCGGCGCCACCTCGCCCAGGTCGGTCCGCTCTACGTCACCCTCCTCTGCGCCGCCGCCCTCCTGGCCGTTGCCTTCCGCCAGAGCCCCGTGCTCTCGCTCATCGCTGCCGTGCCGCTGCTCGTGACCAAGTATTCCTTCGGGCGATTCAGCCAGGCCCGCCGCACCTACGCCCAGACGACGAGGGCGCTGAGCCTGTTGCCGGAGGTCGCGGGCTTAACGCCGCTCGGCCACGGCGAGCGGACGGCCGTGTACGCCGCGGCGTTGGCGGACGAGCTTGGCTTCGACGCCGTCACGGTCGACCGCGTCACCACGGCCGCTCGACTCCATCACATCGGACACATTTCGCTGCACGAACCGGAGGAGCGGAACGGCCCGCTCGATACCACGGAGATCAGCCGCGTGAGCGGTGAGCTCCTTCGCGAGACCGGCTTTCTCGCCGACGTCGCCGACCTCGTCGAGCAAGCGCTGCTCGGGGGCCACGCCATCCGGACCCTGGAGGCCGCCACCATCCGGGTCTGCAGCACCCTCGACGATCTCGCTGACCCCGAGGGCGAACAGGGACCCGACGACCCGTTCGCCGCCCTCCTCGCCCATCACGGCGAAGGACTCGAACGGACGGCCGCCATCGCATTGCTCCGCCTCCACGATCGCCGCCCCGCCATCGTCGAGGAGGCTCGAGCGGCCAGCCGCATCCTGTCGCTCGTCGCCGCCGGCGCCGGCCACGACGGCCACGACGGCCACGACGATCACGATGCCCACGACTGCCGGTAACGGGCAGTTGTCACGGAGCCCGGCCATCCGGGCAGGAGGTCGCCGACAAGGCGGCGAGTAATGTCGAACGTGGCCTGGCGGAAGAAGCTCGGGGAGAACGGTCCTGGCGTGGCCGACCCGCCGGACGCGACCCTCGTCGCCGAGCCTCCGCTCTCGCTCCTGCCGACCATCGATTCCCAGGCCGACTCCTCGTTGGGCTCCGTGACCGCCGACCTCGCCGCCGCCGAGAGCGGTGTGGAGTTCGTCTACCGGTCCCTCGATCGGATGCAGCGGAGCAGCGAGGCCGAGGACGTGCTCGTCATCGTCGATGACGGTCCGCTCGGCCGCCAAGCCTTCCGGGCCGGTCGCCGTCCCATCGAGACGAGCTGGGCCCAAGAGCTCGTCCGTAGCGGTACCGCAGGCATTCACGCCACGCCGGCACCGATCGACATCGCCGTGGCCGGAAGCGTCATGCAGCTCTGCTCGCTGGCGCTCCAACTCGACGTGGCTCGCCACGACTCGCGGCACGACGCCCTCACGGGCCTGCTCAACCGGCGCGCGTTCGATGAGGCCCTGGCGAGGTCGTGCGCCCAGTCCCAGCGCTACGGCTGGCCGTTTGCGCTGGTCGTGCTCGATCTGGGGGATGTGAAGATGGCCGACGACCGCTTCGGGCACGACGCCGGGGACGCAACACTCCAGGCCGTGGGGAGTGAGCTGCGACTCCGGTTGCGGGGAGGTGATGTCGCCGCCCGCATCGGTGGTGACGAGTTCGCCCTGGTGCTCCCAAATGTCGGCGAGGCGGCCGTCGCCGAGTTGGTCGACCGCATCGAGCGGACCATCGAATCGGCCGTGCCCAACGCCGGGGTCACCTTGAGCGCCGGCTACGCCGTCTCGCCCGACGACGGCTTCCGGCCCGAGGACCTCTTTTCCACGGCCGATGCCCGCCTCTCCCAGGGGAAGCGCCCGTGAAGTCGCTCGACCTCCTCGAGCTCGATCTGCGACGCCTGCCCAACGTGGCCTTCGTCGGGTTCCATGAGCGGACCGACACTCTCGTGGTCCAAGTGCTCGCTCTCGCCAGCCCCGACCCCTCCACGCTGCGCCACCAGGCCGAGCGTTCGTGTCGCGCCCACCTCGATCGACCGTTCGTGGTGGAGATCGCCGGCGGCACTCGTCCCTCGCGCATCCGGCTCCTCGACGTGCACCTCGTCGACCGCGACGCCGAGCCCGTGGCCATCGAGGTTCACCTCGGCTTCGAGGGCGTCCGCACGGTGGGACGGGCCAACGGCGACGATCCGACGGCGGCGGCGGCGGCGACCTTCGACGCCTTGCAGCGGCTCGGGGCCAAGGTGCCCTTCCAGGTGGAAGCGGCCGCCCTGTTCGAGCACGTGCTCGGTGAGGGCGTGATGATCGTGCTCGGCTCAGAGCAGTCGGGCCAGCGCTACGGCGTGGCCGCCGGCACCAACGTCGAGCAGGCCGCAGTCCGGGCCACGCTGCACGCCCTCAACCGCTACTTGTCAACGCAGACCCTCCCCGCCCTCTCCGTCTGAGGAGCGTCACCAGGACGGTGGCGACGCCGACGCTCATCGCCAGGTCGCCGAACGACAGCACCTCCCCGGCCAGCGGAACCGGGACGATGTCGCCCAGCAACGTGAGTCGGTCGTCGTCGGTCTCGAGATGACGCTTGGCGCCGAAGTCGAGGGTGGCGATCTCGGCCCGCTCGACGATGCCCGCCGCCACGATGGCGTCGTCGCGAACGGGCATGCCACCGTTCACGCCGATGACGGCCACATTGAGGGCGATGCCGACGAACACGACACCCATGCCTGCGAAGTGCAGGTTGGCAGCTGCGAAGAGGAGCAGCAGCACGTAACTGGCCAGGATCATGATGACGGCACCGTCGCCGGTGAAGGCGGCGGCGCCCTGGACGACCACGCCCAGGATCAGCAGCGGCCACAGGCGAAAGGCCGCCTCGCCGAGGTTCTCGAACCGCCCGCCTCGCGCCAACCCGAGAACGATGCCGGCCACGATGGCCACGGCGATGAACACGAACCGACGGTAGCGTCCGAGCTGTGATCCAACGATGACCGACGAGGTCCTCTGCACGACCGCAGGAGGCGTGGCGACGGTGACCATCAACCGCCCGGAGCGGCGCAACGCACTGTCGTGGGCGGTGATCGGGGAGCTCCGGTCCGTGCTGGCGACCTTGCGCGACGACGACTCGGTGCGTGTGGTCGTGCTCACCGGAGCGGGGGATCGGGCGTTCTGCGCAGGGGCCGACCTCGATGGCATGGCCGGCCCGACGGCCGAGGCGGGATCGGCGACGGGGTTCCTCGAACTCCACGAGGGTCGAGGCGGGTTGGCCGGCCTCTTTCTCGACCTATGGTCGCTCGGCAAGCCGACGATCGCCCGCGTGCGGGGCTACGCGTTGGCCGGCGGTATGGGCCTCGCCCTCGCCTGCGACTTCGTGGTCGCTGCCGACGATGCCCAGTTCGGGACGCCCGAGATCGACGTGGGGCTCTGGCCGTTCATGATCACCGTGCCGCTGGTGCGTTCGATGCCGCCGAAGAAGGTGCTCGAGCTGATGCTCACCGGTCGCCGTGTCGGCGCCGCCGAAGCCGAGCGCGTGGGGTTCGTCAACCGGGTCGTCCCCGTCGACGGCCTCGACGAAGCCGTCGCCGAGTTGGCAGGAGCACTGGTGACCAAGTCACCGGCGATCGTGAAGCTCGGACGGGACTCGTTCTACGCCGTCTGGGACCGGGCCGCCGCTGACGCCCTCGAGTACCTCCATCCGATGCTCACGCTCACCACGCTCACGAATGACGCCAAGGAGGGCCTGGCCGCCTTCGCCGAAAAGCGTCGTCCGGAGTGGACCGGACGCTGAGCACCCCCCCCATCCGCCCGGCTGCGGGGGTGGGGCTAGCACCCCCAGCAGGAACGCTGGCTGGCACTCCTGCGCCGGTCGGCGTCGGCGGCGCACGCTGGGGAGGTCAGACCATCCCGCAGGAGGCGGCAGTGCGCACGACCAGCACCACGACAACCCCGATCCCGACCACGACGAGCCCGATCACCCCGACGACGGACAGGACGTGGCGAGACGTCCTGCGGGGGGCAGCCGTCGGACAGGCGATCATGGCGGCCTTCATGGCCGTCATCACCCTCCTCTTCGAGGGGCGTCTCGATCCCATGCCTCTCGTGATCGGAGTGATCGTGTCCGGCGGCGTCGTTTGGCTGCACCGGTCGGAGGGACGGGGAGGCGTGGTCTACGCCGGCATCGTCAGCCTCCTCCTGTTCGCCATGGTCGCCATGTTTGGAGGCCTCACCGTCTTGACCCGGGCAGAGAGCACGTTCGAGCTCATCCTCTTCGGTGGCTTGTTCGTCGTCAGCGTCCTCGGTCTCGTGGCAACGGTCGGGGCCCTGCGTCGCCAAGGGGGACCAATGGCCGGCGTGGCCCCGAAGGTCGCCGGCGCCGTCATCGCCGTCCTGGTGGTCGTCGGCATCGTGGCGGGCTCGCTGACCGGATCAGCGACCCGCATGCCCGGCGATCTGACGCTGCAGGCGAAGAATTTCGAGTTCAGCGCCTCGACCCTCGACGCCGACGCCGGCCGCATCACCGTGTTCGTCGAGAACGACGACGTCGCACACCACGATTTCACCATCAACGGCGTGGTGGCCGAGCAAGTCCCGGGCCAGAAGGCGGGTCGTGCCGAATTCGACCTCGAGGCCGGCGCCTACCGCTTCTATTGCAGCCTCCACCCGGACATGGAGGGCACACTGAAGGTCTCGTGAAGATTCGCGTCGGCTACGGCCTGGGTACCGGCACCTCCACTGCTGGGGGTGCCGGCTTCGCGGCGCTGGTCGACGGTCTCGAGGCCAACCGGTTCGACTCGCTGTGGTTGAGCGAACGGGTGACCGGCGGAGCCGTCGACCCGATCGTTGGTTTGTCCGTCGCCGCGGGCCGCACGAAGAAGCTCAAGCTCGGCTTCTCCGTCCTCGTGCTCCCCGGACGCAACCCGGTCCTGCTGGCCAAGGAACTCGCCTCGCTCGACCACCTCTCCAATGGCCGGCTGTTGCCGGCGTTCGGCCTCGGCGTGGCCGATGGCGCCGAGCAACAGGCCTTCGGCGTCGAGCGTACGGAGCGGGCCAAGCGCTTCGACGAGGCCCTCCCGCTGCTGCGGCGCTTCTGGACCGAGGACACGGTCGACCACGAGGGCCCGTTCTTCTCCTACCAAGGCATCGGCGTTCGGCCCAAGCCGGTGCAGTCGCCCCTCGAGGTCTGGCTGGGCGGTCGGGCGCCGAGCGAGCTGCGCCGGGTCGGCCGCCTGGGCGACGGCTGGCTCCCTTCGTTCTCGTCGCCGGCCGAGGCGGCGGCCGGACGGACCGTGGTCGAGCAAGCGGCCTCGGCCGCCGGTCGCGAGGTCGACGCCGAACACTGGGGAGCCCTCGTCATCTACACGCGGAGCGCGGAGCTCCCGGAACGGTTGGCGTCGGTGCTGCGGGCCCGCAACCCCGACGCCGATCCCGGTGACGTGGTGCCGGCCGGCCTTCCGGCGCTCCGCGCCCACCTCGAGCGCTTCTGCGAGGTCGGGTTCTCCAAGTTCGTCCTCGTGCCCGCCGGCGAGCCGGCGTCGTGGGACGACGAGCTCGGCGAGGTGGCGTCCGAGGTCCTCAGCCTCCAGAACTGAGCGAGTCGAATCCTGGGGTCAAAGGCCGTTGAGGCGGCGGCGGGCGTTGTCGAGGAGAGCCGTCTCCTCGAAGTCGTGGGTCGCCTTGGCAAGGACCCGCAGCCCCTCGTCCCAGTCCGCCCGCCGCAGCCCGTCGAGACCCCGCTCGGCGTCGAGCTCGAGCAACCGCAGCTGGAGCTCCACCTCGGTGTAGCGGCAGACGACCACCGGCAGGCGCTCGGCCTTGGCCGGCGGGTAGTTGGTGCCATCGACGAGCTCGTGCGGCTCCACCTTGAAGAGCCCGGCGAGCAAGGCGATCGTGCGCTCGCCGGGAGTCGACATCCCGGCCTCGAGGTGACTCACCGCGACCCGGGAGATGGCGAGGCGCTCGGCCAGCTCCTGCTGGGTCCAGCCCCGGTCGCCCCGCAGCGCGGCGATGCGCGGTCCCAGGTTGGCCACGTCCCCAGTGTGGCCCATCAAGCTGTAGCAACGCCTGCCAACTGAGTTGGCAGACAAGTCGGGCCGCAGCCGGTAGAACGGCACCATGCCCAAGCGCGCACTCATCACCGGCATCACCGGCCAAGACGGTTCGTACCTGGCCGAGCTCCTCCTCCAAGAGGGCTACGAGGTAATCGGCATGTTCCGGCGCGCCAGTGCGATGAATTTCGACCGCATCACGCCGATCCAAGACGAGATCGAGCTGGTCCCCGGCGACCTCCACGACGAGGCGTCACTCATCAACGTCCTCCGGGAGAACCGGCCCGACGAGGTGTACAACCTCGCCGCCCAGTCGTTCGTGCAGACGTCGTTTTCGCAGCCGGTACTCACGGGCGAGACGACGGCCCTCGGCGTCACCCGGCTGCTTGACGCCATCCGCATCGTGGATCCCGAGATCCGCTTCTATCAGGCGTCGTCGTCGGAGATGTTCGGCAAGGTCGTCGAGGTGCCGCAGTCGGAGACGACGCCGTTGTACCCCCGGTCCCCGTATGGCGTGGCCAAAGTCTACGGCCACTGGATCACCATCAACTATCGCGAGAGCTACGGGCTGCATGCGTCCAGCGGCATGCTCTTCAACCACGAGTCGCCCCGCCGCGGCATCGAGTTCGTCACCCGCAAGATCACCCACGCAGTAGCTCGCATCAAGCTCGGTCTGCAGGATCAGCTCGCCCTTGGCAACCTCGACGCGCAGCGCGACTGGGGCTTTGCCGGCGACTACGTACGGGCCATGTGGCTGATGCTGCAACAGGACACGCCCGACGACTACGTGATCGCCACAGGTGAGACCCACGAGGTACGCGAGTTCTGCCAGCTTGCGTTCGCACACGTCGGGCTGAACTACGAGGACCATGTGGTCATCGATGAGCGCTTCTTCCGCCCGGCTGAGGTCGAGTTGCTCGTCGGTGATCCAACGAAGGCGAAGACCGTGCTCGGGTGGGAACTCCAGGTGTCGTTCCCCGCCCTCGTGCAGATGATGGTCGAAGCCGATCTGGAGCTTGTCGAGCGCCAGCAGCGCTACAACAACGCGTAGCCAGCGTTCGAACATCCCGCCGCGCCGCGGGCCACCGCTGAGCAGACCGCCCCGCCGGTCACCACCGAGCAGCCCGCGGCGCTGGCGCCGCTGACGAGCACGATCGGTAGCGTTCCCGCCGCCATGGAGATCCGAACCTCATGATCGAACTCGAGCTGCACGACCGGGTCGCCGTCGTCACCCTCGCTCGCCCCGAGAAGCGCAACGCCGTCGACACCCGGGCCTGCGAGGACATCGCCACCGCCGTGGCCGACGCCGTCGACGCTGGTGCGCGCGCCCTGGTCCTTACGGGCCGGGGCACGAACTTCTGCTCGGGCGCCGACCTGTCCGGTGTGGAGTCCGACGGCTTCGTGGCCACCCTCTACCGCACGCTCGCCGTCCTCAAGGACGTCCCGATCGTCACCATCGCCGCCGTGCACGGAGCCGCCCTCGGCGCCGGCACGCAGCTGGCCATCGCGTGCGACCTCCGGGTGGTGGCCGACGACGCCCGATTCGGCATCCCGGCGGCCAAGCTCGGCCTGATGACCGATCACTGGACGGCGCAGCGTCTGGCCCTCCTGGCCGGTCCCGGTCCGGCCCGCGCCGTGCTGTTGGCTTGCGAGGAGCTCGACGCGCCGACGGCATTGCGTCTCGGCCTGGCCAACCGGGGCGGCGACCTCGAGGGTGCGCAGGCCTGGGCGGGGGAGATCTCGAGGCTGGCGCCCCTGACCATCGCCGGCCACAAGCTGGCGCTCAACCGACTCGAGCCTGCACTCGACGACCCGGAGGTCACGGCCGCCTTCGACCGCGCCTGGACCAGCGACGATCTGGCCGAGGGTCAGCGAGCTCGCGCCGAGAAGCGCACTCCGAACTTCCAGGGCCGATGATTCCGCCCTCCCTCCTCGTTCTGGGCGGGTTGGCGTACCGAATCGGTACACCAACCCACCCAGAACCGTAGGAAAGAGGATGGGAATCTTTCTGCTTGCCTTCGCTGGCGGGATGCTGTCGTTCCTCTCCCCGTGCGTGCTGCCGCTGGTCCCCGGCTACCTGTCGCTGATGTCCGGCGTGAGCGTCACCGAGCTCTCGACGGCGAGGGGCGACGAGACCCGGCGGTTGCTTCGCAGCACCCTGCTGTTCGTGCTCGGGTTCACCGTGGTCTTCACCCTGCTCGGCGCCGGCGCCAGCGCCATCGGGCAGTCGCTGCTCCGTCACCAACAAGGGCTCAACCAAGCCGCCGGCATCCTCACCATCGTCATGGGTCTCTTCATCGCCGGCGCCGTTGCGCCGGCAGCGATGCAGCGCGAGCGCCGGTTCCACGTCCTGCCCCAGTCGCTCGGCACCTTTGCCCCGCCGCTCATGGGCATGGCCTTCGCCTTCGGCTGGACGCCGTGCATCGGACCGATTCTGTCGGTGGTGCTCAGCACGGCGGCCACGCAATCGACGTTGGCCCGCGGCATCTTCCTCCTCATCGCCTACTCGCTCGGCCTGGGCGTGCCCTTCGTGGCCGCCGGCCTCGCCCTCGGGCGTCTCACCGGCGTCTTCGGGTGGGTCAAGCGCCACTTCCGAGTGCTCAACCTCGTGTCCGGATCGTTCCTCGTCGTCTTCGGGGTGCTGTTGCTCACCAACCGCCTCGGCCCCCTCGCCGGCGCCATGCAGCGCTTCATGCAGGACATCGGCCTCGGCCGCCTCGCAAACATCTGACGGCGTTCTTGGTCTCGCTCTGCGGCGGCGCCCTCCGGGCCGAGGCCTTGCCGCTCGACAGCGGCTGCTCGCTGGCGCTCCCGACGCCGCGGTCCGTACCCGTCGCTCCGACGGGCTCCGCTCAGACGTTGGCGGGCAGGAGGAGGGCGAAGTTCTCGAAGAAGACGAAGAGAACGACGAGGAACACCGGCGTGCCCATGGCGTAGGCGGTGAGGCGGCCCCACCGGCGGGACAGCAGCCACGTCACGAGCCAGACGAAGGCCGCCAGCAGACCCCACAGGATCGCCGGGCCCTTGGCCGTGGCATCGCCCGACACGCTGGCCTCGTCGAGGGACGGGGTCGCGACCTCCTCGTCGGGGATCGTCGACTCTTCCGGCTCCAGGTCGGGCTCCAGGTCGGGCTCGGCCGGGTCGGCGGGCTCCGGCACCGGCGCGGGCAGCGGTGTGGCCGGCGCCGGGTTGTCGATCAGCTCACCAACGATGATCAGGCGCTGGGCGGCGCTGAACCTCGGATTGCAGGTCGTCAACGTCAGTAGGTTCTCGTCCGAGGCGTCGAGCACTTCGTTCTGCGTGGGGCGCACGATCTTCTTCTCACGGACCTTGTACGTGAACTCACCCTGGCGCGTCGTCACCTGGATGAGGTCGCCGGCGACCAGCTCGTCGGTCCGGTAGAAGGGCGCGCCGTAGGTGGTGCGGTGGCCGGCGATGGCGGCATTGCCCGGCTGGCCGGGAAGGGGAGTGGTCGGGTAGTGCCCTGGCCCCTCTTTCAGTGCGTTGACGCCCACGCCTTCGACGACCGCCTTCTCCACCCCGATCTTGGGGATGCGGATGATGGCGACGGCTTCGCCGGTGGGCGTCGGCGGTGCGGGGGACACGGTGGTTGTCGTCGTCGCCTGGCCGGGGATCGTGACGACGGGCGCCGTCGACGTGGTGGTGATCACCGGCGCTTCCAGGGCATCGAGGAAGTCCGACCGGAGGCGATCCTGGCTCCTCGCCTCGGCCACCCCGGTGCCCCACAACTGGTAGGCGACGAACAACAGGATCAGCACGCCGGAGGCGATGCACGTACGGCCGATGCCAGCGATGATCCGTCGCACGCCCATGTCGGGAGGGGAGGGTACCGCTCGCGGACGCCTGGGCGGCCCCACCCGCCCTGCGCCTGCCTGGTAGTTGTGACCAGGCCGGTCGTACCATGGGCCCGCCCATGGCGCCCGCTGTCCGTCTGTCCCGAGCCGTCGTCCTGCTCGGCCGGTTCCCCGCTCTCGCCGGTGCCGACCTCCTCGTCGAGCACGGGGAGATCGTCCACCTGTCGGGGCCCAACGGAGCCGGCAAGAGCACGCTTCTCCGCGCCTGCGCCGGCCTGCTCGCCGTCGTCGATGGGGAGGCCGAGGTGCTCGGTTCCGACCTCCGACGAGACCGTCGGTCACTCCGCCGCCAGGTGGGGCTGTTGGGCCACGCCAGCTTCCTCTACGAGGAGCTGACCGTGCTCGACAACCTCCGCTTCGCCGTCCGGGCGGCCGGGGCGCCGGCGTCGACCATCGATCCGGCGCTGACCCGCCTCGGCCTCGACGGCCGCCTGGCCGACGTGGTCGTCGCCCGGCTCTCGGCCGGCCAACGCCGTCGTGCGGCGCTGGCCGTGCTCGTCGCACGCGCCCCCGAACTGTGGCTCCTCGACGAGCCGCACGCCGGTCTCGATGCTGCGGGACGGGATCTCGTCGACCGCCTCGTCCGGGAGGCAGCGACCGCCGGGACGACGATCGTCTTCGCCTCCCACGAGCTCGACCGGGCCTCGGCGCTGGCCGAGCGTCAGCTCACGGTGGTCGGTGGCCAGGTGCACGAGACCCAGCCGTTCGCCTCACAGCTCGTCGGCGCGCCCTGATGTTGCGCGACGCCGCTCTCGTGGCCGGAAAGGATCTGCGCATCGAGTTCCGGTCGCGTGTGACCCTCAACCAGGTGGCGCCGTTCGCCGTCCTCGTCCTCGTCCTCTTCGCCTTCGCCCTCGAGCCCGACCGTGGATTGCTCACACGCGCCGCCGCCGGACTCTTCTGGTTGGCGGTGACCTTCAGTGCACTGCTCGCCATCCAGCGCAGCTTCGCCATCGAGTCGGCCGACGGCGCCCGCGACGGGCTCCGCCTCAGCGGGCTCGATCCCGCCGGTATCTTCCTCGGCAAGGCCGGCGCCATCGCCGTCGAGTTGCTGGCCCTCGAGGTGCTCCTCGGTGTCGGCGTGGTGGTGCTGTACGACGTCGAACTGGCCGGGGCCGTGCTCCTCACCGTCACCTGCCTCGCTGCGACCCTCGGTCTCGCCGCCGCCGGCACGGTCTATGGCGTGCTGGCCGCTGGTGTGCGTGTCCGCGAGACGTTGCTCCCGCTCCTCTTGCTCCCCATCGTGGCCCCCGTGGTGCTGGCGGCGACGCGCGCCAGTGAGGCGGCCCTGGGGCAGTCGGCTGCCGACGGGTGGTCATGGGTGCGACTTCTCGGCGCCTTCGCCGTGATCTACGCCGCCGTCGGTGCCCTGGCCTTCGGCCCGTTGCTGGAGGACTCGTGATGTCTACGCGCGCCCGGCTGGCTGACGGACTGCTCGGCATCGCCGCCGGCGTGACCGTGGTGACGACGATGGTTCTGGGTCTCCGGTTGCCGCCCACGGCGGAGCAGGACGAATACGCCCGGCTCATCGCCATCCATCCGGCGATCGCCTGGACGGCCTACCTCGCCTTCGGTGTCATGGCCGTGGCCAGCGCCCTGTGGCTGCTCCCGGCCACCCGGGCGCGGCGATGGGACCGGCTGGCCGCCGCCTCGGCCGAGGTCGGAGTGCTCTTCACCGCGCTGATGTTGGTGACCGGCTCGATCTGGGGTCGCCCCACCTGGGGCGTGTGGTGGGTCTGGGACGCCCGGCTCACGCTGTCGGCGCTGATGTTGGCCCTCCTGCTCGGCTACGTCGCCCTGCGGAGGGTCTCGGTCGACACCGATCGCCGCGCGCTGGTGAGTGCCGTCGCCGGACTGAGCGCCGTGGTCGTGATCCCGGTCAACCACTTCGCCGTCACCTGGTGGCGCACCCTGCACCAGGGACGCTCGCTGGCCAACGTCGCGCCGTCACGCGAGCTCGACGGGGAATACATCGCCGTGATGCTCGTCGGCTTTGTCGCCATGACGCTCATGTACGGATGGCTCCTCCTGCGGCGCTATCGCGTCGAGGTGCTGGCCGAGGAGCTCGAAGACGAAGGGCTCGCCTCGGCGCTCGCCGAGCGGCGTCGCGAAGGCCACGACACCTCGGGTGTGTTGGTCTAGATGTCCTACGTCTACGCCGGCTACGGCGTCACCCTGATCGCCCTGGGCGCGTATGCGCTCCGAGTCACGCGGCGCGCCCGCGCGTTGCGTCGGCGCATCGACCGATGACCGCTCCTTCCGTCCCGGCCGCGCCGCGCGTCCGCCCGGTGCGACCCGCCGCCAGTCGCGCCCGCATCCTCGTCGTGGTGTCGATCGTGCTCCTGGCCATCGGGTTCCTGGCCTACAAGGGACTCGGTGACGCCACCGTGTACTTCAAGACGGCCGACGAGGCCGTGGCCGAGAAGGACGAGCTCGGTACCCGGCGCTTCCGGGTCGAGGGCGCCGTCGTCACCGATTCGGTGCGACAGGCCGGCGACGTCGTGCGCTTCGAGATCATCAGTGCCGGCGAGACCGTGCCGGTGGTGCACCAGGGCGATCCGCCCGAGCTGTTCAAGCCCGGCATCCCGGTGGTGCTCGAAGGGCGGTGGGACGGCGACGTCTACGCCAGCGACCGCATCATGGTGAAGCACACGAGCGAGTACCGCGAACAGAACCCCGACCGTGTCGACGAGTACGTCGGCAAGGGCAAGGGCGACGACGGAAGCGCGGTGCCGTGAGCCCGGCGTTTCTCGGCCAAGGGGCCGTGCTGCTCGGCCTCCTGGCGGCCGTGTTCGGTGCCGGCACGCTGGCCGTCGGGCTCATCAAGGATCGGCCCCTGCTGCGGGTCTCGTCTCACCGTTTCACCTGGCTCGTCCTCGGGGCGGCGGTCATCGCCGTCGGGGTGATGGAACGAGCCCTGCTGACCAACGACTTCTCGCTCGTCTTCGTGGCCGACCACTCGGCCCGGGCCACGCCACTGCTCTACAAGATCGCCACCATGTGGTCGGCGCTCGAAGGCTCGATCCTGTTGTGGGGCTTCGTGCTCGCCGGTTACCTGGCCGTCATCACCGTCCGCTTCCGCGGCCGGATGCACGACCCACTCGTCGGTTGGGCCCTGCTGACGATGTTCGTGGTCACGGCCTTCTTCTTCGGTCTGATGGTCGGCCCGGCCAACCCGTTCAAGGCGGTGATCGGTGCTCTCCCGGCCGACGGACCCGGCCCCAACCCTCTGCTGCAGAACCACCCGCTGATGGCGATCCATCCGCCGATGCTCTACCTCGGCTACGTCGGGTTCACCGTGCCTTTCGCCTTTGCCATCGCCGCCTTGGTGACAGGGCGCGTGGGCGAAGGATGGCTCGTCGAGACCCGACGTTGGACGCTCTTCGCTTGGGGCTTCCTCGGCGTCGGCATCGTGCTCGGCGCCTGGTGGAGCTACGAAGTCCTCGGCTGGGGCGGCTTCTGGGCCTGGGACCCGGTGGAGAACGCGTCGTTCCTCCCCTGGCTCACCGGCACGGCGTACCTCCACTCGGTGATGGTGCAGGAACGTCGCGGGATGCTCCGGGTCTGGAACCTGTCGCTGCTCGTGGCCACGTTCAGCCTCACGATCCTCGGCACGTTCCTGACGCGCTCCGGCGTCCTCGACTCGGTCCACGCGTTCACCGAGTCGCCTATCGGCCCGGCCATCCTCGCCTTCTTTGGCCTCACCGTGATCGTGTCCATCGGTCTCATCGGCTGGCGGGGTGATGCCCTGCGCTCGCCCGGCTCGATCGACTCCCCGATGTCGCGCGAGGGCGCGTTCTTGGCCAACAACGTGCTCTTCGCCGCCTTCGCCTTCATCGTGTTGCTCGGCACGGTGTTCCCCTTGATCGTCGAGGCCATCAACGGCAACCGCATCTCCGTCGGCCGCCCGTACTTCGACCGCATGACGATGCCCCTCGGGCTCGCCCTTCTCTTCCTCATGGCCGTCGCACCGGTGATGCCGTGGCGCAAGGCGTCGGGCGAACTCCTCCGCCACCGCCTCCAATGGCCGGCATGGGCGGGCACAGCAGCGGTCGTCGGCTCCGTCGCTGTCGGCGCCCGCGGTCTCGCTCCCGTGCTGGCCTTCGGTCTCGGCGGGTTCGCCGCTGGTGCCGCCGTGCGCCAGCTCGTGGTCGCCACCCGCCGCCAGGGGCTTGCGGGCCTGGTCGGTCGAGCCAACGGCGGCATGATCGTGCACCTCGGCGTGATCCTCATCGGCGTCGCCTTCGCCGCCAGCTCGGCTTATGGCGAACGGGCGGAGGTGCGCGTGCGTCCGGGGGACTCCGTGTCGGCCCTCGGACACCGCTTCACGTATCAGGGCATCGAGCGGGTCCGCCATCCCAACCGCACCTCCGTCGAGGCCAAGGTGCGCATCGACGGCGGGCGTGTCTACCGGCCCTCCCTGTCGAACTACCCCTTCGCCACCCAGACCATCGGCACGCCATCGGTGCGCACGGGTGTTCGCGAAGACGTGTACCTCACGCTGGTCGTCGCACCGAGGCAGGACGGCGACGTCGCCGTCATCGGGGTGAATGTCCAGCCCCTCGTGGTGTGGCTCTGGATCGGCGGCGGGCTCATCGGGCTCGGCACGATCATGGCGGCCGTGCCCAGTCGTCGCCGCCGTGACCCGATGCGACCGGTGTCCGAGCCGATCCCGGCGGCTGAGGTTGAGGCCGAAGGGCGCCAGCCGGTCGCCGTCGGCCCGGTCGCGTGACGGCTGCAGCCCCCGCCGTCGGTCGCCGCCCCCGAACCGCCCGGTGGGTCGCTCTCGGGCTGGCCGTCCTCGCCGTGGCCTTCCTTCTCGTACTGGCCACCCGCAAGTCGGCCGAGTCTGCCGCCGCCGACAGCCCGCTGCTGGGCAAGCCGGCGCCCGAGGTGATCGGTCCCGACCTCGACGGCGACACCGTGCGCCTCTCGCAACTGCGTGGGCGCTACGTCCTCCTCAACTTCTTCGCCAGCTGGTGCGTGCCCTGTGCGCGCGAGCACGGCGACCTCCTCCGGTTCCAGGCGGCCCACCGGGAGGCCGGTGACGCCACGGTGCTCGCCGTCCTCTTCGACGACGAGGTCGACGATGCCCGCCGGTTCTTCGACGAGCGCGGCGGCGACTGGCCGGTCATCGCCGACGAGCGCGGCAAGGTGAGCCTCGACTTCGGCGTGCGAGGACCACCCGAGTCCTTCCTGATCTCGCCCGACGGCATCGTCCTCACCCGCATCATCGGCGAGGTCGACGGCGATCGGCTCGAACAGCTCCTCGTCGAGGCGAGGGCGTTGAAGAGCCGGTCGTGAGGCGGTGGCTGCCGTGGTTCATCATGGCCGGGGTACTACTCCTCGCCCTCGGGGTGAGCGCCACCGGCGACCGCGCCCCGCGAACGGAATCCGACCGGGTGAATGCCATCGCCGCCGAGGTGCGCTGCCCGACGTGTGCCGGTCTGTCGGCGGTCGAGTCGGATGCGGCCGCTGCACAAGCCGTACGCGACGAGATCCGCACCCGACTGCGCGACGGCGAGAGCGATCGTGAGATTCGCGCCTATCTGGCCAGCCGGTACGGGAGTGACATCCTCCTCCGGCCCGAGTCGTCCGGGGTGGCCGGACTGGTGTGGGCGTTGCCGGTCGCCGGAGGGATCGTTGCCGTGGCCAGCTTGGTCTTCACCTTCCGTCGTTGGCGTCGCGACGGCGTCGAGCCGACGGCCGATGACCGAGCCCGGGTGGAGGAGGCACTGCGGTCATGACCGACGACCTGCTCGAACAACGCGAGTTCTTGCTTCGCTCGCTCCACGACCTCGATGCGGAGCGGGCCGCCGGCGACCTCGACGAGGGCGACTTCGAAGCCCTCCGTGACGACTACACGGCCCGCGCCGCCGCCGTGCTGCGCCTCCTCGACGAGCGGGAGGCGACGGAGGGCGACGCGACGGAGGTCGAGCCGCCGGCCATCGCCGCACCTCGTCGAGCAGGTCGGGGCAAGCTCGCCGCAACCGTTGTGGTGCTGGCACTGGTCTCCGGTGGCGCCGGCTATGTCGTGGCCGGCTCGTCCGGTGAGCGGCTGTCCACCGACGAGGTGAGCGGGGACATCGTCGAGGGCAGCAACGACCGGATCACGAGGGCCCAGGTGCTGGCCAGCGAAGGACGCATCCTCGAGGCGGTGCGCGTCTACGACGACCTCCTCGACGACGACCCCGAAAACCCCGTGGCGCTGACGCAACGCGGCTGGCTGCTCAGCCGTGTCGATGCCAGCCTCGTCGACTCCGGGTTGGCCAGCATCGAGCGCGCCATCGCTCTCGACCCCGGCTATCCCGACGCCCACTTCTTCCGGGGAATGATCCTGTGGCGGGCCAAGGCCGAGCCGGCGCAAGCCGTCGAGGCCTTCCAGCGAGGGATCGACGCGAGACCGCCGCCCGATCTGCTGGCGACCTTCGAAGAAGTCAAGGGACGGGCCCAGGCCGACGTCCCCGCCGACGTCACCGCCGACGGCGGGGCGTCCGCGCCCAGCTGACTCCACGTCCGTACGCTTCGCGCATGCAAGCACTGGACCGTTGGTTCAAGATCACCGACCGGGGCTCGAACGTGCGAACCGAGGTGCGCGGCGGGCTCGCCACGTTCTTCACGATGGCCTACATCATCGTGTTGAACCCGATCATCCTCTCGAGTGCGAAGGACGTGAACGGGGCCAGCCTCGACTTCGCCCAGTTGGCCACGGTGACGGCACTGGTCGCCGCCGTCATGACGTTGCTCATGGGCATCGTCGGCCGCTACCCGTTCGCCATCGCCGCCGGGCTCGGCCTCAACGGCGTCGTCGCCTTCCAACTGGCGTCGGTGATGTCGTGGCCGGCCGCCATGGGTGTCGTGGTGCTCGAGGGCATCGTCATCACGGTGCTCGTCCTGACCGGGTTCAGAGTCGCCGTGTTCGAGGCCATCCCGCTTCCGCTGAAGCAGGCGATCTCGGTGGGCATCGGATTGTTCATCGCCCTCATCGGCTTCGTCGACGCCGGCTTCGTGCGCCGGACCGAGGCGGGCCCGGTGCCCGTCGGGCTGGGGGTCGGGGGGAGATTGCTCGGGTGGCCCACGGTCGTGTTCGCCGTCGGACTGCTCCTGACGGCTGTCCTCGTGGCCCGTCGGGTCCGTGGTGCCATCCTCATCGGCATCGTGGTGTCGACGGTGTTCGCCATGATCGTGCAGGCCGTGTTCGATGTGGCGCCGCAGTTCGGCGCCGATGGCAAGTTCAACCCTCGGGGCTGGGGGCTCAACGTGCCCGAGTTCCCGGACAAAGTTTTCGCCGCACCTGACTTCGGTCTGCTCGGCCAGTTCTCCCTCGGCGGATCGTTCGCCAAGGTCGGGGTCGTCGCCGCCCTGCTCTTCGTCTTCACCCTGATGTTGGCGGACTTCTTCGACACGATGGGAACGGTCGTCGGCGTCGGCGCCGAAGGTGACCTGCTCGACGAGGACGGCCGCCTCCCGGGCGTGCAGCCGGTGCTCCTGGTCGACTCGCTGGCGGCGGTGGCCGGAGGCATGGCGTCGGCGTCGTCGAACACGAGCTATATCGAGTCGGCCGCCGGGGTGGCCGACGGTGCCAGAACCGGCCTGGCCAACGTCGTCACCGGCGCACTGTTCGTCGTGGCCCTCTTCCTGGCGCCGATCCTCTCGATCGTTCCTTACGAGGCGGCGGCTCCCGCGTTGGTCGTCGTCGGGTTCCTGATGATGACGCAGGTGAAGCACATCCCGTGGGACGACTACGACCTCGCCATTCCGGCCTTTCTCACCATCGTGTTGATGCCCTTCACGTACTCGATCACCAACGGCATCGGCGCCGGGTTCATCTCCTACGCGGTGATCAAGTTGGCCCGCGGCCGGCGGTCCGAGCTGCACCCACTGCTGTTCCTCATCGCCGTCCTCTTCGTGGTCTACTTCGGCATCGACCTGGTCGAACGAGCCCTCGGGGTCTGACAGTCCTCAACCGATGCCAGTCGAGCCCGGCCCGATCGTACGATGGCGTCCATGGGGTTCTTCGACCGTAACCGCAAGGCCTTGGAACAGCTGGGGATCGACCCCGCTCGACTGCCGCCCGGCCAGTACTTCACCGATCGGTTCCCGGTGCTCCATGCCGGTGGTGTGCCCGACTACGAGGGCCGCCTCGACGACTGGGACTTCAACATCGCCGGCCTCGTTGCTGCTCCGGTGACCCTGACGTGGGCGCAGCTCCTCGAGCTTCCAAGCGTCGAGCTCACCACCGACATCCACTGCGTGACGAAGTGGTCGAAGTTCGACACGGTGTGGAAGGGCGTGCCATTCGACGCCGTGCTCGACCTCGTGGAAGTGCGGGACGAGGCCACGCACCTGCTGTGCCACAGCGAGTTCGGATTCACGGCCAACGTGCCGCTGGCCGATGTGATGGGCGTCGAGGACGTCCTCGGGCGAGAGCAGCCCAAGGCGTTGCTGGCGTACGAGTTCGACGGCCGCCCCCTCGATCCTGAGCACGGGTTCCCACTGCGGTTCTTCGTGCCCCACCTCTACTTCTGGAAGTCGGCGAAGTGGCTGCGTGGCATCGAGTTCCTGGCGGAGGATCGGCCAGGGTTCTGGGAGCGCAACGGCTACCACATGTACGGCGACCCGTTCCTCGAGCAACGCCACTGGGGCGACTGAGTACTGAGGCTTCGCCGCGCAATGGTCGTCAGCGCAGGGAGCGGAGTCGGGCGACGACATCGGGGAAGGCGCGCCCAAAGGCCTCGACATCGGCCTCGGTCGTCGACCACCCGACGCTGAGGCGCAGGCTCCGCTCGGCCTCGACGCCCATGGCCAACAGCACCGGACTCGGTTCGAGTGACTCTGACGAGCAGGCACTTCCCGAGTGGGCGGCGATGCCCGCTTGGTCGAGGCCGAGGAGCACCGCCTCGGCCTCCACGCCGTCGACGCCGAGGCAGACGAGGTGGTCGATACGGTCGACCTGATCGCCGTACGTCCGCACGCCGTCAACGGCCAGCGCCGCTTCGACCAGTGCCTCGGTTTGGCGCCGGCAACGCTCAGCCCGCTCGTTGCGGTCTCGGTCGGCGAGAACGGCCGCCGCGCCGAAGCCGACGAGCGCCGGCACGTTCTCGATCCCACCACGTCGGGCCCGTTCTTGTTCGCCGCCGACGATGAACGGGTCGACGCGGAGGCCTCGGCGGACGAGGAGGGCACCGGTGCCCTTCGGAGCGCCGAGCTTGTGTCCGCTGATCGACAACAGGTCGGCGCCCAACGACATGAAGTCGATGTCGTCGTGACCGGCGGCGATGGCGGCGTCGACGTGTACCAGCACGCCGCGCTCCCGACATCCGGCGACGACCGCGGCAACGGGTTGGCGCGTCCCGACCTCGTGGTTGGCCCACTGCACGTGCACGAGCGCCGTTGGCGCAGCATCGACCGTCGCCAGCACCTCGTCGGCGTCGACCCGCCCGTGGCCGTCGACCGCAATCGTGACGAGGTCGTGGCGTCGGCTCGACTCGAGCACGGCCGAGTGCTCCACCGCCGTCGCCACGATCCGGTCTCCGGCGACACGAGCGGCGGCGCCGAACGTCGCCGCGTTGATCGCCTCGGTGGCGCCACTGGTAAAGACGACTTCGCGCGGACGGGAGCCCAGCAGGTTCGCCACTTGCTCGCGTGCGTGTTCGAGGGCGGTCCTGGCCATGCGGCCCTCGGTGTGGACGCGGCCGGGGTCGGCGGCGCCGTCACCCGTGAGCCACGGAAGCATCGCCTCGACCACCTCCGGCCGGCACGGCGAGCTGGACGCGTGGTCGAGATAGTGCCGGCTCACCCGACCGAGATCATCAGATGACGGTCACGCAGGCCGAGTCGCCGAAGGCTCGGCTCGACTCGGTGGACGGCATGGTGTCGCCGTAGAGGCCGGCGAACATGCCGCGCACCATGCCGCGGTCGATGGCGCAGATCACCGGGTGCTCGTGGGCGGTGGCACCGAACGGACAGTGCTCGTTGATGATGGCGAGCGAGCCGTTGCCCCGCGCCTCGGCGTGGGCGGCGAACCCGTGCGCCGTCAGCGCGTCGGCGACCGCCTGCATGGCCGCCTTGCGCGACCGGGCTCCGTCCGTGGGAGACATGGCCGCCGCCATCGACCGGCCGTACTCCTCGCCGACCTCCTCGGCCAGCGCCTCCGCCTCCTCCACCGGAAGGCGGGCGAGCGTCTTGCCCAGGAGGGTGACGATCAAATCGTCACGGGCCGCCGGGAAGTCGATCGACTCCTTGCCCGACGCCTTGTACCGCTTGGATGGCCGGCCGGCGCCGCCGTGATCGGAACGCACGACGTGCACGTCGAGGTAGCCGCCGGCGGCGAGCTTGTCGAGGTGGTGTCGGGCCACATTGGGATGCAGGGAGAACGTCTCGGCCACCTCGCCGGCGGTGACGCCCTGCTCCGAGCCCCGGGCCACGAGGTAGATCTCGCGTCGGGTCGGGTCGCCGAAGGCGGACGTGACCGCTGCGACCATGGCGCTGAAGTCGTCGCCCGCAAGGGGTACCGGGGCCACGTCGTTAATATTACCTACGGTCATAGGGGAAATCCCCCCGTCCCCTCTGGAGCCCCACACATGCCCGTCACCCGAGACCAGGTCATCGAGGCCCTCCGCCCCGTCCAGGACCCGGAGCTCAACCGCAGCATCGTCGAGCTGGACATGGTCCGCGACGTCGCCATCGCCGACGGTGTCGTCACCGTGCTCATCGCCCTGACGGTCGCCGGCTGCCCGTTGCGGGCCGAGATCACGAGCCGCGTCACCGGCGCGGTCGGTGCGCTCACTGGCGTCGATCGAGTCGCCGTCGACATGACGGTGATGAACGACGAGGAGCGCACCGCCCTCAAGGTGAAGCTGGGCCGGGGTGGCGGCGGGGCCGGCGATCATGCCGGACACGACCACGGCGGCCAGCCGGCCGTCCGCAAGGTGATCCCGTTCAACGAGCCAGGCGTCAAGACGCGAGTGCTCGGTATCGCCTCGGGCAAGGGTGGCGTCGGCAAGTCGTCGGTCACGGTCAACCTCGGCCTGGCGCTGGCCAAGCAGGGCTACGAGGTCGCACTGTTCGACGCCGACGTCTACGGGTTCTCGCTTCCCAAGATGCTCGGCATCGACCAGGATCCCGTCGTCATCGACGGGATGATCGTGCCACCCGTCGCCTTCGGCGTGAAGGCGTTCTCGATGGGTTTCCTCGTGGAGGAGGACCAGCCAGTCATCTGGCGTGGCCCCATGCTGCACAAGTACCTCGAGCAATTCCTCACCGACGTCTACTGGGGCGAGCCCGACTTCCTCCTTGTCGTCATGCCTCCGGGCACCGGCGACATCGCCATCTCGATGGCGCAATACCTCCCGCGAGCCGAGATCTATGTCGTGACGACGCCGCAGCCAGCCGCCCAGCGGGTGGCGCAACGTTCGGCCTACATGGCGACGAAGGTCAACCTCAAGGTGCACGGCGTCATTGAGAACATGAGCTGGTTCACCGGCGATGACGGCAAGCGTTACGAGCTCTTCGGGGCCGGGGGCGGTCAACTCCTTGCGGACAAGCTCGGCGTTCCGTTGGCCGGGCAGGTGCCGCTGGTCCCTGCGCTGCGCGAGGGCGGCGACGAGGGCTTCCCTGTCATGGCCGCTGACCCCGGCGGCGAGGTCGCCTCCGCCTTCACGGCCATGGCCGAGTTCGTGGTCGGGAACGCTCCCAAGCAGATCTACCGTCCCGAGCTCACCATCCGGTAGTCGTCGACGGGGTCCTTACGATTCCCGGAACACCGGTCGGCTGCCGTCCCGCGTCGCAACCGGCGCCGTACCTTGGATGACATGCAGACGCTCGAGCCGGGAATCGCCGATCCGGTCGTTGAGGGCACGCCGATCGGCCGTCGCATCGTGCTCGGCATGCTCGGCCTGGGCGCCGCCGGCATTCTGTTCGGCAAGGCCACCCAAGACCGCCTCGCGTCGGTGCTCTCGCCCAACATCGCCGCCCTGCTGCCATCGGGTGGCCGGTTCCGGATCTACTCGGTGACCGGGTTCCTGCCCCGCAAGTCGACCGCCGACTACCGCTTCGCCATAGACGGGATGGTCGACGGGCCGTTGGCGATGGGCTTCGCCGAGCTGACGGCGATGAAGCCGACGTCGATCACCGTCGACTTCCAGTGCGTGACCGGCTGGCGGGTGCCCGAGGTCAAGTGGAAAGGCGTGAAGCTCGCCGAGCTCCTCGATGCGGCGGGCGTGCGGGCCGGGGCAACGGCGCTGCGCCTGTTCTCGTTCGACGGGGTCTACACCGAGAGCCTGACCCTCGAACAGGCTCGCCGCGACGACGTGCTCGTCGTCTACGAGATGGAGGGCAAGCCGATCTCGGCCGCCCACGGCGGCCCCGTTCGCCTCCTCATGGCACCGATGTACGGCTACAAGTCGATCAAGTGGCTCAACCGCGTCGAGGTCGTCGACGAGGTCATTCCGGGTTTCTGGGAAGAGCGTGGCTACGACATCGACGCCTGGGTGGGAACCAGCAATGGCCGCTCCGACACGCCGACCGCCTGACGCCGGGCCGGCGCTCGTCGCCGACCAGGTCCTCCGCTTCGACCGCCCCGAGCGCAACGTGCACTGGGCCTCGGCCTCGCTCGTCGGTGCCTGCCTGCTGACGGCGGCCGCCCTCTACGTCCCCGCCCTCGCCGCCCTGGTCGGCCGGCGGGAGGTCGTGAAGAACATCCACGTCTACGCCGGCCTGGCCATCCCTCTGCCGTTCCTGATCGTCCGACTCGGCCCCTGGATGACGCAACTGGCGATCGATGTCCGCCGCCTCGGTCGCCTCGACGACATGGACCGTCGGTGGCTGCGGTCGTTCGGGCGCGACCCGTTCGTCGAGAACGGCAAGTTCAACGGTGGCCAGAAGCTCAACGCCGCCTTCACCCTCGGAGCCGTCCTGCTCCTCGTGGTGACAGGTTCGATCATGAAGTGGTTCGGCCCGTTCCCACTGACGTGGCGCACGGGCGCCACGTTCGTACACGACTGGACGGCCTTCGCCCTCCTGGGTGTGCTGATCGGCCACGTCGCCAAGGCCTTCGGCGACCGCGACGCCCTCGGATCGATGGTGCGCGGTCCGATCAGTCGGCGGTGGGCCGGACGCCATGCCCCGCGCTGGCTTCGGGAGATGGGTCTCAAGGTCGACCCCGCCGACCGCCCCCGCAAGGCCCGCACCCGGTCACGCTGACCTCGTCGACCCGCCCCGCTGCCACGCCGCCATCCGCCGCTCCACGTGATCGGCGGCGTCGAGCCAGAGCTGGGTGTGGCCATCGGCATGGAGCCGGGCCAGCGCCGGATCGCCCGCCTGCGCTCCCGCAGCGGTGGCCGCCGCCAAGGCTCGAGTGCGCGCCGGAACCAGGCTCAGCGCCTCCTCGATGAGAGGAGCGCCGGCACCGTAGGCCTCGGCGAACACGGCGATCCGGCGAGCCGTGTCGGCATCGTCGAAGGGTGAGTCCGGCCAGAGCGGCACGAAGGTGTGCAGCACATAGGCCAGTTCCCACGCCGCCCGGCCAGGTGCGACGCCGTCCCAGTCGATGATCGTCCAACGATCGCCGTCGACGACGATGTTCCAGGGCGCCAGATCGCCGTGGAGCACCAGGTCGCCGCCGGCCGGATCACGGACGCCCGGCCACCACCCAATGTCCGGCGGGAGCGGGGCGAGCGAGGCCACAGCGGCGTGGAAGTCGGCCACCAGACGAGCGCCTCGGGCCAGCCCGGCGTCGTCGTGCAAGAGGGTCGGATGGTTCGGCCAGATGGTCTCACCCGGCGCAAAGCTCAGGATCTCCCGCCCGGCGGCGTCGACCCCGAGCACCCGAGGAGCGTGATCGAACCCGACCACTTCCAGGTGCTGCAGCACGGCGTGAGCCGCATCGGTCGTCGGCTTCCACGGTCGTCGGACGGTGTTCCCCACCCGGACCACACCGTCGGTGGCGTTGCCGCCGGCGAGCGGTTGCTCCTCGTCGCCGGCTTCGTCGCCGTGGGCGATGTGGGCAAGCTGCCGCCAGATCGCCACGACGAAGACACCCGACCCGACGAAGGCGAACCAGAACGGGGCCGTGACGCCCCACAGCTGCGCGATGAGGCCGCCGAAAGCCGAACCGACCACCAGTCCGCCGTAGGTGCCGATGCTGTTCACGCTGCCGACCCGACCCTGCAGCTCGGTGGGGACCGCCCGCTGGCGCACGGTGATCGACGTGGTGTTCCAGATGAACGCGTGCACCCCGAAGACGAAGAAGATGACCATGGCCACGGCGGGGCGGGTCGTCAGAGCCAGCGCGAGATGGGTCACCGTCTCCACGAGCAACCCGATGCGCATCAGGTCGCCGAGGCGGAGGTGGCGGGTGATCCAGCCATACGTGCCGCCTCCGAGGAGCCCGCCGATGGCGGAGACCGTCGTCAAGAGGCCGAAGCCGACCTCGCCCATGCCGAGGCGCTCGGTGGCATAGAGCACCAGCACCGACCACGCTGCCCCGAACGTGATGTTGAAGATGAAGATGGTGAGCACGAGGGTGCGCACGGCGGCGTTGTGCCGCACCCATCGAAACCCCTCGGCGATGTCCTGGCCCACGTGCCGGTCGGCCACCGGCTCTCCGACGCGCGACGCCAGCACCACCCGTGAAACGAGCAGTGCCCCCATGGCGACCATCACGGCTTGGGCCAGGAAGGGCCAGAGGGCGCCGGCGGCGAAGAGGGCCGCCCCAATCGGGGGCCCTGCCAGCTGGTTTACCGTCAGGAAGCCTGTTTGAAGGCGGGCGTTGCCGATGGCGAGGTCGGCCCGGGGCACCAACATCGGCAGCAGCGTGGCCGAGGCGTTGTCGGCGAAGACCTCGGCCGTGCCCACGATGAACAACGCCGCCAGAACGATGGCGATGGAGACCGTGTCAGTGAGAATCGACAGGGTGAGCAGGGCCAGGACGCCGGCTCGAAGCAGATCGGTGGTCACGACGATGGCGCGACGGTCGAGTCGATCGACCAATGCCCCGGCGTGGAGGCCGAAGATCAGCCAGGGCAGCCGCTGCAACAGGACGGCCGACGCCACCAGCAACGGGTTGCGGGTCTGCGAGGCGACCAGCAAGGGTCCGGCAGCGATGGCGATGCCGTCACCGAGATTGGATACCCACGATGACGCCAGCAGCCAACGAAACTCGTGGCCGAGGCGACCTGGCGCCAGCGCTTCGACGATGCGGGCCACGGCTCAGACGCCGCGTGGCAGCTTGGCCGGATCCCAGCCGAGATGCTCCTCGGCCATCCGGAGGGCGAAGCGGTCGGTCATGCCGCTCACATGGCGGACGGCGGCGGCCACCGGATCATCCTCTGGCCGCAATTCGCCACCCAGCGCTTCGGGGTTGGCGGCAAACCACTCGGTGAGCGCCCGGATCACCTCGATCACGAGGTCGGCTTGGCGCACACTCTCGGGCCGCAGGTAGATCCGCTCGAAGTTGAAGGCACGGAAGGCGGCAAGGGCCGCAGCCTCGTCGGCACCCATACCCACCCGACCGGTCGACGCGATCGACGACAACATCGACGTGATGAACCCGTTGAGCTGCGCCGATCGCCGAGCGCCGACGACGTCGCGTACGAGCGCTGGCAGGTCGTCCGGGCGCACGATGCCGGCGTGGACGGCGTCTTCGAAGTCGTGGCAGACGTAGGCGATCCGGTCGGCCCACGCCACGACCTCGCCCTCGGCCGTCATCGGCGCCGGCCGGTTCCACGAGTGGTTGCGCACGGCATCGAGGGTCTCGGCGCACAGGTTGAGCGGCACCAGGATCTCGTCGGCGCCATACACCGCATGGTGGTAGCCGCCCTCGACGAACGGTGACAACGCTTCCTCCGATGCGTGCCCCGCGGGACCGTGCCCGCAGTCATGGGCCAGAGCCGCCGCCTCGGCCAGCGCCACGTTCAGCCCAGCCGGCCGGGCGATGCCGACGGCCACCTGCGCGACCTCGATGGCGTGGGTGAGCCGGGTGCGGAGGTGGTCGTCATCGGGGGCCACGAACACCTGGCACTTGCCGGCCAGCCGCCGGAAAGGGCGGGAGTGTTGGATGCGATCGCGATCGCGCTCGAAGCACGTCCGCACCGCATCGGGCTCCTCCGGTCGGGCTCGCGAACCCGCCCCGACAGCCCGAGCGGCACCCGGCGCCAGCGTCGACCGCTCGAGCTCCTCGCGCTCGATCCGACCCAGAAGTCGGTGCGGCGCGTCACCGACGGCCGCCGCGCGGTGTGCGGTGACGATGTCGTCGGAGGCCATCGACCCAACGTACCGAACCGGTGCGACACCGCCCGAGCCCCGGACTCTTGGTCCCCATCCCATCCGTCCATCCCTTTCGCTCGACGGTTCGGTCGTGCAGGTCTCGTTCTCCGGCGCTCATGGAGGCTCGGCGGTTGGTCGAGCGCTCATCGCGCGGCCGGCGAGGTAAACGCCGGCTGCTCGTTCGGCTTCGGACTTGCGGTTGTGGCATGACCAGCATTTGGCGTCTTCGTTGGCGTAGCTGGTGACGCCGCCCACGCATACCGGCTCGACGTGGTCCCATTGCAG